>JAYULM010000519.1:0-25509 GCA_043763605.1 Armatimonadota bacterium | reverse complement strand
GGCGTTGGCGGAGCGAATCGCCCGCGATACGCTCCCGGCGGATGCGAAGTTGCGAAACGAAGTGCTTACACCGGAACCCTTCAGCGTCCGCTACCGTGTTAAGTCTTCCCCGTTGCCATCGCCGCGTCCGCCACCAGAGCGAATGGCTTGCCTTTCTCGGTCGGCTTCCAGCCTTTCGCCAACGCTTGCCGGATGTAGGCTTCGACCACCGCAGTCGTGATGTACACTGTCCGGGTTTCCAAAGCTTTTTTATTTTCCTCCGGATTGTTTATGTAAAGCCAAATATCAATCGGGGTAAGTACCGACGTATCTACAACCAGCGTTGTCAAATTCCCGTCCGCGACGGCTTCCACAGCGACTTTCAAATTTGCAATTCCCCGTCCATTATCGCCACTAATCCGAAACCGATACGGCACCTCGTCCACCACAATAGAACGCGAACCTTTTTTCGGCATCGCCATTAACGTTAATCCTCCCCGTCTGTATCGCTTTACAATCCCCGTTCGTAAAGATACACTGCGGTACATCACTTTGTGAACGGGTTCACAAACTCGTTCGCCCACAGACGATTGGGAAATAGTATGGCATACGCGGGCGGGTTTAGCGAATTTATCAACCGGTTAGAGGCGGCGGGCGAATTGAAACGGATCAAAACGCCTATTGACCCGGTGTATGAGATCACAGAGATCGCCGACCGGATGGTCAAGTCGGGCGGGCCCGCGCTGTTGTTCGAGAACCCGAAGGGTAGCACGATCCCGGTCGCCATCGGGACGTTCGCGACGATGAAGCGGATGGCAATGGCACTCGGTGTTTCGGATGTCGAGGAGATCGCTAAGGAGATAGAGCGGCTGGTGCAACTCCCTGGCAACATGCCGCAAACGCTTCTCGGGAAAGCTGCCCTGCTCCCCGGTCTCGCCAAAATCGGACAGAACACCGCGCCGAAAATAGTCCACGGTCCCGCGCCGTGCCAAGAGATCGTGCAAACGGGCGACGATGTCAATCTGCTGGAACTCCCTGTGCTCAAATGCTGGCCCCTTGACGGCGGACGGTTCGTCACGCTCCCCCTCGTTTTCACGAAGGAGGCGCGGACGGGTAAGCGCAACGTCGGAATGTACCGGATTCAGATTTACGATAAGAATACCGCCGGGATGCACTGGCAACGGCATAAAGTCGGGTCGCGCCATCACGCCGAATACGAGTCGCAGGGCAAAGATATACCGGTCGCCGTCGCGCTCGGCGGCGATCCGGCGTTGACTTACGCCGCTACCGCCCCGCTCCCGGACATGATCGACGAAATGGTCTTCGCGGGGTTTCTGCGCAAGGCTCCCGTGCAGTTGGTGCCGTGCATCACACAGCCGTTAGAGGTTCCTGCCGACGCCGAAATCATCCTCGAAGGCTACGTCCCCGCGAACGAACGGCGCACCGAGGGACCGTTCGGCGACCACACCGGATTCTATACGCTGGAAGAGGAATATCCGGTCTTCCGCGTCACGGCGATTACGCGGCGCAAGAACGCGGTCTATCCGGCGACGATTGTCGGCCGTCCCCCGATTGAGGATCAGGGCTTCGGTAAAACGACCGAACGTATCTTTCTGCCGTTGGTGCGTTTGTTCGTGCCGGAGTTGATCGATTACAACCTGCCGGTCGAAGGTGTTTTTCACAACCTGTGTATCGTCAAGATTCGCAAGCGGTACCCCGGACATGCGCAAAAAGTGATGAACGCAATCTGGGGACTCGGACAGATGATGTTCACCAAAATCATCGTCGTCGTTGACGAGTGGGTCGATGTGCAGAACCTGAATGAGGTTCTCTGGGTACTCGCCAACAACATCGACCCGGAGCGCGACACGACGTTCGTTCGGGGACCGATTGACGTGTTGGATCACGCCTCCCGCGCCAGCGGCTTCGGCTCCAAAATGGGGATCGACGCGACGCAGAAATTGCCCGAAGAAGGGTTCACGCGCCGCTGGCCCCCTGTGATCGAAATGTCAGGCGAAGTCAAGAAGCGAGTCGATTCTCTGTGGGGTGAACTGGGTTTGTAGCGAATTATGTCGGCGCGACGGTTTGACGGGGATCTTCGATCCTCCGCTGGAAGCCTTCGGCTTGGTAGTCCTGCGGATTAGGTGGTCGACATGCTCCCGCGAACCGCACGACTCCCAAAATCCGCAGGATTACCAAGCCGAAGGCTTCCAGCGGAGGATCGAAGATCCCCGTCAAACCGGACGAGACTAACACTAGAAACGTGATTAATCTTCTCCAGGCTTCCAGCGGTAGCCGTGGGAGAGCAGTTTCTCTTTGCCCGTCACTTTCCCGTTCACTTTCGTCACCCGGTATAGTTGCACGTTGACTTTGCCCACTCCCAATCGCTGGACGCTCGGGCGCAACGTAATCTTCTGTCCCGCTACTTTCTTGCCCCAAAAGGTCGCCGTGAGGCGGTCGCTCGCAAACGTATAGGTGATGTACACCGGTGCATCGGTATCGTTCTTGACTTTCAAGTCCTTCGATCCATAGGCAACCGTCGCGTCGCGCCCGAGCGGCAAATAGGCGACGGGGCGTGAGTGCGGGTTGACTTCCACGATTTTCAAGCCCGCGAGTGCCGCCGCGTTGAACAACGTCCCCGTCACCTGCGACACTCCCCCACCGACTCCCGGCACTTTCTTCGCGTTCACGAATACCGGAGCCTCTTTGTAGCCCTTCGCTTTCGTACGACGCCCGACAACCTCGTTCAGGGAGAACGTCTCCCCGGGCGAAAGCAAAATGCCATTGATGTCATTTACGGCGATGGCTATGTTGGTATCCCGCGCCTCAGTCCCGGAAGCAACTGTGGAAAACTGAGCCAGTTTGCCGTTGATGCCTTTCAAGCGATCTGTGGTTAGAGCAGAAGGCTTCTTATCGAGAGAAACATTGAATCGCGTTTTCGCCGGATTCGCGCTCACCGCGTTTGCGATCATTTCTGCCGTAGTAGAGACATTGAGTGCACGAGCCGACTGCCCGGGCTTTACCGAGAACGCGCCCTTATACAATACAGGACGGGCATTCACCGCCTCTGCCCGAAAGTTCTTCGCGAGTGAGCCGAGGGCATCTTTCAACCGCGCTTTATCGACCGCGAACCGAACCGGCAACTGCGACACAAGCGTAAAGCCAAGTTCCTTTCGGGTTCGCTTGACAGAATTGGTACCGTCGGTGAGCAGGACCGGGACTGCGAGACGATTTCCGGAGTCAGTGACCGACTTTGAAGCAGGTTTTGTTGGGGGGTGTACCGCCGGATCCCCGGTTTGCGCGATTACACCAGGCGTGACCGCGAAGAATACCGCAAAAATAGCGGAGGTGGATAAATATAAGTTTCGTTTCATTGTTTTTGAAGTAACAGACCAAGCTACCAATGCTGATGTTACCCGTGCGCATTTCGGCGGAAACCTCCGCCGAACGATATAATAACAGCCGAAAGGATTACACAAACTATGCGTTTCACACCATTTATTACTATCACGCTTGCTTTCTTATCGGTTTTCCTGGTTGCGTTGCCACACCCGGTTGCAGCACAGGAAACCTTGCTGACGCTTCCTCCGGCTTCCGAGGACCCGAAGGCGACCGCACTGCGACAACTGATTCAAAATTATTATAACGAGATGGACAGAGCAACAGAGCGTTTTGATATGAACGGAGGTTTCAAATACATCGCACCGGATTGCAAGATTATCCTACGAGATGGAACCAAGATGAGCGTTAAAACCATCCGGGAAAATGCCACCATGATCTATCGGCGGGCGATCAAATCTCAGATCAAAACCGAGATCACTCAGTTTTCCACGAAGGGAGATACTGTCACGGTAGAAACTCGTAGCACTTCCCTGATGCGTATCAAGAATGATAACGGAGTCGAAAGTGACCTTGACGCGACTGGTCAAAGCCGTGACTTCTGGATGAAGACGAAAAACGGTTGGCGCATCAAGCAATCCCGCGAGTCAGATCGAACTATCAAGATCAATGGACAAATCATTCAGGAGTAAATCCACGGCTCCAATTTCCGGACTGCCGCGATTCGATAGATCGAAATTTATCCGTGGGGATTACCTGATTAACACAGGATTAACTTGGGCAAAGGTTGAATCTCTTTCAAGGAGTTTTGGAACATGATTTTCCGCCGCTCAGTTATCGCCGCGTTGCCTCTTCTATTTTTATTGATGACCACACCCGCATCGGCGCAGGATACCCTCATCCCCAAACCTATGCCGTGCCCCTCCCTAGCGGAAGACCGAAAAGTAGCGGAGCTACGTAAAGAGATCGAGGGAAACTACCGCAAAATGGATCGTGCCTGGGAGCGGTTCGATGTCAACGCGGCAGTTCAGTTTATGCCCGTGGATTATTCTTACATTGACAAGACCGGAAAGAACCATACGCTCTCCGATCATAAAGACAGTTTGCGGAAATTAGTTCGCCGAGCTACAGATGTCAAGATCAACACCGAGGTCAATGTGTTCACAATGAAAGGCGACACAATTACCGTCGAGACCCGAAAGGTTCTGTGGGTCAAGACGCGTCGGGAGGATGGCATCGAAACCTACCGAGACGCCTTTCAACAAAATCGCGATTTTTGGATCAAGAAAAACGGCAAGTGGCTGATTAAGCAGACGCGTATCTTTGACTTCACGATAAAGATCAACGGTCAACTCATCAAGGAGTAGTCCGCTATTGACGCGCCTTCGGGTACAATTTCCGCGACACGCAAGTTGCGTAACACACCCGGAGGCGAAATTGTATGAAGTTTTTTATTGACTCGGCGAACCTGGATGAGATTCGGCAGGTAGCCGAAATGGGACTCGTAGACGGTGTAACCACCAACCCGTCGCTCCTCGCTAAAGAAGGCAAGGGCTTCAAACAAACCATTCTTGAAATCTGCTCCATCGTGGACGGACCGGTTTCGGCGGAAGTCGTCACCAGCGACAACGCCGAGCAGATGCTGAAGGAAGCGCACATCGTCGCCGGATGGCACCCGAACGTAGTCGTCAAAATCCCGTTCGGACCGGAAGGCATGAAAGTTGTCAAGAAACTGACGGCGGAAGGCATCAAAACCAACGTCACGGTACTTTTCACCGTCTCCCAAGCCCTCATCGCCGCGAAAGCCGGGGCGACATTTCTCTCGAACTTCGTCGGGCGCGTGGACGATCTATCCGGCGAGGGCATAGTTGCGGTGCGCGACACGGTGAATATGGTTCACGAGTACGAATTCGCCTCCGAAGTACTGGTCGCGTCGATACGCTCCCCGCAAACCATCGTCGAGTCCGTCCGTGCCGGGGCACAGATCGCGACGATCCCGTTCAAAGTCCTGGAACAGATGTACAAGCACCCGCTGACCACATCCGGCATCGCCACATTCACCGCCGATTGGGAAAAAAGCGGTCTCAACTTCGATTAAAGAGTTTTGAACCGCCAAGACGCCAAGAACGCCAAGTCCGGAAGAGGTATAGAGATATTTTTCTCTTTCCCTTCTCCTAACTGGGCGTTCTTGGCGTCTTGGCGGTTCAAAATCCGATGAGACTAACGGCGGGGGCGGAACCGGGCGCGGGGCATGTCGTCCCCGTCCTCGTCATTATTGCCGCCAGTATTTGCGTCCGGAGCCATCGCTTCCATCACTGCAGGGGTGATCGGGTCGCTCGGGGCGGGGCGGTTGTTGCCGCCGTCGCCCTGTCCGCTGCCGAAGCCGCCACCGCCGGGACGGCCGCCACGGTCGCGGTCTCCACCGCCACCAAAGCCACCGCCGCCGCCGCCGCGTCCGCCACGGTCTCCGCCGCCGAAGCCCCCGCCGCCGCGTCCGCCGCGATCACCGCCGCCACCGAAACCGCCGCCGCCGGGACCACCGGGGCGCGGACCACGTGCCGGGCGACCCGGTTCCGGGTTGTCGGCGTCAAATGGTTCGTCCAAGCCGCGTGCCGTCGCGTTGATACGCCCCTGTCCGTCGATCTCGGTTACACGCACACGGAGCGTGTCGCCGACCTTCAGGTTCTCGTCGGGTTTGGATGGTGCCGGGTCCGCGATCTGCGAAACATGCACCAGCGCGTCCTTGCCGGGGACGATCTCGACGAACGCGCCGAATTGCAGGAAGCGCGTGATCTTGCCCTCGTACACTTCGCCGGGCGTCACATTCTTGGTCATCGACTCGATGATCTTTCGCGCTTGCTCGCCTGCCAACCCGTCCACCGCCGCGATATGCACGGTGCCGTCCTGCTCGATGTCGATCTTCGCGCCGGTATCCGCCGTGATCTTCTTGATCGTCTTGCCGCCGGGTCCGATGATCAGACCGATCTGCTCCGGGTCAATCGAGATCGTGATGATGCGCGGTGCGTACTGCGACAGTTCCGGGCGCGTCTCGGAAATGACTTCCTTCATCTTGCCCAGAATAAACAAACGCGCGACACGCGCCTGCTCGAACGCCGAAACGAACACGTGACGCGGGATTCCCTGGATCTTTGTGTCGAGTTGGAGGGCAGTGATCCCCTCTTCGGTCCCAGCTACCTTGAAGTCCATGTCGCCGGAAAAGTCTTCCATGCCCTGGATGTCGGTCAGCACCGCGAACTTATCGCCCTCGTTGATCAAGCCCATCGCGATACCAGCGACCGGAGCCTTGATCGGCACACCGGCGTCAAGAAGCGCGAGCGTCGAGCCACAGGTGGATGCCATCGACGTAGAGCCGTTCGATTCGAGAACTTCCGAAGTCAGGAGCATCGTGTAGGGCCAGATGTCGCGCCCCGGAATAACTGCCTGAAGCGCACGCTCGGCGAGCATCCCGTGTCCGATTTCGCGGCGTCCCGGTCCGCGCGACGGACGCACTTCCCCGACCGACCACGAAGGGAAGTTGTAGTAGTGAAGATAATGCTTGCTTCCTTCTTCTTCCAGCGTGTCCATCGTCTGTGCATCGTCGCCGCTACCCAATGTCAGGGTGGTGAGAACCTGGGTCTGACCACGGGTGAATAATCCGGTGCCGTGGACGCGCGGGAGCAAGCCGACTTCGACTGAGATCGGGCGGATTTCGGTGGACGTTCGTCCGTCGGGGCGTTTGTTTTCGGAGACGATCAGGTCGCGCAGTTGGTCCTTGACGACCTTGTCGGCGCACTCGCGCAGGTCGCCTTTGCGGTCCGGGTATTCGTCCTGCATCTTCTCGACCACGTCGTTGATCAGGAGTGTGAGTCCGGCTTCGCGGGACGCCTTGTCCGGGTCCTGCAGACCGGCGCGGAGCGTGGCGGAGAAGCGGTCCTCAATGACTTTGACGAGGTCCTTGTCGTACTCGTGCAACTTGACCGACGATTTTGCCTTACCCGCTTTTTCGCGCAGTTCTTCGAGCATCGCGCACTGGAGTTTGATCACTTCGTGGGCGGCGTCGAACGCGGCTAACATTTCGGTTTCGGTGATCTCGCTACAACCGGCTTCGACCATCAGGATGGCTTTCGCGGTTCCGGCGACGACCAGGTCGAGTTTGGACGCGCGCTGCTCTTCCTGCGAAGGGTTGATGATAAACCCGCCTTCCTCGTTCAGCGAGACGCGGACACAGCCGATGGGACCGTCGAACGGGATGTTGGAAACGGTGAGCGCGGCGGACGCGCCGAGAACGGCGTACACGTCGGGAAGGTGCGTCAGGTCGACGGACAGGGGCATGGAGACGACCGAGGTATCGTTGCGCATACCTTTCGGGAACAGCGGGCGCAGCGGGCGGTCCATCAGGCGGGAGGTGAGAATGGCGCGGTCGGAGGGTCGTCCGCCGCGCTTGATGAACCCGCCGGGGATCTTGCCGATAGCGTACTTGCGCTCTTCGTAGTCGCAGGTGAGCGGGAAAAAGTCCATGCCGGCTTTCGCTTCGGCGTTCATGGTGGCGGTGGAAAGGAGTACGGTATCGCCGACGGTGACGGTGACGGCTCCCCCGGCTTGTTTGGCGAGTTTGCCGGATTCGATGGTGATGGTTCGCCCGCCGGGGAGTTCCATCGAGACAGTGGTTACTGACATAGTTTTTTGTTCTTTCTTTTACGCGACGCTTGTGTTGGGTGTTGGGTGTTAGGTATTGGGTGTTGGGTGTTAGGACCGGAGGGCTTTGCTGTAGCGTCTCCGTTTCCTAATACCCAACACCCAACACCTGACACCCAACACCGCTTGATATGCGAACGGCGGACGCTGGTGCTTACGCGGGCGTCCGCCGTTCGGGTTAGTGATTGATGAGGGATCGTGTCACGGAATGGATTACAGCCGGGACCGGATTCCGAGGCGGGCGACGAGGGAACGGTATCGTTCGATGTCTACGCCCGCGAGGTAAGTAAGTAGTCGTTTGCGGCGTCCGACGAGCATGAGCAGACCGCGCCGGGTGTGGTGGTCTTTCTTGTGCAAACGCAGGTGGTCGGTAAGTTGGGTGATTCGCGCGGTGAGCAGGGCAACCTGCACTTCAGGCGAACCGGTATCGGTTTCGTGGGTCTTGTAATCGGCGACGACGGACGCGGCCGTTTCAACAGGCAATGACATGGGGTTTTCCTTTTTTCAGTGGTTTGGGAGTCGGCTGCTACCTACGCTTCCCTACCCCTAGGGAGAGCGCACGTCGCGTGGTCAGGAGTCCCCTGACCGGCAACCGCTGGATCGGCGTTTTTAACCGTTGCATGTTATCGCGGGGCGGGGCTGTTGTCAAACAGGCGAGGGGACCTGTAGGTGATGGGTGTTGGGTGTTGGGCGGGTTTCGTATGGGGGTTTGTTACTCGGATAGACACATATGACGGAGTAGGTTCGGACGCTGAAGGGTTCCGGTGTAAGCACTCCGTGCTGTAGACGCTTCGCGTCGCCGGAGTCGGGCGTTCGCTCGGCAATCAACCGCCGCCCCGACGCGAAGCGTCTACAGCACGAAGTGCTTACACCGGAACCCTTTAGCGTCCGACCCGACTACGCCGCAATTGGTGCTTCCGAGGCGACATCGTCGGTCGGTTCGTCCTCGGTCGGGGGGGCGGCACCGAGGATGCGCTGGCGGTCGGCGGGGTCCGTGATCCGGTAGAGGTCGAGGATGCGGTTGTCTATTTCGTTGTCGATGGCGGCGATTTCTGCCTGAATCACCTGGATTCGGGCGATTTCGTGGGCTTCGGCGGCGAAGAGTTGCGCGAGGGCGTCGGGGTCGGCGGGGACGAGGGCGTCTTGTTCGAGGCTTTCGAGCGTGCGTCCGGTGTAGCGTGGCTGGCTGAGGAGGCGGGACAGGTAGCGGCGGAAGTCGTCGGCGGGCACGTCGAGCCAGAGGAGGTTGTGCTTGAGGACGAGCGTTTGCGGAAACCGGACGGGCGTGTAGACGCGAGCGGAGATGGCGGTGTCGGTGCGGCGGGCGGCGCAGGCTTCGGGGAGCGTCCAGACTCCGGCGAAGCGGGCTTGAAACAGGGTGAGAACCGGGTAGGACGGGTCGGCGCGTTGGAGTTCGGCGACGAGGTGATCGTAGGGAACGGTGATCACGGATTCGCCTTTGCGGGTGTGCTTGATGGTGTAGCCGAGTTCGCGCAGGGCGTTGAGTTCGGCGTTTCGGGCGAGGATTCGGTCCACGAGCGCGACGAGCGGGGCTTGCTGTTCGGGCGTCGCGGGATACACAGGCAGATCACGGAAGTATGACGGATTGACATGAAGGTTATCCAATCGCCTGGCGAAAAACAGATTTAGCAGCGAGGAGTTGAACAACGCAAGCAGATATTTGAGGTCGAATTTGCCGTCGTTTGAAACGATGTTGTTGAAGTTTTTCCGGTTATAGAAGCCCGCTTCGTCGTATGTAGCGACCAACCGACGCTTCAAAGCGCGGTTTCTCATGTCTTGCACCAATAATTTTGGGGAGTCGAAGAAGCGTGGTTCCCGAGCACGTTCCAACCAATCGCCGTAGTTGATATAGTTCTGCGGCTCTCCCCAACGCACTTCATATCGCCCCACGAAACTATTGGAGTCGAGTAATTTCTTCCATGTAGTTCGATCTTGGGGGAGGGTGACACGGCTTTTAATGTGCAGATTCCCTCGCCCCTCTGCCTCAGTTCGATACGGATCGATGCCCGCCGTACTGTCCGTCACATCTCCCAAGCGAAGTACCTTCACTCCCCCACCGGACGCCGGAATCTCGCAGGCTTTCTCAGTCTGCGCCAGCAACGCATCGAAGCGGATAGGCATTTCGTAGCCGTGCGCCGGTGCCGCTTCCGGCGTCGCGGGGAGCCAATCGCCTTGCCGGTGCGTGAGCGTTTCGCCGAATGTCCGCGCGGTGAGTTTGTCGAGCGTGTCTTTCAACCCGAGCAGCTGTACCTGGATCGGGTTCTCGGCGCGGCGTGTAGGGTTGGTGTCGGCGTGCAGGAACAGCAGAACGCAGTCGACGTTGGCGTCCGCCCAGATCCCTTGCGGCAGGTCTACGATCTCGGTGAGGCGTCCGGCTTCTAAGAGTCGGCGGCGGAGTTTATCGGTGTTGGTTCCCATCAGAAACGTGTTGGGCGTGATGAACCCGATCCTGCCGCTCGGGGCGAGGAGGCGCAGGGCGAGTTCGTAGAAGAAGACGTAGGTGTCGGGTTGTCCGCGCCACACGTCGGCGTAGTCTTCCCTGAGCGTGGCTTTGTAGGCGTCGGTGAGTTTCGCGCCGTAGGGCGGGTTGGCGACCACGAAATGGAAACCGCCCGCGTAGACGGTACCTGGCGTGCGTCCCTTGATCTGCTCGACTTCGTCGCGCTCCTCCGCCATCAGCGACCCGACCTGGGCATAGAAATAGGTGCGTGACGGCACGGCGAGGGCATCGACATTGTAAATGTGGAACCGTTCGAGCCGGGGCGGTTTGCCGGTGCGGGCGATGGTGTCGCGCACGAGTGGCAGGACCTGGATGAGCAGGTTGACTTCGGCGAGATAGCACGCGAACGGGTTGAGGTCGAAGCCGAACAGGGCGTTGCGCACTTCGCCAAGCACCCGCGCCGGATCATCCGCGCCCGCGTAGGCGGCAACGAGGCGGCGGGACGCTTCGACGAGGAACTTGCCGGAGCCGCACGCCGGGTCGATCAGTCGCTTGCCGACGATGCCAGATTCGGGGCGGTATCCGGTCGTGTCTAATATGTATCGGACGATCTCGGTCGGGGTGTAGTATTGCCCCTTCTTTTTCTTTTCCTTGCGCCCGACGTAGTTGTTGTAGACGGTTCCGACGATGTCAGCGTCTACGTCGGCGAAGTTGAAGCGGGACAATTGATACAGCGTTTGTATCAGGCGCGGGCGGTCGAGCGCGTACCAGTTGAACAGTTCGCGCCCGGTGAAAAAGTGTGCGTAGATGTTCTGCGCGTTCTTGTACGCCATTTCAAGGAGCGGCAGATACGGGTTGCCGTTCGCGAATTGGAGGTATCGTTCGATGTCTTTCTGCCACTCGATGATCCCACCGTCGGTGAGAAAGCGGTGCGGAAAGATGCCTTTATCCTCGCAAACGCGGATCAGGAGCAGGCGGATGAAGATTACATAGGCGGCTTGCAGGGCGAACTCTTCCTGTTTTTCCGTCTCAGTCTGATCGCCGAGCATGGTCTCACGGACGAGCGATTCCCACACGCGAAAATCGTCGGCGACTTGCAGATTGGCGCGGAACGTCTGCCGAAGTCGCGCCTGGCGTTGATGATGCAGGAACGCGGTTTCGGCAAACGTGTCCACGGCGTTGCCAAGGGCTTGCAGTTCACTGGACGTAGCGGCGAGTTTGCGCTTCATCTTGCGTTCGGCGGCGGCTTGCACGGCGGCGAAGATGGCTTCTTTCAGGGCGTCGGGTGCGGAGACGGTGCGGGGATCTTTTTCGAGGCGTGCCAGCAGGGTTTCGCAGTCGGTGACTTCGCAAGAGGTCATGCCAACGACCGACGCCAGCGTTCGCAATCGGTTGACGATGCTTTCCCGTAGCGCGGCGAACCGCTCCTCCGGGCGGACGGTTTGTGTGTCATCAAGCCACTGGATATGATTTTCGTACTCGGTTTGCCGCGTGACATGTTCGCGCAGGGTCCGGTAGGCGTCAGCAGCGAGTTCCTTGACCACCCGTTGCAACGATTCGACGAGCAAGGATTCGTTGACACTGTTTTCGACGCCGCCGAGGGGTTTGGCTTGTGCAAGCCACGCGGCTTCGTCGAGGGCAAGTTCCTGTTCCCACAGAAGCGGTTCAGTGAACGCATCGCGGCGATACTGGTCGTACAGGAGACGTAGTGCGTCCCGGTCGTCGGCGTCCAGTTTATCGAAGTTCGCGTTTGCGGCATAGGTGGCGAGCGCGGCTTGAAGATCGAGTTTCGCGAGCAGGAGCGGTGCGGCATCGCGCGAATCGGGGAAGCGGTAAATGTGCAGGAGTCTGCCATTGGTTAGCCAGCCATTCGCGACACCGTTCGTGTTGGCGTAGCGTCGCAATTGGGACAGGTGGCTATCGCGCTTGCTCAAGTCCAGATCGAGCGCGAGCGACGTGTTTTTGTCCTCAACGTAGAAGCAGGTGCCCGAACCGGGCAGTTCCGGAGCGAAGTCAGGTCGGTCACCATTTTTCGCGAGGTTGTAGACCTGTTCGCCGGGTGCGAAGCCAAGCAGTCCGAGGATCGGCGCGGTGACGGCGTTATCGACTATCGCGGCTTCGTCGCCAGTCAGCGGAGCGTCGAGATAGGTTAGGTATTCGCGCCCGTTGAACGAGTTACCGGCGAAGAGGGCGAAGAAGCGGGACAGGAATTCGGGGAAAGTCACAGGATCAGGATTCCTTTTTGTGGGGTGAGAATCCTTCCTGCGGGTGCGATTCCGCCTTGCGGACGCTGAAGGGTTCCGCTGGGAGCCTTCGGCTGTAGACGCTTCGCGTCACCGGGGGCGTTCATCTCGCGCGGCAACCTGCCGCTTCCCCGACGCGAAGCGTCTACAGCCGAAGGCTTACACCGGAACGTTTCAACGTCCGCAACCGTTTTACAACGAGTGCGGTACCGACGACGCTTGCCAACGCGAACAAAATCCCGGTCGCGGGTTCGGGGACGACTGCGGGAGACGGGGGCGGCGGGGAGATTGCCGCGCCGTAGATCAGGTCGTCGCCGGAGTTGCCGCCGATGCCGTAGGTTCCGAGGAGCGAGACGGCTCCGGTCTGGAGATTGACCGCGTGGCGTTCTCGGGCGTCCGTGGAAAAGGTGTAGAGCGTGTCGCCGATTGCCGCCATGCCGCTGATGCCGAGTATTCCGGTCGCGGAAAAGAGCGTGGTTGCGCCGCTATCGGCGTTGACACGGTAGATGTCGCCGGTGAACGAATGGGCGAGATATAGCCGGTTCGCGTCGTCGAAGGTCAGCGCGCCGAAGGTGACGACCCCGGTCGCGCCGATCAGAGATGGGGCGAAGGTTACGAGATCAAACCCGAACAGGGAACCGTTGCCTTCAGCGTCGTTGCTGTAACCGAACAGCCGCCCGTCGGACGGGCGGCTGGCGAGCGTGACGAGGCTGACGGGGAGGTCGCGGCGGTCAGTGGAAACGCCGTTCGCGGGGTTGAACCGCCACAGGTAGTTCCCCTCCCCGTTTTCGCCGGGTCCGTCAATGCCGGTGACGCCGTACAGGTTGCCGTCGGCTCCGAACGCGAAACCGGAAAGCGGGATCGACGCGTTGGTGAAGGAGTCGGTCAATCGCCCGAGGCTGGAGTAGACTCCGGTTTCGGAATCGATGGTCCCGTACTGGCTTGTATTTCCGAAGACGTGGATCGGGGCGGCGCGCGTGGCGCGGGAAAAGATCGCGATCAGCGTGAACGCGGCGAGCGATAGGAAAAATGAGCGTCGGGAGAATCGTTGTTGCATAGTTCGTTTCGTGAAGAAGATCACGGGGTTTCCGTGCCGCGATCCCGTCTTTAATTCGTGGTATTTTTCGCCCGGAGAGTCCTCGTTGACTCCCCGGACGAAATCGTCGCGCCTACTTTTGCGGCGCGGTATAGGTGGTGCGCAGCCAGTACGGCGGGCGAGGGTTGACGGTCGGCGTGTTGTACGAACGGATTCGCAAGGTGTACCACCCCTTCTGTGACGCCGTCGCTGTGAACGCGGTCCCCTGCGCGGTGCCCACATAGTAGTCCCTACCGGTGACTACCGCATTTGTCGTCCCAAGCAGATCGACGCGGATTCGCGTCGCTGAAGTCCAACCCGTCGTCGTGTAGTACAGACTGTTGGTGATCGGTTTGCCTGCCTGGACAAAGACGCGGCTCACGATAACGTTCTGCGTGTTATCGGCGGGTTTGATGTCGAGATCGTCGGCACCGGCGAACTCCTGCGTGACCGCGAGTTGGGGTGCGGTAAACGTCTCGCCGGGTGTCCGCAACCGCGAATAGGCGACGTAACCGTTCCCCCCCACATTACGCGGGATCGTGATTGTCACTTGCCCGGAGCCGTTAGTAAAAACGTCCGGTTTATTTCCGGTAAAGTCGTGCAACTGGACGTTCGCGCCGAAGCCGGTCTGCACCGTGATCGTTCGATCAGAGGAACCGTTGTCATTCAAACCGACCAGAAGGCGTGAACCACCGGTTCGCTCATAAGCGAAAACGTCGCCGTCTTTCCATCGTTGCTGCGTCGCACCTTCCGCTATCTTCTCGTGAACCCAGACCAGGTTATTGATCCGATCCTTCAGGTTGTAGCCTTCGGTCGCCCAGTCCTTGTAGAAAACGCAGGGATAACCCTCCGAGGTCAGGATGTAGGCGTAGGCAAGCATCTTGTTCTGCGTGATCGCGGAGTCGCGGTCGGTATCATGGTTTTCCACCCACGTCACCGCACCGCCCGGATTGATCCCGGCGAGTCCGGCATGATCGAGCTGGCTCATGTCGTAGAAGCCGCCGGAGTTACACATGCTTTTCAATTGGTCGCGCAAAGGGAAGTCGAACGCCGTCGAGCGGTTCTGCATTGAGTTGGACACCCAGTTACTGACCGCGCCGAGGTTGCCGTCGTAGTATTCGCCCACCGAGAATTTGCCCGCCATCGCGCCGTAACCGAGGTAGCCGCGCAAAAAGTCGGTGGAAATACCCTTGACATAATCGAAGCGGTAACCCTGAATGTCGAGGGCTTTGGTCATCCAGTCCCCCGCCTTTTGCAAGCCGTCGAACATATAGGAAACCGCCCATCCCTGCGGCCGTGCGCCGTTGATATGGGCGATGTCGCGTCCGAACTGGGAGTCGTCGTTCGGGACGTTCGGATCCTGCGGTACGTTCGGGTGGAAGTCGAATGTACCTTTCTGGAATCGCCCCTGACTCGCGGTGCCGTAGGCGTTGCGGTACTGGAAACTGTAGTTACCCGGGTCGCCGTTGCGGTGGTTCAGAACCATGTCCACGTAAATATCCAGACCGTTCGCCCGCATCATCGCGACCGATTTCTGCAACTGTTCGCGGGTGCCGAAGCGTGTAGGGAACGTGAACTGCTGATCCTTCGACCCCATATCGTAATCGTCGAACGGATCGTAGCCCATCGAGTAGCCACCGGCAGCCCCTTTATTGACCGGCGGAATCCAGACGGCAGTGAAACCGGCGAGTTTCATCTCGTTGGCTTTGTTCGCCAGATTGTCCCACCACCACGGCGCGGTGCTGTTCCCGGCGGATGGGGACGGAACGTCCCAGTAGAACCCTTGCATGAGAACACCGGCTTCGGCGGGTAGCGAAATGGATAAAATACCGATGGTAGCAAACACGGCGAAAAACGTACCGCGAACGCGGTGTGCGATAGCACCCTGAAATCGAGAAGCGACAGTAATCACGGGCATAAACCTCTCTCCGATGAGTTTGTTACCCAACCGGTTGGGTAAACGTGTAGGCATACTTTACCGTCCCCGACGGCGGTTTGTCAAGTATTTTTTTACCCGATTACGACACGGGCGCGGCAACGTAATTCTTGCGTGCTACGAAAGCCGGTGATATACTCCCCTTCGTGCCTGGAATCTACCCGGTTCCGCACATGCCACCTTAGCTCAGTTGGTAGAGCAGAGGACTGAAAATCCTCGTGTCACTGGTTCGAGTCCGGTAGGTGGCATTTCCTGTGTATTACGCCCGTATTCGCCGCTCCTCGTGTCTCGCGAGGGGCGGCGTATTCGTTTTACCTGTATTTGACAAGAGGATTGGGTCACGATTGTGAACGGCAAACGCATCGTTTTAACCACGTTCGGCTCGCTCGGCGACCTGCACCCGTATATCGCGCTGGCAATCGGGCTTCGGGACCGGGGGCATTTTCCGATCCTCGCGACGCACGACGTGTATCGGAGCAAGGTCGAGGGCGAAGGTATCGCGTTTCAGGCGGTGGCACCCGACCTGAGCGATTTTGGCGATGAACGCGAATTTACCCGCCGGGCTTTTGCAAAGCACGGCGGTATCGAATTTCTGATAAAGACGGTGGTTACCCAGCCGCTCCGTCAGTCGTACGCCGATCTCAACGCGGTCGTGGGCAATGACACCGATCTGCTTATCACGCACCCTTTGACGTTCGCCGGGCCGCTGATCGCCGAGAAACGTGCCCTGCCCTGGATGTCGGTCGCGCTCGCCCCGGCGTCGTTTATGTCGGCGCATGATCCGTTCGTTTTTCCCCAGGCTCCGTTTATCAGCCGTTTGCAACCGGTGCTCGGTCCGGTCTGGTACCGGAAACTTCTGGATGTGATTCAGAAAGTCCCCTACCATTTGACGGACGAAGTGCGCGCGTTGCGCCCGGAGATCGGCTTGCCGACTTCCACCGCCGACCCACTGTTCGGGGGGCAGTTTTCGCCGTTCGGAGCACTCGCCCTGTTTTCGTCCGCGCTTGGTACGCCGCAACCGGACTGGCACCCCGAAACCGTGCAGACCGGCTTCTGTTTCTATGACAAACTTTCGGCGGGGAGTGGGTTGACGCCGGAAACCGAAGCGTTTCTGCGAGCAGGAGACCCGCCGGTCGTGTTCACGCTCGGCTCGGCGGCGGTGATGGACGCCGGGGCGTTCTACACGGTCAGCGCGGACGCGGCGGGAAATATCGGCAGGAGAGCGATTCTCCTTACCGGCAAAGACGACCGCAATATCCCGGCGTCGTTGCCGGAAGGCGTGATCGCGGTCCCCTACGCTCCCTACTCCGAACTTTTTGGACGGTGTGCCGCGATTGTCCATCAGGGTGGCGTCGGGACCACAGGGCAATCCCTGCGTTCGGGTCGCCCGCAACTGGTAGTTCCGCATGGCTTTGATCAGCCCGACAACGCCAACCGGATGGTACAACGCGGAGTTGGGCGGACACTGGGCAGGTTTTCCTACACGGTCCCAGGCGTCGCGCGGGAGTTGTCGGCGTTACTCTCGGACGGCAGGTACGGTGAACGTGCCGCGAAACTCGGCGAACAGGTGCGCGGCGAGGACGGAGTACGCGCCGCGTGTGACGCGATAGAGGCGGTCCTGAAAGGAACCGGACGGTAAACCGTTTCGCTACGCGCGTAGCGAAACGGTTTACCGTCCGGTTCTTCCTACGCTACATCCTGAGGAAACGCGGGCAGGTGCGATACCGTAACCTGCCCCGCATCATCTACTTGATACAGAGCGCGTTCCGGCAGGCGTAGTGCCGTCAGCGGTCCGCCCCGCACCGCGCCGGTGTCGATTCCGATCTTGTCGGGGTGGACGCGCACTTTCTCGAACGGCGTGTGACCATGTACCACGATTCGCCCCGACGGATTATACGAGTTAAGAAACTCCTCGCGGACCCAGAGCAACGTTTCGCCGCTCGCGGTTTCCGGCTCCTCGCTCGGCAGAATGCCCGCGTGGACGAACATAAACGGCTCGGTGCCAGGTATGCCGGTCTCACTTCCGCTGAAGTACCGGCGCAGGAGCGGGAAAAGACGCGCCAGATTCGCAGGGCATGCCGCCCCGAATACGAGGGGTGGTCGCCATCCCCACGATTCCATCGCGTTCAAGCCGCCATTGCGGAACCAGTCGAACGGGTCGTACTCAATGCCGGTGGGGTGGGGCAGATCGAAGTATGCCGCCGCCATGTCTTCGTGATTGCCCCACAGGAGAACGGTGCGGTCGGGAGCCTCGTCATGCTCGGCGAGCACACGACGCACTACCTGTGCGGAACTCGCCCCACGGTCGATGTAGTCCCCCAGAAAGACTGTGTAATCTCCCTCGCCGCGCGGCAGAAAATCTAAAAGTGTGCCGAGTTTCATCCCCTCGCCGTGTATATCTCCGATTGCCCAGACAGAAGCCATGACCCGTATTGTACCTTTTGTTTGCGCCAGTGGTGCACGCGCCCGTATAATACCGCATCTCCCTCGCCACCGATGGCGCGTGTTCCACAGGTTCACTCGCCCGCTGTCATGCGTCGGTACGGAAAAACAGCGTTTTTTCCGGGGCGGAACGTTTTCGTTTCCGCACGGGCGAATTGAACAAAGGAAAATCCAACATAATGGCTCGCGTTACCCTCCGAAACCTCACGAAAGTCTTTAACGACCCCACCAGCAAAAAAGAAGTCACCGCCGTGGACAATGTCAACCTGGAGATCGCCGATGGCGAATTCATGGTTCTCGTCGGACCGTCCGGGTGTGGCAAGACTACCACGATGCGTATGGTTGCCGGTCTGGAAGAGATTTCCGGCGGCGAAGTCTCTATCGGCGACCGCGTCGTCAACGATGTCCCCCCGCGCGACCGCGACATCGCGATGGTCTTCCAGAACTACGCCCTGTACCCGCACATGAGCGTTTACGACAACATCGCGTTCGGTTTGCGCCTGCGAATGTTGCCGTCGCTACCGCAACAACTGATGAACATGGCGGAAACGAACCGGATCAAGGCGGACATCGACCAGCGGGTACGCAACGCGGCGGAAACGGTGAATATCACGCAGTATCTCGACCGCAAACCGAAGGCGTTGTCCGGCGGTCAGCGTCAGCGCGTCGCCCTCGGTCGCGCGATTGTGCGCGACGCACAGGTGTTTCTGATGGACGAACCGCTCTCGAACCTGGACGCCAAATTGCGCGTACAGACCCGCGCCGAACTGATCAAACTGCACCGACGGCTCGGTGTGACCACTATTTACGTGACGCACGACCAGGTCGAAGCGATGACGATGGGACAACGGATCGCCGTGATGAACAACGGTCTGCTTCAGCAGTGCGACACACCGTTGAATGTGTACCATCATCCAGTGAATAAATTCGTCGCCGGGTTCCTCGGACTGCCTCCGATGAATTTTGTTGAGGATGCCACGGTCAGCCAGAAGGACGGGAACGTCTCCGTGGATACCCCCGGCTTCTCCTTGCGCATCCCGGCGTCGAAGGGCGAGAAACTGTCGGCATATATAGGCAAAAAAGTGACTCTCGGACTGCGCCCACAGAGTATCCAGGACAAGTTCCTCGCAACGCCGGAGCAGTTAGAAACCGGTACCGTGGTTCGGATGCACGTGGACGTGATCGAACCATTAGGCGCGGTAACGACACTATTCCTGAACTCGGAAGGTATCAACCTGGTCGCCGAAGTGGACGCGGAAACACCCGCGAAAGAAGGCGGACCACTCGACATGGTCCTGGACGGCGCGACCGCGTACGTCTTTGACGCCGAGACGGAGTTGACGATTATTTGATGAGTGGTCAGTGAGCAGTGGTTAGTGGTCAGTTCGGACCGTGAACGGTTCCGCTACGCGCCTTCGGCGGGAACCCTTCGGTCTACTCGCAATGCCCGGTTCTTCCGCTCGCAGAGCGTCCGCCGAAGGCGCGTAGCGGAACCGTTCACGGTCCGAACTGACCACTGACCACTCATCACAACGCTTTCGCCATCACGTCGTAGGCGCGCGGGTCGAGGAGGCTGGTGTCGGCGACTTCGAAGCGGTTTCCGTCCGGGTCGGTGACGAGGACACGGTTGAATGACAGGTGTTGCACCGAGTCTTTGATGTTGCGTAGCAGGTAGGTTCGGGTGCCACGGTCCGTTTCCATCTCCCACTCCACGATGCCGTATTTATCCAGAATTCGGACCGTGCGTTTCCAGACCGGCAGAAAGTAGCGGCGGTCTAACTCGTCGGCGATGATCTGGCGGGAATCCTGATCGATTCCATCCAGCGTCACGAATGTGCCGATGTCTTTGTCCGCGCCGTCGCGCAACCCGATATATTTGTCCGGGTTCGCGAACGGGAACGCCCGCGCGATGCGCACTTGCTGATACGAGCGGTCGGGGGAAAGGTTTGGGTCGCTCTCGACGGTCAGACGCACAGTCGCGCTTTCCGGGGAGGAGCGGAATAGCCGCGCCGCCGATGGGGTCAAAAGTACCAGATCGGAATCGGTTTCGGTTTCAATTACGGGGGTTGTTTCGCTCACGGTGTTTAGTGTACCGAGTTCGGTACTTTCTTTCATAATTTCGTTAGCTGAGGCTGTCGTGACTACCAGAGTATCGGAACGAACTGCGCGTAGTCTGGCATGACCGTGTCCGCCGAAAGCAATGTCGCCCCTTCCACTCTTGCCTGAGCGAGAATCAGACGGTCGAATGGGTCTTTGTGAAAAAAGGGTAACGAGTCAAGCGCGTAAACATGTTCCTGCGAGATTGGCAGGAACAGAACACCGTTTGCTTCCTGATCTTTCACAATTGTCGTTAGCGGTTCGCGGAGAATTAATTTACCCGTTTGAACCTTGATCTGGAGTTCCCATAAACTTGCCATACTCACCAATAGCGTATTGCCGGGGTCCTGGCAAAAGGCAAGTGCTGTCGGAGACAATTTGCCTCGTTCTGCGTCCCACCAAAGTAGTGTATGCGTGTCCAGAATCAATCTCATTATTGGGGTGCCTCGGGGAATACGGGACTATCCCAGAACTCATCCGGTAGCGGGTCGTCAAAATCATCCGCAATATAGAGAATATTTCCCTCGTGTAAACCGGCGATGCGCTTCTGCGGTGGCGCGTCCTCGCTCGGAAGGGGCAACTTTTCCACCACTTCCTGCAAAATTGTTTCCGTATCTTTGCCGAAAAATTCGGCATAGGCTTTCAAACGTGCTTCCTGTTCGGGCGTGAGATGCAAAACCATAGTCATGATCGCGTTACCTTTCGCCCTTCATTATAGCGCGAACCACTTATCCCTCCAAAACCCTCAGTTTGTTGATCTCTAACTGCATATCGACCAACCGACGGAAAATGCCATTCTCCTTGTTCATCAGTTCGTCGTGAGTACCGACTTCCGCGACCTTACCTTTGTCCATCACGACCAGCCGGTCGGCGTTGCGCAGGGTCGAAAGGCGGTGTGCGATGGCGAACGTCGTTCTTCCCGCGATCAGGCGTTGTATGGCTTGCTGAATCTCGGCTTCGGTTTCCGTGTCCACGCTTGCCGTCGCTTCGTCCAGAATCAGGATGCGCGGGTTGTGCAGGATGGCGCGGGCGATGGAAAGCCTCTGCCGCTCCCCGCCGGAAAGCCGGACCCCACGCTCGCCGACCTGCGTATCGTAACCGTCCGGGAAGCGCATTACGAAATCATGTGCGTTCGCCGCCTTCGCCGCGCGCAAAATCTCCTCGGGAGACGCGCCGGGATTGGCATAGGCGATGTTGTCTGCGATGGTGCCGGGGAACAGGAACGGCTCCTGTAAAACGATCCCCAACTGTCGGCGCAGGTCGTTGAGTTTGACGTCCTTCATGTCCTGCCCGTCGATCAGTATTCGCCCCTCGGTCGGGTCGTAGAAACGCGAGATCAGGTTGATGATCGTCGTCTTACCCGCACCGGAGTGCCCGACCAGACCGATCATCTCGCCGGGCTTGACATCCAGGTCTACTCCGTCCAATACGCGGCGCACTTTGTCGTAACCGAACGAAACGTTCTCGAACTTGATGGACCCTTCGATTCGGTCGAGCGAGACAGCGGTCGCCGCGTCTTTCACATCCGCCTCGGTGTCCAGAATCTCGAAGACCCGTTCGGCAGACGTGACGGCTCGGGAAAGCCAGTCTGCTATTCGCGTCATCTGCTGAAGCGGTCCGTACAACTGCCCGAGGAAGAACAGGAACATCTGGAACGTGCCGAGTGTCATCACGTCGCTGACCACCGAGCGACCGCCTATATACCAGACGACGAACGATCCCGCCGACATCAGGAATGCCAGCAACGGGAACACGGTTGCCATGTTCTGATCGACTTTCAGGCTGACATCGTACAATCCCCCCACGCGTCCCCCGAAGCGGTCGATCTCGCGGTCTTCCTGCGCGAACGCTTTCACAACGCGGGTGCCCGAAAGCGTCGAACTGAGTGCTGCGGTCATGATCGAGCGCAGATGCCACATCCGTTCCATATATCGCCGCAGAAACCGCCACGTCATCCGCGTCACGAAGATTACAATCGGGAGTGGCAATACCACGAGAAAGGTCAGGAGCGGGTTGTGAACCATCAGGATCGCGACGATCCCGACGATTGCCAGCCCATTCACAACCAGGAACTGCAAACCGTCCACGAGGAAGTTGTTGAGTTCGTTCACGTCCTGCGTCACGCGGGCGAGGAGCGCGCCGGATTGCCGCTTATCGTAAAACGACAGCCCTAATTTTTGCAGATGGTTGAACAGGTCGGTGCGCAACCGGAGTGTGATGCTGTTCGACAGGAATGATGAGAGCCGCCCGCGAAATATCGTGATCACGGCGGCTAACAGTTGCGACGCGACCAGTGCGGCAACCAGCCAGGGTAACGTGCGGAGTCGCTCCGTATCGCTTACCCCAGGTGCGGCGACCAGAACGTCGTCCGTCAGATGGCGCACAACAACGCCCGGCGCGAGTTGGGCGGCTGTCCCGGCGATCATCATAACAGCCAGGAGAACGACCAGTGCGCGTTTCTCCGTCGCGTATTGAAATAAACGCGCCAGTGTCTTCCCCTGATTCAGACACGCCTGACAGACGTTGCTGTTCTTAGGGAGCGGACGTCCACATTTCGGACAGACGCGGCGGTCATCGATTGTGTCGGCGTCCTCAGGGAGCGGTTCCCCCTTCGCCGTCGCATGCAACACCCGCGCCACTCCCGCCATATTTCCGGCGAGCGAGGTGCCGTAACGAAGCAGTTCAATCGTTTCGCCGCCGTTCTTTCGCGTCGCGAACAGGCTCCCCCCACCGACCATGCCTTCGTCCCGTATGGATTCTACGTCCGCGAACGGGAGTGTCAGGTCCAGATTGGATTTGCCGCCCTCCCCCTCGACGGTATAGACGCGCAACGCGTGCGAGTCGGCGACAAGCCAGCGCGAACCGAAGTCCCCATTGGCGACGCGGTCAGACTGAACCGCGACTTGTAGCGGAAGGCTACCGGTTCCGTTGCGATGGACGGCGAGAGTGCGCGAAAGTTCCTGGGGTAGTTCTTCTAACAGGGGCATAACGGAAAAGTCCAAAAAAATCTTTTAACATCGAGTCTTCCACCGTACCATTAACCCGGCAGAGAAACAAATGTTCCTTAAATAATCCCGGCTGTTTTCGTTCGCCAATCAGAAAGGAATTTCCTCGGCGGTCGCCTCAACGAACTCACAGGCGAAAACATCGCGGAAATCGGAATTCATTCTGCGTTGGCGAACGAAAATCCTCCACCGTCAGCGATCCGTATGGTGCTCGAACCGTCCAAAACGCCGTCTAAAAGGGCGCGATTCCTCTCGTTTTCCAGACCACGGTCCGGCTCCTTGTCGTTCCTGGGTCGACGTTGGCGGTTGGCTAAGTCCCGCAGTTGCTCGGTTTCCATCCGTACGGAACGTGCCCATGCTACCACTTTTTGCAACATATCCGGTGTCGCGCCGGATTCGCCGCGCGCGTGGAGGATGGCGGCAATCAACGATTTGGTTTCAGGGAACGAGTCGTAAACGGGCGTAACCAGTTTTTTACCGCGCGGAGGTTTCGTCGGATCGTCGGTGGAATGGATACGCAGTCTTCCTCTGGGGGGCATCGCCGTGATTACATCGCGATAACGGATCACGAAAGTGCCGTATCGCTACCTTTCTTGAGATTAATGCGTCTATACGACTCCGGCAGAGAACGTTTGTTACAGTTAGTGTACCCGGGTAGCCATCAAAAGGCTTTGGTGCATGAAAAGGAAAGTCATTGCGGATGCCGTGAGGGTTTATCCTATGGGGTGTGAAAACCAAAAACGAAAAGCTTCCGCCGTCTCTGGCAAGCAGAGACCAAAGACTGCTTACCACATCCGCAACCGGAGAAAGTATAACATGGCACTCGCCAATCGGAGTAGCGTCACTATCTGGTTCGTGTAGAATGTGGCACTGCCTGAATCGGTTCAAAAGCGGGGGGCAAAAGCGACAATCCTGTCGCGATCCGGTAGCAAGATAAAGCAACATGGTAACAGCAGAGAACCTACTCTGAGCCGTGACGAGAATCTGCGCCGGATGCCGTTCGCGATGCGGTCGGCGTCGAAGTCGCTCTGCACGCTGGTTCGCGGCACGAAGTTGGGCGAGGTATTACGCTTCTTTCTGTGGTGGAAGAACGGCACGGAGCGAACCTACATCGACCTTTCGGCAGTCCTGCGAACGCGGCGTTCGAGTACGTCGATATTCTGTCGTCCTACAACCTCCAGGGATTCAGCGGTTGTCACAGCGGAGACATCATCGTGGGCACAGAAAACGGCACTTCCTTACCGAAGGTAGTGCCGTTTGTTGTATAATGCAAGATGAAGGACTAAAGCGATGACTACCACCACACTCGAAGACCCTGTTACTGAAGCACAAGTCCGCGAAGCTCTACGCGCATTGATCGACGATTTTGAAAAGGCGAAAGCGACTATTAAAATCAATCACGAACGCGTCGCCAGCGCCCGTGCCAGGAGCGAAAACTTACGCTTCGCAACTCGCGCCACGCTCGACCGTATTCAGAAGGCGATAGACCGCTTTTAGGAGGTTACGCTCGTGTTCAAAGAGATAATCGAAGCCGCGAATCATGCCTTCGGGGTGACAAGCGAATTGACACAAGCCACGGGCGACATTGCACGACACGAGGAAGTGATACAGGAGTTGCGCGGCGAAGTACACGCCCTATCGCAAAATGTTGAACGGCTGACGTTTGAGATCGAACGCATGCGTGATCACGCCGAAGCCGAACGCCGTCAGGCGCAAACCGAGCGCGAAAAGTTACTCCTCCAACTCGAAAACGCGATACTGAAAATGGAGCGTCGCCTCCCAGCTGGCGACCATTCAACAAAGGGGTGAAAAACAGATGCCACGGAATTTGTTTACGAACGATGAAGTAATTTTGTGCGCTTATGTAGCATTGTTTGGTGAACGCGAACCGTTCACTGCAAGACGGGTCGCTACACTAACTCGACGAAGAGAAAGTTCTGTGAGCATGAAAATTCGCAATTTTATTGCCATGCTAAATTCCAAAGGCGTTGCCACCGCACATAAAGGTTCAGGATTAACCGGTACAACCACAGACATTCAACCCCGCGAAACGAACTGGGAGGTCGTACAACCGCTTACGGTTCTGACGCAACAAGAATTGAGCAGGAGGTGTGCCGACATTCTTGACAAATATTCAACCTTTAGTTTCCGGTAAGTGACGGTTTCTCATTTCGCTTCTTTTGCCGCCTGTGCGCCATCACGCCCACAGGCAAATGCTCGAATACCGAGCGTTTCAC
>JAYULM010000518.1:0-25689 GCA_043763605.1 Armatimonadota bacterium | reverse complement strand
CTACAGCCGAAGGCTTCCACCGGAACAATTTATTGTCCGTCGCTCAACGCGGTTTTCGCCAGCATCAGCGCGAGTAGCAACTCTTCCGGGTGCGCTGTTGCCACCTCGCCGGTTTCCGGTCGCCGTCGCCGTGCCATCGCCCCAAGAACGTCGGCGGCGCGGCGCGCAGTCTCACCGTCCGGGATCGTGTGTAACGCGCTCAGCCGTGCCAGGGCGCGGACGGCTTCGGCGTAGGTTCCTGCCGTGTATTGTTCCACCGCTGTATCGACGGACGGCGTGTCCGTGTCGGCTCCCGCTTTATGCAGGGCGCGGCGGATCTCCCCGGAAAGCCTATCGACCGCCCGATCCCGCGCCACTTCGTTCAAGCCGAGGTACGGGTAAAAGGCGTCCTCCCCGAGTCCCACTTCGGCGACGGCGGCGAGGGTTTGCTTGTACGCCAACCCTGTCATGTCGCCCCGGTCGAGGGCGGAAAGCAGTGCCACGGTGCGGGTTTCGTGGAGCGACGCGATGCCGGTGTCCGCGCCCGCCCCGCCGAAGCGCGACAGGGCGAACGCGAGCCGGGACGCGACCGCCGGGTCCGCTTCGCTGGCAAGCCGGGATAGGAGGCTCATCGCCGTTTCCGGCGTCGCGCCGGTCTTTGCCACGTCACGCAGGGCGCGCGCGGCGGCGAATCGCACCCCGCGTGGGGCGGTCGAGTCGAGGAGCGGGAGCAGGTAGTCCTGCACCAGAGCGCGGCTTTCGTGGGTCGTCAGTTCCGTTGCGAGAGCGGAAACGGCGGAACACGCCGCTTCGCAAGCGGTCGGGTGGCTGGCGTCCAGCGCGCCGATGATCACCGGGAGGGAAACTGGGTCGCCGATCCGCGCAATCGCTTTCAGGGCGGCGACCCGGACCTCGGCGTCCTCGCCACACGCCGCGACATTCAGATGGAGGGTCGCGGATCGGTCCCCGATGCGCCCCAGTGCTTCCGCCGCGAGACTTCCGATTCCTGCGACCGGATCGGTCAGTTTGGCAGCGAGGGCGGGCACCGCACGCGCGTCGCCGATCTCGCCCAACGCATGGACTGCGCTATCCCGCACCGCTTGCGAGACATCGTCCAGCGCGACGACCAACTCCTCCACGGCGAGCGGCGAACGCAGTTCGGCTAACTGCTCGATAGCCTGCTCGCGCTCGGCTTCGCCCGCAGGTCGTCCTAACTGTCGCAGGCGCAGGAACGAGGAGACCGGGCGAGCGGAAATCAGTTGGTCCAGGACATAGCGCGTCGAGCGTCCGTGCTCCTCGAATACGCGCGACAGCAGAAACACACACCCGATGCGGATCAGTGCCGTAATCAGAAACAGAATCTTGTAGTTGTTGATGCTAAAAATCCCGAACGAGAACAGGACCGGCTTGAGCACCTCCATCGCGATGCCGCCCAGAATCGGCGCGACGCCGCCGACAATACCGGTGATCGCGGAGAACACGGCGACATACGTAGACCGCGACTCGGCGGGAGCGGTGGACAGGAGCAGATTGAACTGCGCCAACCCGACGCCCGCCCAGGCGACCCCGGCAACGAGGTTCAAAATCACGATCAACACAACGTTGTAGGTGAACGCCCCGCGTATCGTGAACAGCCAGAGGATCGGGGCAACGACCGTGGCTATCGTCGCCAGTTGCAACAGCGGGCGCGACCCGAATTTATCGGACAGGTAGCCCCAAATTTGCGTGGTCGCCAGTGCCGCCCCGCTCGCGACCGCGCCTAAAATCTGCACCGTCAGGTACGGCATATTCAGCCCGACCCGGTCCAGTTGCCACGCGACGAAGAACTGCCCGGCGAACGTCTGCGAGACGACTATCGCCGCCGAGTAGATGATGAACGCGCGGAAATTTTGGTCGGCGAGCGGCGCCGAAAGTGCCTTGAACGGATTGACCCGGTCGGCGGGCGGCGCGGCGCGCGGCGGTTCGGGTTGGCGAAGGAGCATCACGAATGACGCCACGGAGGCGACACAGGCGATGGCGAACAGCACGGCGAACCCCCAACGCACATCGAAACGGTGATATTTGACGGCGAGATCCAGAAACGCCCCGGCGGGAAGCGGGATCAACACGGTGACGATCCCGGCGAGCATCGTCCGCTGACCGAAGTACCGCCCGCGCGAGTCGGCGGGCACCAGATCGCTCATCCACGAAGTCCACGCCGGACCGATAATCGTAAGTAGTGCCGACGACACGGTCAGCAACGCCACGAAAACCCAGACGCGCGCGGCTTGCGACACAAAGAACGGGATCGCCAGTATCAGTAGCCAGACCAGCCGCCCCGCGACGGCGTTGAAGGCGACGAACCGCTTGCGGCTGGGGAGACCGTCGGAGTAGAGCGACGCCGGGATCTGCAACAGCCCCACGGCGGCGGGCAACCCGGCGAGCAAACCAAGCACGAAATCACTCGCGCCGAGGTAGCGCGCGAACCCGATCTGGAACGCGCCGGTAGTCAGTACCGCCCAGACGGTCGCATATACGGCGTCCCACGTAGACATACGCAGACCGCGCAACACTTCCAGCCGCGACAGTACGTTCATGTTAGTGATCAGTGGTCAGTGGTTAGTTTAGTGGTCAGTGGACAGTGGATAGTGGACAGATCAGACCCAGCGTATTCACTATTCACTGTCCACTGACCACTGACCACTAAACTAACCACTGATCCTCAATCTTCCGGTCGGGAGCCGGGTTGCATGCCTTTTTCGCCCGCGCGTCCCCAGACTTTGACCGACAGGTCGGATTCGACGCGGATCTGGCAGGACAGGCGGAACTTCTCGATCATATCCGGGGTTTCGAGGGCTTCGCGCTCGTCGTCGCCCATCGGCGATGCCTCGCCGGACAGCACTTCGACGCGGCAGGTGGTACAGCGGGCGATGCCGCCGCAGCGGTGCAGGATGTCGATCCCGGCGTCCTCGATAGCGAGAACCAGTTTCTTCCCTTCGGGTGCATCGAACGACTTTTCGCCGTCCACGGTGATTTGGGGCATGGTGTTTCCGTTTCTTTCACGGCGCGTTGCCTTCCGGCGGGCGCGCGACAGTAGTGTGCGCTATGGTTCGCGTTTCGGTGCCGGGGTTCCTGCATTGTTGGCGGCATACCGAAAATCCGTGATCGTGATTTCGTCCGCCGGGACTTTCGCTATCGTGTGGGTTCCGACGAAGCCGTAATACCGCCGCCAGCGTTTGCCGTCCCACTCCTCCTCAGCCTGATAGATTTTGCCGCGCGAGTAGCGGTGCGTCTTGCCGTCGGGGGTTTTGCTCACCTGAGCGAACGGGTCTTTTTCCCACGACGCTTCGAGCGGAAGCGAAAGGTCCGGGACGACCCGGGGGCGGTTTTCGGCGCGGAGGACGAACACGGCTTTGTTCGCGGCGACATCCCGTTCGGTCGCCGGAGTTCTCCCGGTGCCGAAGCCGAGCATGATAGCGTCGAACATCGGACCTATGTCGAATCCATAAAGGGGGCGTTCGTACCGGTCCGATTCCCGGAAGCCGGGACCATATTGCCGTAGGTACCCGGCGATGGCGGCGCACTGCCGGTCCCGCTCTTTCTCAGGCGCGAACGGTTCCCAGACCGGCACACCCGGAAGTTCCTGCAACCCGAGAGCGACCCGGTCACAGATGCGCATACTTACGTTTTGCGGCTTTTCCCACCGCGTAGGCGTCGGTCCCATCGACATGCCGTCCAACCACCGGTACGACACGGAGGCGGGGGCGTCCCGATAGAGGACACCGGTTCCGGCGACCGTTCGGTCCCCGAGGCGTCTTTGCACGTGTTCGCGGAACGCCGCGACGCGGAGCATCGGACCTCGTAACAGTTCGGTCGCTCCGTAATTGCCCCGGTCTCTGGGGTCCGCGAATAACCGCCCCCAGACGGAGGAGTCGGTCCCGAAAAGCGATGTCGCCGTCCGCTCCCACACCGGATTTTCCAGGTTGTGGAACAGGGCGTAGAGGCTACTTCGCGTTTCGTATCCGAGATAGGTCGGGTTCACTGTCCGGAGCCAGGTCGCGTATTCGTCCGCGGCTTCCGCGTCTCCGAGCGCGACGCGGGCGATGGCGAGGCGGGCGATACGCGCCCCGGTCTGTCCCTGCTCGCTGTGCCCCTCCCCTTTCGGTTGGTTATTTTCAAACGCGACGCAACGCCGCATCATGGTTTGAAGTGTCGGCAGAGTACGTTGATTTCGCGGATCCCAGACGTACAACCGTAGCGCGAAGACCGCCCCTCGGTGGTTGTCATATTCCCGGTCACCTCCCGCCGGCCCTGAGTAGCTCAGTGCGCGTTTTTCAAAAAGTTGGCTCACCGAGGGGTTAGTTCGGGTCCGCAACGGCTCGCCCTGGAACGGGGGCAAGGGTTTGGTTTCGTCGCGGGCGGGGAGCGCGAGCCAGTTGCCTCTTTCCGTCACGTCATTACGCCGCAGTATCCGGTCTGCTGCTTCGATCCAGCGGCTCACATTTCCCACGCGGTGCGTCAGTTCTTTGCTTGACCGCTCAGGGTCATCGCCCGCAACCGTCAGAGGAGTACCCTCGTCGGCGAGTTGCGCGAACCAGCGTTCGGGGCTGGTCAGTCCTTTGTTCAACGCCCACCACGCCCGGAGTGCTTTCACGTCGCGCCCGTCGCGGAACTCGGAAACGCCGGTGATACGAACGAAGCAGGCGAAGGCGGCGGAGCGCACCGAAAGCAGAGTTCGGCTCTGGAAGAAATCGCGCCCGAAACTCACCGAGCGAGTCAACCGCTCATCTTTTTCGAGAACGTCGAGGAGCGGTTCGATAGCCGCCTCGCCCTCGGCGATCAGTGCCTCCGAGATCGGCGAATCGTCCAGACCTACCCCGCCCGGTTGCCCGTCCTGACGCGCCGCCACATCGTCAAGGTGCGCGATCAGCGTCGTGACCCGCTCCCCTTGCGGAATCTTTTTCAAGGCTACAAGGTCGAGTGGAGCCTTATCCCGTTTCTCAACACGCTGATTCGCTTCTTCCCGCAACTCGGGCAGGTTGCTCAGAAACGGAAGAGCGGGAGATTCGGGTACCTTGATTTCCCCACCGGAATGGGTTTGTGCCCCGCGCCGCGCGATCTCGGCTTCGACCAGCGGTTGCGCGCGGGTCAACAGGGCGGCGTCGGTCGCGGCGAGCGCGTCGTCGCCGCGCATGTGCGCACAGACGGCGCGGTCGTAAAGTGCCCACGCCCACCGGTTGGCGAGCAGGAAATAGGGGGCAGGAAGATTTGCGCGGTTAGTGTCGATTCGCGCCAGAAGGCTCGCCTCCCACTCCCGATAAAGTGACGCGGCAGGTTCGTTTTCGCCGAGACGCAGTAGGAGGCAGAGATAAAGGGGGGATAATGACTCGACGGAAGCCGACTCCGACTCCGGGGTCGCGTCGCGCCACCCGGTAGCGGCGGTAGTCCCGTACTTCTTGCGCGCCGCCTCGCGGCTACGGAGATATTTCGCCACGTCGTCGCGTACCCGAACGCTTTTGCCGACCGAGCGGACCTTGTAGATCAGCCCGTTCGCACACACGGCTTCGCGTCCCGCCGCGCCCGCGCGCTCCGGTAGCACCCAGCCGTGCGTTTTCACGTCGCTCTCGCCGCCCCAAACGCTCCCGACACGGACCGTTATCTCGCGGTACTCGCCGCCCAACGGGTCGGCAAGCCCCTGCGCGAACAGCGTTTCCGCCGCCGCCCGGAGCGGCTCCGGCACTGCGGCGGTTCGCGAAACGGTGATTGGTGGCGGCGGCGGTGCCAGTTTTGCGCCGCCGTCGCTGTGCGCCCCCGCCCGCTGGCAACCCGGACACAACCCGAGCACCGCGACCGTCGCCGCGAAAGTAAGCATCAACCCTGGTGTTCGCCTCGCTTTCCTTCCCGTTTACACACCCGTTTAGTTCATTGATAACGCATTTTTGGCACACGCGGCACAAACGTGGTCCAACGCGCCGAGTAGTCGCGGAAGGTCGCTAAGATAATAAAACTCGGATTCGTAAATTGCATTTGCGGGTGTCAATCGGTAGAACTGCCAATCCTGCCCGTTCGACACAATGCCGTAAACATCTACCGATAGGCTGTCGCCCAGATTGTTCGCTCGGCAGGCAACCATCTCCGCGACCAGCTGTGCCCTCCCTTGTACAAAGTCATCGCGCTTCGCCTCGGCGACACAGAGGAGGGGGGTTGAGACAAACGCGCGTTTCGGAGCGAACAGATAGTCCGCGACGCCACTCGCCAATCCGCTGACCAGCGGCTCGCCCTTCCATATTTTGAGGGGCGGGTAGAGCGGGACGACTTCGGCGAATAGAACGTCGATGAGCAGGATTTTTCCCGCCTCCGAGTTTGTCAGATCGAAAACTTGAAGGCGACGCAGATTCGCGGAAAGAATATCGCTCGTAGGGACGGGCGGAGCGTCCATCCTCCACTCAATAAAGTCTTCCGCCGGGATGAGTCCCATCGCCTGTTTCAGCGTTACTCCCGAAAAACTAAGGGTCATTTCCGTTCGTACTCCCGGCAGATTGTACCACCAGAGTCTACTTTTTCTCGATCACGTAATACAACACGTTCGGGAGCAGGTTGATCGATTTCGCCGTGCCGACCCCGTTCGTCTTGTAGCCGTTCGCGTCCAACGCTGTCACTGTCAGGCTTGCGGCGTCGGCGCGGGAAAGCGAAACCGTGCCGCCGATGTTTTTGACCAGGATCGGCGCGGTGCCGATGTTTTTGATCGTGCGGACGCCGTTCGGGTCGCCTTCCGTCTGCCAGCCGTAGTTCTTGTCCTCGGTCATCACCTGTAGCAGTAGTTTGCCCGAGGTCGCTATCGGTTTATCGTCCAGCGCGACGACAAGCACGGTGCCGTATTCGATGGGAGACAGGATCGTAACGTCGGCAAGTTTCACGTTGCCCGACTTCGACAGAAAGCCGGTCACGCCCTGCGCCTGTTTGGTGTTGACGACCATGCGCCCGTCCGCGTAGTTCCAGGCGAGTTCGCCGGTCGCGGAACGGACCACCTTTTTGTCCTTGTCGATAAACTTCGTCAGGTCCACTACCGAGGATTTCGCGGTCCCGGTCGCGTCGAACGTCAAACCGACTTTGCCGACCAGAAACGCCAGCGGGTCGATGCTGTCCACCTTCGCTACCGGGACCGCCTGTCCGGGCGGAACGTCTTTCGCGCGGAACGCTTCCAGATTCATCGGTGCCTGCACCGGGGCACCGTTCAGGGCGTATAGATCGTCCATTTTCAGCACCGATGTGACGACTTTCGGACCGGGCGCGACCATCCCTTTGCGGTAGATCAACGCCGCCGCCGGGAACTGCCCGAACGTCGCCGGGGTTTGCAGATCGAATTTGCCGTGCGTCCCCTGCCACGTCGGACCGCTCAGCGCGAAGTGGAAGAAAGCGTCCGAACCCTGCAGTGAACCGTACGCGGCGTTCAGGAGCGGTTGCTCGGCGCGGAAGCGGTTCGGCATCGGGTAGTTGATCTCGGTGATGATGCTCGGCAAGTCGTTATAGCGCAGGTCCATCAGCGGCATATTGAGCGACTGCCCGTCGGCACGCTTCGCCGCCTGGAACGTAAGCGCGGTGCGGTCGTCATATTTTTCGCCCGCGTTCACCGAATACGAAGCGCGTTCGCCCTCGTGGAACGTGTCGAAGTAGCCATGCCGGTCGAGGAAATCCAACCCCGATCCGATATTCGAGAGTTTGTCCAGCGGTCCGAGGCGTTGCGCGTCCGCCGTGATCCAGTTCGAGCCGTAGACCAGACCTTTGTAGCCTAAATCGCTTTTCAGGTATTTCGCGGTTTCGGCGAAAAACTGCGCCTGATTCTCGGTCAGAAATCGGGCGGTGTCCTGCGCCCGGGCGTCGCGCTTGTTGAACACCTCATACATCGGCATAAACCCGGCGCGCCCGGCGTTCGCGTCGTCACCACGCTGACCGCTTCCTCCCCATTTCGCGAACGCCTTGTCTACCCCGCCGTACTTCTTCGTCAGCCAGTCGCCGTACTGCTTCTCCAGGATCGCCATCTGCTCGGCGGGGATATTCTCGTACGGCGTGAACGTCCAGAACAGGTTGCTGTCCTCGTTGACGAGTTCCGCGAACGCGACCGCCGGATCCTCGGCGAGCGTCATACCGGAGTACGGCGACTTCGTGGTCAGGATCGCTTTCCACCAGCCGCGATAGACGCCCTGGAACTCCGCATTGAAAAACAGCAACGCGAACGGGTTCTTGTCCCCGTTGTAACCGGGGATGCCGGTCGGCTTGAGCCAGAGCGGGAAATACATCGAGATCGCAGTGTAGATCCCCTGCTTCTTCATCGACGCGACGAACCGTTGTAGTTTGTCGATTTTAGCCATGTCCGGCTGGCGGAAGTCGGAGTCCTTCCACATGCCGCCGTGCATCCGGACCATGTTGACACCATACTTGGCTAAGTGCCGCGCCAGGTAATCCATCTGCGCCGGGGGCAGGTTCAGGAAATCGCCGCCCGCGTTCGTCGCCCAGAACCGTTCCCCCTTGCCGCTCGTGTCGTGCGCGAAGCCCTCGCCCTTGACCACGATCCGCCCGGTCGCCCCCGCTTCCTTTTCGTTCAATCCACGCAGGTCAATCGGCGACAGCGAGAACGTGTCCGCATCCGGCTCCCACGCGAACCAGCCCGGTTCGGTGCGGTTGTACTTTTCGCCCGGCTTGAGTTTGCCCCGCGCCGTGAATGGTTCTGCCGTCAAAACGAACGCATCAAACCCGGCCGCGCCTGTTTTTTCCAAAAGTTCGATCCGCACGGTCTGTTTGCCCGCCGAGACCGTTTCGCTACCCCCGCTGACCCAGTTCGCGCCGACGAACTGACGGATCGGCGCGTCGTCTAACAGCGCGGACTCTCGGACTTCGTGCCACGCCCCTTGCGCCCCGATGCGCCAGCGGAACGGACCGTGTTGCCAGAACTTGCGCACGTACAGGTCGTAACTGCCCGCCTTCGGCACCGTGATCTGGTATTCGAGGAACAGGGTTTCCGTGCGGTCGCCGGTCATCGCGATCCAGTTCCCCCCGGAAAGTACGGCGGTTTCGGCGTCGCCGTCCGGTCCGAACGGCTTGCCGGGCGGGAAGTTGGTGGCACTGGGCGTTTCGCCCTCCCACCATATGAATCCGCTCCCGCGCGGGGCGGCGGCGGGCGAGGCGGGCGCGGGCTTCGGCGCGTCCTGGCGCGGTTCGGCGGCTTGAACGCAACCGGAAAGGGCGATGAGTGACAGCGCGAAGGCGGTCAGAAAAGCGTTTTTCATTGAGTAAAAATCTCCGTGTAAGTGGCGAGCATCGCGCCCGCATCCGATAACTGCTCGGCGAGACCCGGTTCGCACAACGCCGCACGCTCGGCGTCGCGTTCGCGGGCGACCGAGCCGTCGGCGGGTTCCCCGCTCAAATGGAAATGACGCGACATCCCGCGCTCATCGCTCACCGTCGGGTGTGAAACCGTCAGGTAGTCGCCGGGCGGCGCGCGGCGTACCCGCTCGACGAAATCCAGCCCCTCACCGGGCAGACCAAGGAGAAGCCGCGTCGCGTAAATCAAGCCTTCCGCCTTCGCGAAGGCGGCGAGCCGCACGACCAGTTCGTCCGAGATCCAGCCGACGCCGCAGTGTTCGTCGAGATACGAAAGAACGAAGCCGCTTTTGCGTAACGCCGCGCACTGCGCCGCGACTTCCGCCATCGCCTCGTCCACCGAAAAGCCGCGCGCCTTCAAGTCTCCCGGCATCGGCAGAAAATCTCCCGTCGCCGTCACCAGCGACGGCACAGTTTCCGGCGGCAACACCGGACGGAACGGGCACCCCTCCCATTCGGCGTTCAGGCAGACGTGTAACCCGACCGCGACTTCGGGGCGCGACGCCAGCGTGTCGCGCCGCAGATGCCACACCGCTTCCGACAATGCCCACCCGGTAGCCATCAGGGAAACGTTGCGCACCGTTCCCGCCTCCACACACTGACTTACTCCCAAGTTCGCTTCCGCGACCGACCCGCCGTCATCCGCCCGGCTCACCAGCCGGATTCTCCCGTTTGCCGCCATTACTTCGCCTCCGCGAGCGTCAGCGCGAGCAGTACCGGTACCCCGCGTCGGTCTCTGCCGTACTCCATATCCACGGATGTTATTGCAACTTCAGGGCGCGGGTTGTTCCATTGTTTCTGGTACGCCACGGCGGTGAACGGCGTACCGGGATACGCGCGGGTCCACGCGGTCTGGGCACCGGGAATCTGGCGCGGCTCGCCTTCCTGCTTGTAATCGTCGATGTCGATCTCGGCGTACACCGGGACGGATTCCGTCTTGCCGTCGGCGTAATGCACGACATACCGCGCCATTTCGTACTGCTTGTTGTCGCGCCGCTCGTCGTTGTTGCGCCGGGCATCCATGCGCGCCGTGTGCAGGAAGAACAGGGCGTCGGCTTTTTTATTGACCGGAATGCCTGTCACGGATTCCGGCAGGTTGCCGGGAATCCCGTCCCCTTTAAGCATGATCGCCGTCGGCACGGGCGAGGTCGGGAAGTCGTAGATCCGGTACTGCACCCCGGCGAACGTTTGCGTCCCGGACGGCAAGCCGTTGAACGTGAACGCCTTGTCGCCGAACCAGCCGGTCTCGTTGCGGTACTGCGTCGCCTGTTTGCCGATGTCGATGGGCGAATACTTCAGACCCGCCCCTGCTAAGACCGATTTGCCCGCGCCGAACGGTGCCTTCAGATTGCGCAGGATGGTGCCCAAAACGCGCTGTTTTTTGACGCCGTTCTCCGGGTTTTCCTCGGCGTCCTTGAACAAGATGTTGGACAGCACGATGCCGCCGTTGCCGCGCGGGTATTCCATCAGAGTACCGACGGACAACATCGGACGCACCGACTTGTAAAACTCCGGCGAGCGTTTCGCAAACAGCCGGACGTTATCCACGCCGACAATTGCGTTCGGAGTTTTCTTCTCCCAGGCCGCGATACGCAAGCCGACTTCTTTCGCCGGTCCGGGTGGCTTCACGGGGAAAACCTGAATCTCGTTATTCGGCTCGGTTTTGAACGACTGCGGCGACTTGCCGTCGAAGGTCAGTTCTACCTTCGTCGTGGGCCAGTAGAACGCGTTCCCCGCCCACTCCATTTTTTGCACCGTTTGCGGTACACTGAACTTGAACGGGATCGCCTTCGGGTCGCCGGAACCCGCCCAGATCGAAAAGATGTACTGCCAGCCGTCCGAAGAGTAAAACCCGTTGACCATGTTGTACGGGTCGTGGTCGTTCGCGGTATCGGTATGTCCCCAGAACGACGGCTCCGGCAGTTTGGCGAACGGGGCGACCTCGTCGTAATCCACGGCGTAGGTGAACACGTCCGAAGCCAGATACGTGTCCGACGTGAAGTTATTGATGCGCTGACCGGACTGCATGACCACGTCGCCGAGCGTCAAGCCCGCCGTCAGCGGGTGCTTCGTCGCCGGGAATGTCACGCGTTCGCGCCGGAACGGGCGGATCATGTGATTCGCGCCGACCAGTTTGTTGTAGTCCGCCAACCCTTCCGGCGTCAGGTTGCAAAGAACCAGGTAGCCGCCACTCGTGGTGAACGCGTCCACGGCGGCTTTGTTCGCGAGTAGCGATTTCAGGTTCGCGGGCGTCGCTTCCAGCACGGCGAGTTTGGTTTTGCCGTCGCGCATTGCCGAAAGTGTGTCCTTCGCAGGGGTGAACGTCACGCCCGTCGCGGCGAGTGCCTTCGCAATCGGAGTGCCCGCACCGACCGCCGCCGCCACCGGGCGGAACGATTGCCGATACGCCGCGCCGTAGGAAACGAGGTTTGCCATCAGCCGTTGCGCGACCGCGTTGGTCGGGAGCGTTTCGGCGATGCGCAGTTGCGACAGGAGCAACAAGCCTTTCCCCGTCGGCACTTCGGCGAGCGCGGTCTCTTCCAAACGGTTATGACACTGGATCAGCGACCGCCCACCTGTGGCTGGCTTTTTATACGCCCCCCGGTACACAACCTGATCCGCACCCCACGTGAAGAAGTCTTTCTGCGCCAGCCCGCGCAGGACCGGATGCCCCAGGTCGTCTGCGAACGCGACGTTGCCCTGATCGCCCGTGGCATCCATCGATGCTGGTAACGCCTGATAGCGGAGCGGGTTCTTCTGCTCCAGCACGATCACCGTGCGCCCCGGCGACGCCCACGCCGCGAGCGCGGACGAGGTCGATTCGGTCGGCGAGAGTGCGTCGCGCCCGACCACGAGCACGGTGCCGACCGGCGCGGACGCGGGCAGACTCGCCAGCGACAGGACCGTTTTCGGCGTGATGCCGAGACCGGGCAACTGCTTCGATACCGAGCCTTTCGGGTCGTAGAGCAGGACTTGTGCCCCCCTATCCCCCCCGCCCCCTTTCCCCCCTCGGAAGGGGAGAAAGGGGGAGCCAGAGGCGGAGACGACGAGGCTTCGTGGGTTTGGAGAGCGGTCGCCCCCTCCGAATCCGGTACTCCCCCTTTCTCCCCTTCCGAGGGGGGAAAGGGGGCGGGGGGGATAGGGGGGCAGAGATGGTCTCCCCAGCACGCTCCACGCCTTTTTATCGGAATAGACCGTCTTACCCGCGACCGCTACCGACAGGTTCCAGACCGCTTCCATCCGCGAACCGGTGGGCACGGTTGGGACCGTTACCGTGACCGGGAACTTCGCCGACTCGCCCGGCGCGACGGTTTTCGTGACCGCGCCCTTCGACAGTGTTCTGCCGCCCGAGGTCAACGACCAGTTGAACGTCAGCGGGCGGGTTTCGCGAAACGAGTCGTTGAACAGTCCGATGGTCCGCTTCACGCTCGCGCCACCGGGGAACGTCGTGTCCCACTCCTTGCAGAACGCCGCTATCGGCGCATTCGCCTTGTGTTGCTCCGGGCTATCGCCGCCGCCGAGCCAGAAATGGTACGCCCCGTATTCCGCCCAGCGGTAGCCCTCGGTGAGCATTCGCTGGATCAGACCGACCGCGTCTTTGGTCGCGGCTTTGCCCTGGAACGTGGATTCGCCGCCGATGAACGCGTAGTCCGCCGGGTTGATCCCGGTCGCGAAATAGTCCTCGCCTAAATAGCGCGGTCGCTTCTTATCCCACTTCCAGCGTCCGCGCCCGCCGCCGTCCACGTTGTCCTCGTACGCCAGTGCCGGGTACTTCGACGGGTCGCCGGAATAGACGTAATGGTCGCCGTGTACCGGGAACAGTTGGTACTTGCCCGCGCCGCCGCCGTCCACCATCGAAAGGCGCGTCGGGTCGGCTTTCGCGACCGCGTCCATCACGTCCTTCGCGCGGGTCTCGAACTCGTCCATCAAGCCGCCGTACAGGTTGATGCAGTTGATGTACAGCCACTCGTTCTCGATGCTCCAGAGTTGTATCGACGGGTGGTTCCGTTCGGCTAACACCTGCTGCACCATCTGGTCGCGCCAGTTGTTCTGCAGTTCGACTTTGGTTTCGCTGTTGTACAGTTTCTTGAGTTCGGGGTCGTTCTCGATAGCATTGTAGCCGATGGCTTCGCCGTCCAAAATTCCCGAGCGGCGCACCACGATACCCTCACGGTCGTACAGATCCAGCGCGTCGGCGTAGTCCATGCCGAGAGTCTTCTGCCCACCCTGCGCATAACCGAACGAACGCGCGAACCGTTGCCCGGTTTTGCGGTAGTTCTTGATCCACTCTTCCGGTGTCGAGCCGCCGGGCAGGTCCGCCCAGCCGTGCCACTTGACACCGTTCAGCGTGAAGTCTTTCCCCTGCGTACTCCACTCACGGAATCCGAACGGCGTTTCGGTGACATCGACCAGCACCCCGTCCATTTTTATCGTCGTGCGTAGCGTGTACATATGCGGCGCGTCGGGCCACCAGAGCGTCGCATCTTCCCACTTCCCCGAAACCTCGACCGTTTTCTTGGCGTCGTTCGGGACCGGGAAGGTTTTCGGTGCGATGACGTGTACGACTTTTCCCGTCTTCGAATCGACCACCTCGCACAGGACTTCCGCATCCCCATTTTTCCCGGACACGTTGGAGAGCGTCACCTCCGTAGTCAGCGTCTTTTTCGCGACCGACGGCTTCACGAACACATCCGACGCGTAAACGCTCCCCGTCGCGGTCAATGTCGGGGCGACGAGGATACCACTCTGCCACGCGTTCCAGACCGGATACGAAAGGTCTTGAAATCCGTTCCCGACGAAAGAGAGCGGCAGATTGAACCACTTACGCAGTTTCATCGGGTTGGTCGGGGATGCGGTGTAGGCGTACCACGCGTCGCGAATCCCGACACGGATCTCGTTCACCTGTCCCGGTTTGATGGCTTTTGTGACATCGATCATAAACGGCGCGTGGGGGTTTTTGTTGAAGCCGCATAGTACGCCGTTCACAACTACCGTGGTATTCAAATTGTTTTGCGGGAAATAGATCGTGAACGATTTTCCCGCCATATCCGCCGGGACATCGACGCGCGTCCGGTACCAGAGACGGTGCGCGAAAAGCAGATCGGGGCGCGATTCGTTTTTGTTGCTCGGTACCGGGATGGCGGTCCAAACCGGATTCGTCGGCATGTCCTCAAACGGCTCCGCGACCGGTTTGGGGAGTTGCTCGTCGGCGCGACATATTTCCCAGAGTCCGGCGAGTTTCACGGTAGAGCGTTGCCCCGGAAGCCCCCCAACCCCCAATTCTGGGGAAGCCGGAGGGGAGAGGGCGGGGGCGTCACGCTCGACCAACGGACGTGGCGGTCTCGCCGTGTCCCCTCCGGCTTCCCCAGAATTGGGGGTTGGGGGGCTTCCGGCGGCACCGAAGGCGAACACGTTCTCCCGCGCCTCCTTGTCCTCCGGGGCGTTGCGCGCCTCGCCCGGTTTGTACTTGCTGTTGGGGTGAAAGTCGCCCTGCGTCAAACAAAGCGCGTCCGACGAGTACAAAATGCGGTCAGGCTTGCCGTCCGGCTTGTTACGCCTAGTCAGGCGGATTTCAATCGTATGATTGCCGGCCGAAAGGTTCGACACGTCGCCGAGTTTGAGCCACGCGATCTCGACCCAGGTTTCGACGGCTTGCAGGTCGGTCGTCAATTCGTCGGGCGACACGGTTTTCCACGCGCCGTTATCGACGCGCCACTCGAAAGGCGAGCGCACGAACTCGTACCCGATCCGGTTCCAGAGTTGGTAGGTGCCGGGCGTAGTTACAGCGAAGGTGTAGCGCACGACCGCGCCATCCGCCGCAACGTCGGTCGCGGTCTTATTCTCGTCCACGTTGATCTGGAGCCAGGTTTCCCCGGACAGCAGCTCCTTGCGCCCCCATCCGGTGGCATCCCATTTCGGAACCCCGGTGACGGACTGAGGCTTCTCCGCTTCGAGCCAGATGTAGGGGGGAGCGTTATCAGCGGCGGCGTTCGCGGTGCCCGACGCGAGACCCAAAAGCGAAAGAGACGAAAGTAAACGACATAGTTTCATAATGATTTAGACCATAAACGAAAACAGCGGGGCAAGAAAAACGGACGATGCAGTTTCGGCATCGTCCGTTTCCCCCGACGATCAGGCTTTATTATTTTCCGCCACGAAACGGTACTTGCCGGGGACGAGTTGCAATACGCCCCCCTCATGAACCGTTACTCCGACGATTTCACGGACCGGTTTACCATTTTCGATGACGCTTTCCGGGGATAGTTCGGCGGGCAGGTATGCCGTCGCCGTCGTATTCGGCGGAACGGTGATTTCCCAGGTCAGTGTGTCCTCGGTCAGTTGCCACGCCGATTCGACGCGACCGTACACCGTTTCCAGATGGGCACGGGCATGCGTCAGGTCGCTTCCGAACGGAAGCGGCTTCAGAACGATGTGCTTGTAGCCCGGTTGCGCCTCGTCGAGGTCGATCCCGGCGACGCGCTGGTACATCCACGCGCCGATGGCACCGTAGGCATAATGGTTGAACGAGTTCATGCCCTCGCTCTGGAAGCCCTTGTCGTGCGTCCAGCCGTCCCACCGCTCCCAGATCGTCGTCGCGCCCTGCGTCACGGCGTACAGATACGAGGGCCACTGCTTCTGGTGGAGCAACTTATAGGCGATGTCGGTGCGCCCGTTCTCGGAAAGCACGTGCGGCAGATACGGCGACCCGACAAACCCGGTGGTCAGTTTATGCCCGCGCGATTTGATGTCGGCGACCAGCGCATCGGTCGCGGCGGGGCGCAGTGCTTCCGGCAACAGATCGAAATACAGCGCGAGGCAGTATGCGGTTTGTGTCCCCGGAAAAACCAGCCCGCCCGGCGTGACATAGCGCGTCGCGAACGTTTCGCGGGTTTTCTCGAACAGGGCATCGAATCTCGCGGCATCCTCCGATTTGCCCAACACGTCCGCCGTCTTCGCCATCAGTTTCGCGGAATACGCGGTGAATGCCGTGCCTATCAGATCCTTCGGCGTTCCGCCCTCAGTTTTGTTGGTGCCGTCCTGCGCCAGCCAGTCGCCGAACCCGTGGAACCCTTTGTAGTCCGGGTGCGAACGAAGGCCGTCTACGGTAATCGTTTCGAGGTATTCCACGAACCGCTTCATACTCTCGTACTGCGTTTCGAGTACCGTTTTATCGCCGTAGGTGAGGTACATCGTCCACGGGCAAATCACCCCGGCGTCCGCCCAGGCGGGTCCGCCGTCGCCAGGCACGACCCCGGTATCGGGGATGACCGACGGGATTTGTCCCTCGGTCCCCTGTGCGTCGCGCATATCGCGGAACCATTTATAGAAGAAGCCTTGAACGTCACGGTTCCACGCCGCCGTGCGGATGAACACCTGTGCGTCGCCGGTCCAGCCGAGCCGTTCATCGCGTTGCGGGCAGTCGGTCGGAATATCCACGAAGTTACCGCGCTGTCCCCAGTCGATGTTTTTCTGCAACTGGTTGAGGAGTGGCTCCGAACACTCGAAGTCGCCCGTCAGTGGCGTGTCCGAGTGAAGCACGACGGCGATGAGGTCGTCCTTCGCCGGGGCAGTCGGTAGCCCGTTTACCTCGACGTAGCGGAAGCCGTGAAACGTGAACATCGGTTCCCATGTCTCGCCGTCAGGGTCGCCCTTACAGGTGTAGTAGTCGGTCTGCGTCGCCGAACGCAGGTTCGCGGTGTAGATCTCGCCGGTGGTGCTGGCGGGACCGCCCTTGAGCGTTTCCGCGTAGCGAAGCCGGATCGTGGTTCCGGCGTCCGCCTTGAGATTCAGGCGCACCCGCCCGACCAAGTTCTGCCCGAAATCGAACACGTAATTGTTCTGGGGCCACTGCGGGATTACTTGCGGCTCGACTATCGGGACGAGTTCCTGCGTCGCCCTGACCGTGGGACCGATCATCGGCGAGAGTTCCATCGCGTCCGGCACCTCGGCGAGGAGAGCGGGTCGCCATTCGGGTCCTTCGGCGAACCCGGTCGCGTTCCAGCCCTGCCACTCACGCCGCGCATCGAACGTCTCCCCCATCAGCAGGTCGGCTTCGAGTAGCGGACCGTAAGCGAAATGCCAGTTGCTGTCCGTGGCAACTATCGGAGTAAGTCCATTGTCGCCAGCAACCAGCGTCGCCAGCAACTTCGGTCGGTCGCCGTAGCGTTCGCGCCCGCGCCACTCGACGTGCCCGGAGTACCAGCCGTCGCCCAGCACCGCCGCGATGACATTTTCGCCGGGTTGTAAGTAAGAGGATACGTCGTACGTCTGGTACTGGACGCGCTTTTTGTAGTCGGTCCATCCCGGAGTCAATTCGTCCTCACCGACGCGCTTCCCGTTAATAAAAACGCGGTACAAGCCGAGCGCGGTGATGTGAAGGCGGGCGGTCTCCGGGGCGGTATCTACGGAAAAAGTCCGCCGCAGATAGGGGAGCGGCACAGTGGCGCGGGAGGCACCGACCAGATCCCCGCTGATCCAGCGGGCGGGTTCCCAGTCCGAACGTTGGAGCAGTCCGGCTTCCCAGAACGCGGTTTCGCCCGTTGCCGTTTCGCCGGTTTCATTGGTGACGGAAACATTCCAGTATGCCCGCTCGCCGGAAGATAGCGCGCGCCCCGCGTACGCCACGCCGACCGATTGATCGGACGCGACTTCGCCGGAGTCCCACAGATCGGGCGAGCCGTCAAGCAGTTCGGGGCGCGTCGCGATACGAACACGGCACGAGACCTGACTTAATCCGCGATAGCCGGGATCGGCCGCGGTTAGTTTCCATGAGAAGGTCGGCGAAACATCACCCGTGCCAAGCGGGTTGACACAGGTGTTGGAGCGCAATTCGGTTACAGTATAGGTTGGTTGATACATACGGACAGAATACAGGAAACGCCGGAGGGAGTGTTAGCACTTTTCCGGCGTTTCATTGACACAATTCGGTGTGCGAAAGTTACTTCGGTGCGACAGGCTTTACTTGCGATGCGTCGGGTGCTTTACCCGACTTCCCGTCGATTATCATATGGCGGTATTGCGGTGGCACTTCATCTATCGATTTTGGATAGGATTTCATGCCCTTCCGTATCTCATCATCCTTCGACTTAGACACGGTTGTGCCTTGTGAGCCACCCGCCGTCTCTGCCGAACCGCCGTCATTACATCCTACCGTTGTCGTTGCGGCGGCAATAAATGCCGCCGCAACATACACATACCGTTGCATATTTGCGCTCCTCACTATGGACGACCCGCCCACCACATATTGTCTCTCGGTCGAGCCACGGGATCCGGGTTGGTAGCTTCCGGCTTCATAGATTTAACGTGTCCATCAGCAAAAACGAAGTTGCTCATGCCAGAGTGCTTGACACTAACGCCACCGTTTCTACCAGTCAAATCCTTCCGGAGAGGAGCCTGACCGTTCGGAATGTCGCCACCAAACCAAGATGTCCAGCTTCCCCCACCGGCATTGGGTCCAATCCACATAATGTTGCTGTGTGGTTGTATGAGAGTACGGTTACCAATCCAATCTTGGCCGTTCCGATCCATATCATCCGAATGCTTTTCAGCCAACAAAACAGTCGCCGCCGGATAATTGACGCCAGATAGCGCGACCCCTTCTTTCGTCGGGTCCGACCACGGCATAGCCGATCCGATAAGCCCGTAGTTCCTGTTGTCGGGTTGCGTTGGGGTATTTCCAAACCCACCAGATAGACAGTTTGCCGCATAACTTATCCAGAGTCCGAAGCCTGAGTGGAAGTCAGCCCCACCTTCTGATGTTGTTCCACTGTCCGAGGGGCAACGCAGAACCCCGATGTTTTTTAGATACGGCTCAATGGTTAGTGCCCAACTCGGTTGTATGCTCCATGTTACCGAAGTGGGAAAAGTTTCGTCATAATCTTGGCTATACATCATCAGCCCAAGACCGAGTTGCTTCATGTTTGAGATGCACGATGTTTGGCGTGCCTTCTCACGCGCCTGTGCGAAGACCGGGAACAGGATCGCGGCGAGGATCGCGATGATCGCGATGACGACGAGCAGTTCGATGAGCGTAAAGCCTCCACGAACGGTGCGGTTACTTTGGGTAAACATTTTCCAGACTTCCTTCCTTTAGGAACGCCGCCTTCCATAGCGGCAGAATTTCGATTGCGACAAACAGATTGTGCTCTCCAGGCGCCGGTTCTTGCCGACGCTCCCCTAACCACGGCGGTATTTCGCGCCGCGAATCGTATTACATCTCTCCGGCGAGTCGAAGCCGGGGTTTCACAACTACAACAGTGTTTTCCGGCGTCTTGCCGTGTAGCAAATCCTCGACCGTATCGAACATTCCGCCGACTATCTCCGCCGGATCGACTTCGAGTCGGGTGATCCGATCCTCCCAGCCGAGGAGTGCGGGCGATCCAGCGTTCGCATGCGTCGCGATCCTGATCGTCTCGTCGACTTGTATCCCGAGTCGCTGGAGGGCGGTCAGCACCCCCTGCGTCACCATATCGTCCGAGGAGAAAATCCCGTCGGGCCAGTCGGACGGATCGGTATGCGGACCGAACGCTTCCATCGCGGCGTGATAGCCCTGCTCCTGATGCGACAGGGAATGTACCCCGCCGCCCTCGGGAATCAGGTGCTGGTTGTCCCAGACCAGTTCCGAGTCGAATGTAAGCCCTCCGGCAACCAACTCCTCAACAAACACCGCGACTGCCCGGGAATTCGTGTCCGGTTGTGCGAAACGGTGCGGGGCAACGGACGACCAGAAACTGATACGCTTGCAACCCTGTTCGCACAAGTTCCGAACGCCAAGTCGGATGATCTCATCGCTGTCCAAGCCAAGTATGTATTTACCGGGTCCGGCGAACGACACGAAGGGAATGCTCTCCCGCTCGATCCAGTCGGCGGTGATCTGCGGCAGACCGACACCCAGTACCGCGTCCACTCGCCCCCCACGCAAATCCTCGATCATGCTTTCCGGCAGAAACGGGTCCCCAACCCCTAATTCATCGGACGTGCTATCGGCGAAACTCTTATCGGCGACTTCCAGCCCGAAATGGAACGAAAAGTTCTCCCGTTCCGCTTCGGCGCGGCGACGCACCTGCTCGACCAGCAGTCCCCAGAACGGCGATGATCCGGCGACCCGGAAGAACGACGGGTCACAGATCAGACAGATGCGGTGCTGGCGAATATCGGGGGCAACATAGATCCCTACCCCGTGTCGCCGCCGCACGACACGCTGGGTTTCCAATTCCGTCAGCACGGAATTCAATGTCGCTATAGAAACACCGAGACGATCCCGCAACTGGAGCACGGTGGGTAGTTTGGCGTCGGGACCGAGTTGGTGCGCCATATCCGTCAGGCGACCGCAAACCTCTTGAAACTTGGTTTGCTTGCCTATCCGGGCACCGCCGGGGCTTCTCCGCCCGGCATTTCTTTCCCGATTCATTTGTACAGTAGCCACCGCTTATCCCTTGCCCCTTCGCGTGTTGCAGTGTTTCAGAACACTCGTAGTATAATGCCCGGTCCTTGTTTTGTCAAGGGCGGGCAAGATATTTTAGAAATTAGTTTCGCGCCCCTCACCATCCCACTCGAAGCCGACCGCGTCCAGAAATGCCTTCGCCAGGATCATCTGCCCCGCCGCGTTCGGATGGATGCGGTCCCAGGCGAGCGCGGCGGAGTGCCGGTGCCGCAGGGCGGCATCGAATGCGGCTTGCGTGTCGACGCACACGGCACCGTTCTCCGCCGCGATTCGCCGCACTACCGCGCCGTATTCGTCCATCCGGGCGCGCATCGCGTCGGCGGGGTTTGGCTCGATGTAGAACGGCGTCATCAGGACCAAGCCCCCGGCGAGTACCGGACGCGTTTCGCAGCAGAGTCGGGAAAGGGTCGCCGCATACTCGTCGAGCGGCACGGCGATCTCGGGGCGGCGCGGCTGGTCGAACTGCCGCCAGACATCGTTGATGCCGATGCAGACGGAAAGCCAGTCCGGTCGATGCGCCAGTACATCCGTTTCCCAGCGCGCGGCGAGGTCGCGCACCGTGTTCCCGGAGTTGCCCTGATTCACGACGCGGATCGCCCGCTCGGGGTATGTCGTTTCCAGAAGCGCGTCCACGAACGACGGATAGGATTTTCCGAGCGCGTCGAACAAGCCCTCGCCGTCGGGGCGTGTCCGCCCGCCGTCGGTCACGGAGTCGCCGATAAAAAGCAGTTTCTGATTCGCCAGCAAGCGTAGCATAGCGGTTATCCCAGTATCCGTTTCACGAACGTCACCAGTTCGGCTGGGTTGAAGGGCTTGGTCAGATACAGGTCGGTCCCGCTCTGATAGCCCTGCATCATGTCCTCGTCCTGTGAGCGCGCCGTGAGCATGATCACCGGCAGGTCGGCGAGCACCGGGTCGGCGCGCACACTCGACACCAGTTCGTTGCCGTCCATCTCCGGCATCATCACGTCGGTGATCAGCAGATCGGGGCGTTTTTGCATCAACAGCCGAATTGCCTCCAAGCCCGTCATCGCGGTCTGTACTGCGTACCCATGCGATTCGAGATTGAAAGCGATCTGCCTTAAAATCCCGGCGTCGTCCTCTACCACCAGCACCGTCCGCTTTTTCGCGGCGAGGTCGGTCAAATTTTCTCGATTGTTAGTCACCACGGAACTCATCGTCACCTTATAGACTTCCTTTTTCTCTCAACGCGCACACTCTGTTGGGATTCGCGCGCCGTTATTAATTCGTTTGGCACCCGTCAGCGCGGGTTTGTTCCATTATACCGATTTTTTTTCGTGCCGCATTTTCGGTGACGGTGGTGTTGCTTCGTTCAATCGTGAGAAAACAAGGGGAAATCGCGCCCGCCAACCCTTCCTGCTCCTTGACCGAAGAGCATTGACGCTCTATGATGAAAGAAACTACTTTCGCGAAAACTCCCGCCCCGAACAGCTATGTCACAGCCGACCCAATCACCACGAATACGATGGCACTACCCGGTCGCCGTCGGTCTGCCGCTTATCGTCCTGAATGCCGGTTGGATCGCGCACTCGGAGATGAAAACGGGAGTCACCGAGATCACTATCACCACGCTCTTTATGGGCGTCGCGTTCCTCCTGTTTCTGGTCACGCTACTCAACCTCACCGCACGGCGGGTGTTCGGGGACCGCGTCGCGATGAACCAGCCAGAACTGATGACCCTGTACGCGATGCTGACGATGTCGAGTTCGGTGGCGGGCATCGGCAACTTCGGCTTTTTCGCGCCGTTCATCGCGAACCCGTTTTACTATGCGAACGAGTCGAACCACTGGGCGGAATGGTTCCCGACGCTCCCATCCTGGATCGGACCGCGCGACAAAACGGTCCTGAAAGGCTTCTACGAGGGCAATGCGACCTTCTTCACGCCGGAGGTGATGCGGGCGTGGCTGTTCCCGCTCGCCGCGTGGACCGTGTTCTTTCTGATACTGCTGTGGACGCTCCTCTGCCTGTCGGCGATCCTGCGCCGCCGCTGGATGGACGAGGAGTACCTGACGTTCCCGGTCGTCGCCCTCCCGCTCGAAATGACCCGCGACGACGCGCCGCTGTACCGCAACCGCCTGATGTGGATCGCCTTCGCCATCCCTTTCGCGCTTCATTCGCTCAATTCGCTGGCGTCTCTCTATCCGACACTGCCCGCATTCCCGATCAACACGGCGACACAGTTCCTGACCGGCAAAACGTTCCCGCTCACCGGTTTAGGCTCGGTCATGCTGGCGGTCCATCCCGGTGCCGTCGGGTTCGGCTACCTCGTCAATGCAGACGTGTTGTTCTCGCTCTGGTTCTTCTATGCCCTCAAGAAACTACTCAACCTGGTCGGCACCCTGTTTAACTGGCGCGACCCGGGTCCGAACGAGTACGGCGACGGCTTGCCGGAGTTCCCATTCACCGGCTACCAAGCCTGGGGCGCGTGGCTGACGGTAGGAATCGCGGTCATCTGCACCGGTGCGCCATACTTCAAGGCGTACATCGACCGCGCGTTCGCCGGAGACCCGGAAGGTGTTGACCGGGGCGAGGCGATGACGGCGCGGCAGGCGTTGGTCGGATTCGTTCTCGGGTTCGCCGCGCTGTGCGCCATCGTCGTATTCATGGGCGCGCCGCTCTGGCTGCCGGTCGCTTTCCTCGGCATCTACATACTGATCATGCTGGCTCTCAGCCGCATGGAGGCGGAAACGGCGGTGCTGTCGCCGCTCCTCGCGTGGGTTTCGCCGCAAGCCATGCTCACCGGCGTCCTCGGCACGGCGAACCTGTCGAACAACGAACTGACGCAAATCACGACGCTCTCGTGGTTCAACCAGGACTACCGCGCCGCCGCGATGCCGCAACAACTGCAGGCGATGGTCGGTCTGCGACGGGCGGGCGTCCGGGAGTTGTCCCCGCTCGTCGGCGTCCTGATGCTGTCCTGCCTGGTCGGGATCGTCTCCTGCATCGTCTGGGATATGCAACTGTATTATGTCAACGGCGCGGCGACCGGCAATATCAACGGCTACCGGGTCACCATGGGGAATGTCCCCTGGTGGAACCTGCAGGGCTTGCTCGCGCAGTCCAAGCCGCCCGACTTCGTGGCGATGGTCGGGATGGCGGTCGGCTCCGGCATAACGCTCCTGCTGACTTTCCTGCGGGCGCGGGTCGCCGGTTTCCCGCTCTCGCCTGCCGCCTATGTGATCAGCACCACGTTCGCGAACGAACTGTTCTGGTTCGACCTGTTTCTGGCGTGGCTGTTCAAGTCCGCGTTCCTGCGCTACGGGGGAATGAAGTTCTACCGCGCGACGCTCCCGTTTTTTCTCGGCTTGATCCTCGGCGATTTCGTCACCGGTGCCGCGTGGAGCCTGTTCGGCGCGCTGACGGGACTCACCCTGTTCCGGACCTTCCCGAACTGACGATCCGCGATAGAATACGCCCGTGGCACATTTAGCGGCACTTCCGACCGAACCGGACACGACGGTCTCCCCCAACCGGGTCCGGTTCGCCGATCTTTTCTGCGGGATCGGCGGATTTCATGCGGCGACCAATATCGTCTGCGCGGAACGCGGGATCGCTCCCGAGTGCGTCTTCGCCTCCGACATCGACCCCGATGCGCGCGACGCCTACGAAGCCAACTACGGAGTGCGCCCCACCGGGGACATCACCGTAATCGACGCGCACGACATCCCGGACCACGACATACTATTCGCGGGGTTTCCGTGTCAGACGTTCAGCATCTGCGGCGACCGGCGCGGTTTCGAGGACGCGCGCGGCACCCTGTTTTTCGATGTCGCCCGCATCATCGCCGCCAAGCGTCCCGCCGCGTTCGTGCTCGAAAACGTCAAGCAGTTGCGCGGGCACGACAGCGGCAGGACGCTTCAAGTCATTCTCCAGACGCTGGACGACCTCGGCTACCACGTCGATTGGCGCATCCTCAACGCCCTCGATTTCGGACTCCCGCAACGGCGTGAGCGTATCCTGATCGTCGGTTTCCGCGAGCCGCGCCGGTTCGTCTGGTCCCCGGGCGGCGTCCCGATGAAGCCGCTCGCCAAAATTCTAGAAGCGGACGAGAACGTCCCGCCATTCTACTGGGCTTCGGAGAAAATCCGTCAGGCGCGCGTCGAACGCCGCGAGGGTAAAAAGGTCTGGGAGGAGCCGACGATCTGGCACGAGAACAAAGGCGGCAACATCAGCGCGTACCCGTATTCGTGCGCGATGCGGGCGGGTGCCTCGTATAACTACCTTCTCGTAAACGGCGAACGCCGCATGACGGAGCGCGAAATGCTCCGCCTGCAGGGTTTTCCGGAAGACTTCAAAATCGTTTGCGGATACGGTGCGACCAGGAAACAGGTAGGAAATAGCGTCGCGGTGCCCTGCGTCGCCGCCATCTTGCGCTCGGTGCTGGACGCGTTGCAACAGAGCGAAGAACCGCAAATTGTCCCCCCTACGCGGCGAGTAGTTCAACTGATCGATGCTTCGGGAAACAGCCAGGGCGAGTCCGAATGCACCGGGTCAGCGTCCATGCCGTCCTCCTCGCCGTCCGGGATCGGCAACCCCGCGCCGAACGAAACCCACCCGACGACCGGATCATCGCCCAGGATAGCGCGGACAGCGGACAGCAAAACGGGATGTTCGATGATCTCGGGGAAAGGCGCGTAAGCCAGGGCGTCGGCGTCGATTCGAGCGAGTAGCATGGGATCGAACACGGACGGCAACACGGTGTAACCGTCCTCGCGCACCTGATTTACGGAATCCGAGTTACTCTTTGCGTTGTTCGTCATTGTCATAGTAGTTCTCTTCTTTCTTGCGGCGCGATCTTAGCCCTTACTACCCGAGGTGGGGAATGTGTTCCTATGCGGGGATGTTCCATCCTCCGGTGGAAGCGTTCCGCTTGCGTTCCCTGCGGGAAC
>JAYULM010000517.1:0-6308 GCA_043763605.1 Armatimonadota bacterium | reverse complement strand
TTCATCAGAGAGAGAAATACTGTTCATCAGGGTAGTCCCCCCTCACCGTGCCGGGAGGGGAATTGAAAACATCCCCCCGAGTTACCGGAAAGTAGAGTTCAACGAGGAAGGAGAATAGTCATGTCACCGCGAACATTGAAACATACTTTTTATCGCTTTATGTTTGAAAGGATGAACATCATGCGTTTCATTTCCCGGCGGCAACTCTTTGCTGCTTTCCTCACGGCAACGTTGCTGGTCGGAACTGCCGTCTCAGCCTCTGCCCGTGCTATTGACCGCGTCGTCGCGTTCGGCGACAGCCTGACCGATGACGGCAACCTGTCGGACGACGCTGCCCTATTCGGGTTCAATTACCCCGCCGCGCCCTACGATCCGAACAGCCTGTCGAACGGCGACGTTTGGGTGGAAGGCTTCGCGTCCTCGCTCGGCGCGACGCTGGACAACCGGGCGTACGCGGGTGCCTATACCGATAACCGAAACACCGTCGATCCTTTCCTGACGGCGAACTTCCTTCCGCCGTTCGGACAGGGTATTCAGGAACAGGTCGCCGGGTATCTTGGGGCGCCCGGCGTTGTCAACCCGGACAACCTTTATGTCCTCTGGGGGGGCGCGAACGACCTTTTCAATGATGCCGCCCTCCTTTTCGTCAACCCGGTGGCGGCGGCGCAACCGGCGCAGAATATCGCCGGGTATGTCAACGCGCTGATCGGTATCGGTGGTACACAGTTCCTGGTCCCGAACCTGCCGAATCTGGGCGACACGCCGGGCGGGGTCGCCAGCGGCTTCGGGGCGGAACTCAACGCGTTGACCGCTTTTCACAACGCGACCCTATCTGGTCTGCTGGCAAATATCTCGCTGGCAAACCCTACCGTTTCCATAAAAATCCTGGATGTCAACTCCCTTTTCGTGGCTGCGATTGCCAACCCAGGTGCCTTCGGCTTTACCAACGTGGTTGACCCGTATGTAATCAACCCGAACGGACAGGCGGGAACCTTCCCGGTCCCGGTCGGAGTCGGCGACCCGGCGGGGTATCTGTTCTGGGACGAGATCCATCCGACGGCGTCCACGCACTCGCTTATCGCGCAACAGGCACTCGCGACTGTGGTTCCCGAAGTCGGGACGGCGGGCTTGATGGGCGCGGGCTGTTCGCTTTTCGGTGCGGGCATCGTTCTTCGCCGCCGCCGCAAGGCGTAATCCGGCGCACATTCGGCGTGAATATAGGGCGGTGCCAGAGCGGCACCGCCCTTTTTGATTGCGACCTTCCTCACCTCGTGCATTCCGCCCCCTACCTCTCTCGACACGGGCACTATGTGCATCCGATCCGCCCCATTTCCACTGACGCGCTCAAGATTCCCGCTCCTCTCGCCTGGTAACTGAAAAATCGATATATATACCGTCCTGTGTCAGAATTTCAGGAATAATATGTAGTGATTATCGATTATGTTGCAAATTAGTCGACTTTTTGCGTTTTACAGGTTGCGTAATTGGGAAATACTCTGTTGACGCTCTAAGCCGCAAAAGAAAACAGGACCCATCGGTAGCGATGTATTTGCTATCGATGCGATTTTTCAGCGAAAAAATCCTTACTTACGCTTATCGTCAACCTATATCAACTCGTTCTATTGCGGCTATTGCGCCGCCTGAAAGGTTCCCTGAATCATGCGATCTGTTATCTACCAAATGTTGTCCGTCGCGGCAATGAGTGCCCTCGTAGCAGTCGGCGCGTCGTCCGCAAACGCCCAATCCGTTACCTTCGCCCAGTTCGCGCAGTCCAATCCTGGCGCGGCATTGTTCTCGTTCGATAGCGCAACCCGGCTCCTGACTGCGGAGAATGCTCCCGTTCGGTTCACGTTCGGCGTCGATACCAACGCCGTGAATGCTGGACAGCAGATTGACGCCCTGCTGGACTTCAGTGCGGTGCTCGCACCCGGTACGCCGGGCATCAATACCGCGTTCACCACGGTAGCAAATTCGGTTTCGTTCAGTTTCACTGCCATCACCCCGATCAACGGTCAGAACAACCTGCTTTCGTTGAGCAACTCGACCTCGGCGTTCACGGGCGACGGCAGTTCGGCGAACATGAGTGGCTCCACAAATGGTAACCCGATGGACATGGTCAATTTCTCGTCCGCGTTCCTGAATTTCGGACCTACCAGCGAGCGCAGTTTCGCGTTCTCGTTCAGTGGGGTCAACCCGCCGTTCACGACCGGGTTTGCCGCCAATCCGCAGAACTTTACGGCATCCGCGACGGGGACATTCTCGTCCACCCCGGCACCAATCCCTGCGGCTGTTCCGGAAGCCAACGCGGGTCTGTTAATGGGTCTCGCGATTCCCATGATCGGGGGAGTAGCGGTCCTGAAACGCCGCAAGAAGTAGGCACGATCCCCGTAATTGACGGACCGCCCCCTGCATGCAGGGGGCGGTTCGTCGTTTGAGTCATGGAAAACCGGAGGGCAACCGCGATGGGAGTATGGCCGTGCGGCTACCCCGTACGTCACGCCTGAGGGGCGTGTCGGTAGCGACGGCGGCGGGAGACGACTACGCCCGCGAGCGTGAGCAGACCGATCGTCGCCAGGAGTGAACCCGATCCCGCCTCCGGGACGACTGCCGGGGCGGACGCGATCAGGCGCATTTCCGCGATCTGGACCGAGTTCGCCGCGCCCGGATCGACCACATTCACGAACGTCACGCGGTATTGGGTATACGGGTTGCTGTTGGCGAAAAACAGTTCGCGCTCCTGGAACCGCGCCGTGAACGTCGGGGCGACGCCCGCGTAGATCTGGAAGAAATCCACGCCGTTGTTCGACCCGGCGATTACGAGGCTGGCGGGGTCGCGTTCCGGCGCGTCGTTCGCGGAAGTCAAAGCGATGCCGCGCAGGAGTGAGGGACCGCCGATCAGCGACGGGGTCAGCGTGACCGCGACGTTTTGCTCGGCGAAGTTCAGGAATTTCGTGTCGACATTGTTGTCGATCAGATTGGCGATGCCCTCGGGTCCCGGGCTGTTATCCGGGTTGGAAACAATGGGATCGCCCGGTTGCGAGATGTCCGGTGCGAATTCTACGTCCGCGCGCAACCCGAATTCAGCGAATTGTACGGAGTTCGCGGAAGCTGAGTCGCGTACATCGTTGACAACAAAGCGATAGAACGAGAAAGGCGAAATAGCCGCGAAACTCACGGTCTGTGTTTCGAAGCGGTTATTGAAATCGGCGAGCATTCCGCTGGTGATCGTCGTGAACAGAGTGTTGTCGTTCGAGCCGAGCAGGGTGTAGGTTTTCGGGTCGCGCTCCGGCGCGTCGTTCGCGGACGTGACCGAGAAACCGTTGAGCAGATAGGGAAGCGAGTACTGCGGCTGTACCGTGATAAAAACGTTCAGCTCATCGAAGTTGAGATACTTCGTCCCCGTCAAACCGTCGATGGCATTGGCGGGTGCCTCGCCGCCCGGGAAATTACCACTGCTGGTAGTGATCGGGTCGCCCGGACGCAGGATATTTTCCACCTGAAATGCGGCGGCGCGGGTCGGGAACAGCGCAATCGCGCCCCCTAAGGCGCAACCCGTGTAGCAAAAAATCGCGTACTTTCGCATGATTACAGTCATTGTGTAGCAGTTCTCCCAATCGAGTTTCGGCGCGGGCTAAACAACGTCCCGTCCTACTGCTGATTATAACGTAAGTTCGCTTTTTTGCAAACTACTTCCTCGGAACTTAACGGAACCCCGGAGCGGGTATATATGTGTAGATGAAACAAGTATGGCGGGGCGATTTGCCCGGCACAGGCGACATAAAGGCGGAGTAAACCGATGGCGAATATATTAGGGGCGGCGTACGATTTCTGGAAACAGGTCAAGGAAGTGTCCCCGCGCGGGATCGAGGACGAGGCGAATAGCGGGTTCAAGATCGCCTTGGTCGGCAGACCGGAGGACCGGGCGCGCATCCGGGAGGCGTTCCTGACGGAGAAAGCGACGCTGGACGAGCGTGACGAAGCGGAAGCGCACCTGCGCGAGTTCGACGCCGTGCCCGACCCGGACACGGCGAAGGCGTTCGCGTTCACCGTGTATGTACCTGAGAACGAGGAAGACGCCATCGGTGCCCGGAGCGGCGACGGGTCGATTCCGATCACTGCCCCGGACACCGCGAAACTGGCGCATGCTATGATCATGCAACAGCCGCACTTAGCCGTCGCGCTGGGGCGTCGCTTCCCGCTGTTCCGTCCGTTCGCCTGTAACCGCATCATCGCCGACGCGAGCCGGACTAACGCGCAGATCGCCCTGATTTCCGGGCTACCGGGCGTTTTTCCACCCGCCGCGATCATCCTCCCGGCATCCACTATCGCCGACGTTTTGCTCCTGACGAAAAACCAGTTGATGATGGTAATGCGTCTCGCCGCGACGCACGGCAAGAAGCCCGCCTACACGAAGCAGATCAAGGAACTGATGGGCGTCATCGGTGCCGCGCTCGGCTGGCGCACAGTCGCGCGCGAACTGTCCACCTTTATCCCTATCCCGGGCGTCAATCTCGCGATCAAAGCCGCCATCGCCTATTCCGGCACGCTCGCTGCCGGTCGCTCCGCGCTCCTGTATTACCAGAGCGGGCGCACCCCTACACCGAAAGAGGTGCAAGCCGCGTACAAGGAAGCCGAAGCGGAAGGGAAAGCGGCGGCAGCGGAGGTAATAGCATCATCCGTCTCTCCCGTCGCTCCCTCCCCGCTTTCTCCCTCCCCCCAACCCCCTCCCTCATCGGAATGAGAGAGATTCTATGTTTCGTGTCAAGGGGTGGGGCAGGGCAATTGCATTTAACTGTTTGCTTCCGTTTGCCCTGTAACAAAGTGAGAAGGAAGTCATTGTCCCATCCTGCCTTCAAGCGTTTGGCTTGAAGGCTTGCCTTGATAGAGGTGTCCCGTTTGACTAATGCCAATGCCAAACGCCGTACGGATGCCAGATTAGCAGGGGCATTATCACACCGGACTCGACTCTCGTCTTCTCGAAAAGCCACATCCATCACCCAATGCAAATTATTCTCTATACTCCAATGGCTGCGAACACCTTGCAATATCTCTTTCGCGATGGATTTACCTTTCTTCCTTGTGGGGGATAGGCTTGTCAAAAAATAGCGTTGTTCAATGGTTGTCTTACCGCGGATAGTACGCTCGCTTTCGACGCAAGCCACACAAGAAAGACCCGACCAAGCCGAGAGTTGATCCGTGGTCAACCAGGCGGTTCGCGCTTCGACCACGAAACAGCGACGGATTTCTATACGCCCGTGTCCCTTCTCTTGGCTCTGGCACTGCCAATTCGCGTAAATCTGCCGCAGATTTCGCTGGTTTGATGGGACGGGCGAAGACTCCCTGGTCAAAAAGCCACTTGTTGGCGCGAGAACGAGTGAAAAATTGCTCGACGGTCTTGTGTAAGTCTCCTTGATTGCCTTTGAGAGCCAAGCAATAATCCGCTTTCTGACTGTAGATTTGATCGGCAATATTCTTTTGGCACCCCATAGCATCAATCGTTACCAAACAACCTTCAACATCCAACCGGTACAGTAACTCAGGGATGGCAGTAATTTCGTTGGATTTATCACGAACGGCTTCCTGTTCCAAGACGAGGTGATGTCGGCACGCCCAAGCGGAAACTAAATGCAGGGTGCATTGTCCTGTTGTTAAGTCGAAAGAATGACGAACTTCCTTACCATCAATGGCAATAATGTCACCTTTAACACGTGTTGCTATACTTTGTGTCCATTGGTGAAAACATTCCGCAAAGATTTTTGCATCTAAGCGGGCAAAAACACGCCCAAATCGCGTAAATTGCGGAGCAATTTCGCCTGTGTCATGGGAAGGTATCCCGTGTTGTAAATCGAGCCGTTCTTGGAGCCATTCTTGTTTGGCTCTTGCCCATACTTCGATCTCAACGAAATTATTGGCTCCGCAGAGAACGGCGCAAAGGGCGATGAAAAGCAGGTCTCCCAAAGCGTAGCGACGACGACGGGCGATGCGAGGGTCGGCTAAGCGGGCAAAGGCGGTGCGAAGTGTCATGCCTTTGGATTCGCGAACGATATAACGATTTCATGCGAGACCGCTGATCTTTAGGGCAAACAAGGCAAACGATTTAATGCAATCGCCCTGGGGGTGGGGCTAAATTCTTGACTTCTTATGCCGCAATCACCGCGCTGGCCGCGACCGTAGCGTCCGTCTCGGGCACCACTTTGGCACGGGTTGGTTGCACCCCGACTCGCGACACGTCGTAACGAGTCCCGTGCTTATGCAGGGACCAACACAGACGGGCGATCTTGCGAGCCACCGCGCACATAACGCCGCCG
>JAYULM010000516.1:0-6310 GCA_043763605.1 Armatimonadota bacterium | reverse complement strand
TCCGGACGTGGTTAAAACGCGCCCGCCCGCTGACAAAAACGTCGATCCCGTTCCGTCCGGAGGACGTTCGGCAACGAAGTTGCCCACACACGTGGGTTTCAACCCGCGATTATATTGTTCGGATTGTCACATCCCAGTCCAGCCGGTCGGCGTCATCGGTGATCGGGCGCGGGGTAAACGGTTCCTGTCTGCGTTCGGAACCGTCGATGTGTCGCGCACCGATTCCAGGTAAGGGTAAAACGTCAGGCATGATGTTGTTCTTTCTTCGGTCTATTTTACCGCGAACCGCTCGTCTTTCTACGTGAACAGCCCCTCGATGTCGCTCCGGGTCAGGGTTTTGAGGAAGCCGCCCTCTTCCGCCGTGATCAGTTGCTCCGTGATCGCCCGCTTGCGCTCCTGAAGTGCGAGGATCTTCTCCTCGACCGTGTCGCGGGTCAGGAACTTTTGCACAAACACCGGCTTGTCCTGCCCGATACGGTGGGCGCGGTCGGTGGCTTGTCGCTCGGCGGCGGGGTTCCACCACGGGTCGACGTGGAGGACATAGTCGGCGGCGGTCAGGTTCAAGCCGACGCCGCCCGCCTTGAGGCTGATCAGGAACAAGGGAATTTCGGTGTCGTTCTGGAAGCGATCTACCGGTGTCTGGCGATCTTTCGTCGAGCCGTCCAGATACACATACGGGATGCCGCGCGCGTCCAATTCGGTGCGGATGATGTCGAGCATCTTTACGAACTGCGAGAATACCAACGCCTTGTGGTTTTCGGTGCGCAACGTTTCTATCGTCTCCATCAGTACACCGAACTTCGCTGAATCGCCCTCGTACGACGGGTCGGCGAGGCGCGGGTGGTTACACACCTGGCGCAAACGGAGCAGGGCTTCCAGCATCTTCATCTGACCGCGTCCGGCTAACTTGCGGTCGGTTTCGGCTTCGTCCAGAATGCCCAGCACTTCGGCGCGGTAGCGGTCGCGCATGTCCTCGTATCGCTTGCGCTGTTCGCCGTCCATCTCGCAGTAGACGACCTGCTCAGTGCGCGGCGGCAGTTGCGGAGCGACCTGCTCTTTCGTGCGGCGGAGCAGGAACGGCGCGATCAACTTGCGGAGCGTCTGCGCCGCGACCTCGTCGCCCTGCCGTTCGATGGCATTGGTAAACTCTTCGCGGAACCGGTCCATGCCGCCCAGGTGCCCGGGGTTCAGGAACGCGAACTGTGACCACAACTCCATCGTGCCGTTCTCGACCGGCGTTCCCGTGAGCGTCAAACGGTGCTCGCAGTTCAGGAGTCGTGCCGCCCGCGCCGACTGCGACGCCGGGTTTTTGATCGCCTGAGCTTCGTCAAGCACCGCGTAATGAAACCGCGTCTTGCGCAGATGTTCGATGTCGCGCAACATGATCCCGTACGTCGTCAGAACCATATCGTAGCCGTCGAACGCGGACGGGTCTTTGCTCCGATTCCCTTCGGTATAAACGAGAATCTTGAGTGCCGGAGTAAATCGCGCCGCTTCCCGCTCCCAGTTGAACATCAGCGACTTCGGCGCGACGACAATATCCGGTGCCTTTGCGTGGTCGTTTCCGCCCGATTTACGCAGAGAAAGCAAGAACGACAACGCCGAGAGCGTTTTCCCAAGCCCCATTTCGTCGGCGAGACAGCCGCCGAAGCCGTACTCGTGCAGGAAATGTAGCCAGTCAAAGCCCGCCTTCTGGTACGGGTACAGCGTCGCGGTCAAGCCGTCGTTCGGGAGCGGGACCGGGTGGATCGTCTCGAAGCCATGCAGTTTTTCGCGCCGCTCGTAGAACGCGGCGTCCGCCTGGAAATCGCCGGACTCGTCCGCCATCGCCTGTTCGAGCAAAAGCGACTGCGTGGACGACAGACGCAAGCCGCCGTCTTTGGTCTCCTCGCCGAGCGCGAACAGGAAGCGGAATCGCTCGACGATCTCCGGCGGGATCACTCCGATAGAGCCGTCGGCTAACTTGACGTACTTTTCGCGGCGGCGGATCGCGCGTTTGAGTTCGCCGAACGTCGCGGATGTGTCGCCGAACGTCAGCATGGCGTCCAGGTCGAACCAGTCGATCCCCGACGAAACGTTCCACGCGATTTTTGGCTTGTTCCGGTTGACGCGAACGGACTGTAGTTGCTCGTCGCCGTACACTTCGTAGCCCGCTTCGGCGAGTTTGGGGACGTGGTGGAGCAAGAAGTCTACCGGGTCCACGCGCGCGCGCAGGGCGAAATGCCCCGGCTCGTCGTCGCGCTTCAAGCCGTACGCCGACCCGCCGGTCCCGGAGAGCAGAGCGTAGCGCGCCCCCTCCGCGCCGGGGTCGCGCCGGACCCGCTTCAGCGTCACGCTGCCGCCGTCGCCGGTCCCGCGTTCCAGTGCCTGCGCGGGGAACGACAGGTCGAACGGGTACTCCTGCGTCCCGTAGGCGAAGCGCAACCCGACGGAAAGGCGGCTGTTCTGCTCGGTCAGGTAAAGGCGCGGGACCGGCGCGATTGCTTCGGTGTGCGCTTCCTCCCACTGCACGGCGTTTCCGGCGACCGGCAGTACTTCCGCGAGTGGGAGCAGGTACCGCTCGACAAATAGTGATTTCCCGGCTTCGGGGACCGTGATCTCGCCGCGTGCGACCAGTCCGGCGAAAACGTCCGGCGTGCCAGGGGGAAGTGGGACCATCTTCCCCTTTGCGGTCAACAGGTATGCCGGGGATTTGAACGCCCACTTATCTTTCTCGGCGGAAAGGGCGACCGCGCCCGCGCCGGAATCGCCCGGCGGCAACAGCACCGGGGCGACGCGGATGCCGCCCTCGGTCGCGTCTACCGTCACGGCGGGGCGGAGCGTGTTCTCGGCGCAAACGTCGATGCGCTGACGGAGCGGCGTGGTTTCGGTGCCGTAGTAGACGTTGCCGCTTCCGATCAGGAGCGACAGAACCTGCTCGTACAGTCCCGCCGGGATCGAGCCATAGTAGTAGCCGTAGCCGCCGAGTGACGCTACTGCGCTGAGCAGACCTGCCGCCTGCCGCTCGCCGAACGCCGCGTACGGGAACCGCGACGCGTCCACGGCGCGCACCCCGGTGGCATCGCGGTGCAGTTTTTCGGCGCGGATATGCCGGGCGACGGCGTCCGGGTCCGGTCCCGCTTCCTCGTCCCAGAACTCGCTCGGGAAAACTTTCGTCGGGAGCGAGTACGGATACACGCCCCAGCGGTCCGTGGCACGCTCCTGCACCGAAAAGAAAAGCAGGTGTCGCTGGGACGGGGGGCGTTTCGCAGGGGTAGCGTCCTTGCCGTCAGCGAGTTCGCCGAACACCGATTCGAGTTCGTTCTCCCACGCATCAACGGGCTTGATTTCGGGACCAGCCAGTCCTTCCTTGACCCGCAGGTGTTCGGTCAGTGCCTGCACCGACGCGAGGATATGCGCGCAGATGAAGCCGTTTTTGAACGACTCACATTCGCACTTGAACTGTACCCGCCCGGTGCCGACGACCTGTAACGCCACGGAAAAGGTGGAGGAGGTCGCCCGCACAAGGAAATGTGCGGTGGTCGCGGACATAGCGAGGAGTTTGACGCGGTCCCCCTTGCGCAGGGATTCGGCGGCACGCACCACGCTCATGTCAGCGTCGCGGTCGAGGCGCAACCGCGCTAAAAGTTCGAGGGAAAGACGGGTCGGTTCACTCATCGGCAAGGTTAGATTATACCCGCATTACCGACGAAACGCCGCCCCGCGTAAACATATTCGCCCGGAAGATGCTTGACGAACAGGTTTTGCACCATCTTGTAAAAATGCCTATTTGAGCCACATGCATCGGATGACAAGAAGATAATCACTAATCCTCCACAGAGACTAAACAGGTAATTCGTCCCTTGATACAACCTATCCTACCTGTAACACTGGAGTTGATATAAATTCTATATTTAGTGCTACCTTGAATGATTCTTAAAATATATGTATCAGCCTGCATCTTTGAAAAGGATATTACAAATGTTCTGAAGAATATATGCCGTAGCAATATCTTGAGTGTAATTAAGTGCAGAATATAAAAAATAATTAGCAATCACAGTTTGATTGCTGGCCAATGATTCTCCTCGGAGCAAGCTCCGAGGTATCCGCTGGTAGATCAGCCCGAGAGCCGATAACGAAACCGCACGTCCTGAAAGAAGTACGGACGCTCCAACCGGATGCGGTGCAAGTACCGGGGAATTAAACCCATAGCGATTAATCAGTTAGGTTTTGGAAACAATTATGAAAGAATCGACAACGGAGCACATAACCTTTCCAACCAGTTTCGATGATCTGGACCTTATCCCGTTCGATTTTCCGGAGATGAAAGGTGGTTACTATACTATTCCTTATATGATCGCAACCATTCGCTTGCAACTAGATCCATTGCGTCGAAGGAAAAACCGAATAGCAAACGCTAAATTCGCCGATGCTGAAAATCGTCGAATTTCTACTATGATTATTGAAAGGATACCACCGTGTGAATTCCATGACAAACGCATACTTTCCTCGCTAGATTTTGGAGGCATTGACCTATCAAAGACACGATTCTGGGAAGCAGACCTGAATGGGGCTGATCTTTCAAGTACAAAAGGATTATTGGAGGATCAACTTTCTGGTGCCAACCTGTCGAGGGCAGAACTGCCCGCTAATGTAACGTTTGAAGAACTGAAAAACGCTCAAGACTTGGCGAAAACAGCTACTGCGTTGTTCCTCGTGCTGATGTCTTCCTGTTGCTTCGTGATATTTTTCATAGACGGATCGAGTGATAAAAAGATTCTTTTGAATCAAGAGACAATCCAGATGCCTATATTGAACTATCATGTTTCGGTAAGCAACTTTTACTACTGGAGTCCAATCTTCCTTCTCACTCTGTTTATATGGTTTAATCTGCACCTCCTGAGGCTTTGGGAGGCGATAGCAGTGTTGCCTGCCTTCTTCCCTGACGGGTTAACTGCGCCACAAAAAATTAACAACTGGCTTTTCGACGCACGAATCGCCATCAGGCAAAAATTTATCAAGGATGACTTATCGTTGCTGGCAGTGCCCCAATTTATCTTCTCAAATATTTTACTGTATTTTACTGTTCCTGTGACGATAATGTTTGTATGGCTACACTATCTACCGAGACATGATTATTTTGTTTCTGTAGTAAATTTCTCAATGATTGCGGTTGTTATTTGGTTCTCCTTCGTGTTTAGTTATCTTTCTAAGATAATCGTAGAGCGGGACGAGGTAAGATTGAAAGCTTTCAGAACTACCTTGAGTTGGCGTGAGATCATCCTCACACTAGTGTCGCTTTGTGTGGGTCTTGTTACGCTTTTTGTTATGTCCACACTCACGCGTGGTGCTATACATGGTATTCCCGTGGAATATCACGAACAGATCAAGGAGGGAGTGATAGAAATCAACGGAGAGAAAATAGATTTAGGTGAGGATTATGCTGGTCTGAGCCTCAACTATAACGATCCGCGCATCTTTGTTCCCAATATACTAAACCGAGTAAAATGCAATCCATTTATAGAGGTCAACAATGAAGACTTATCGCAAAAGCCGCCAAACTGGCAGGGGAAGAAGGATGAGAGAATTGATCTAATCAAGGGGGCTTCCTTGATGGGGCACAATCTTACGTTTGCTTCGATGAGAAAGGCATTCCTAGTAAGTGCTAATCTTAGCAGTTCTGACCTGACTAAGACTGATCTGCGTGGGGCTGATTTAAGGCAGTCGATACTTAAAGATTGCGTATTGATCAGCACGGATTTTAGTGGAGCAGATCTTCGCGGTGCAGATTTTTCGGAATGCACACTCCGCAACGTTGATTTTCTTGATGCTGATTTGCGCGACTCGGACTTGAGAGGATGCATACTAGATGGCACCGATTTCACTGGGGCAGACCTTCGTGGCACAGATTTTTCAGGAAAGGGCATTCCTGAGAACTTTAAAGGCGGAGACGTTCGTTTTAGCAGGGCAAAGGTTAATCATTCAACGAAGCCGAATCCCAAAGTATTTACGGATATGGGTGCTATACTTTTGGATACTCCCCTTAAAAGTGAATGATCGTGCCCTTGACAGTCGTAGCCTTAAACTTCTTAATGATACTGGTGTATTAAGAGGCTCTCTCAAAAATGCCAATCAAAGAGACGTAAAGTTCCGTGTCGCATCGTTTTCCTGAGTGAAATCAGGACGAAGCCGCGACTTAACGCTTGGCAAGTAGTTGTTTTTGCCAGAGCCTCTAAGTACCTTATCCCGTTGAATAGTTGAAATATTTTTGTTATAAATGAGCATGAGACAACATGCCATCGTTCGCTTGACAGAGGATCAACGTGAACAC
>JAYULM010000515.1:0-6311 GCA_043763605.1 Armatimonadota bacterium | reverse complement strand
AGAAAACACGGGGAGGGGGTTGGGGGAGGGAGAAAACACGGGGAGGGGGTTGGGGGAGGGAGAAAACACGGGGCGAGAGAGCGACGGCGGCGGGGAAGGTTCCGAAGAAAAAGGAAGTTGACTCTGCCGCTACGAATGACACCGTATGAAAATCGCGGTGATCGGTATCGGCGGGACAGGGAGCGCGGCGTGTCGGCATCTGGCGAAAGCGGGTCATCGCGTCGTCGGGTATGAGCAGTTCCGGGTCGGGCATTTGCGGGGCAGTTCGCACGGCGAATCGCGGATCATTCGGCATGCCTACGCAGACCCCGTTTACACCCGATTGATGGGGGACGCGTATCCGCTGTGGGTGGGACTGGAGGCGGAAGCGGGGGAAGAACTCTTCGTGCGTTGCGGGGGCTTGTTGATTGCGCCACAGGGGCATGACGATCTGCGCGAGACACGTGAGTCGGTTCTGTCCGCCGGGTTACCGATGGAGGAGTTGACGCCGGACGAAATCCGCGCGCGATTCCCGGCGTTTCGGCTGGAGGCGGACGAAGTCGCGTTGTATCAGAAGGACGGCGGTTTTTTGCGGGCGACGCGATGCGTAAGGGCGCAGGCACGGATTAGTGCGGACGAAGGCGCAATTTTTCGGGAAGAGACGCCGGTCCTCGGTATCGACACCGTGAACGGGAAACCGGTCGTACGTACGAATGACGGTGGAGCGGAAATGTTCGACGGCGTGGTTGTGACGGCGGGTGCGTGGATGGGGAAACTTTTGCGTGAGTGGAAACTGGCACTCGTGGTTGAGCGGCGTCAGGTGGTCTATTTGGAGATCACGCGTTCGCCCGAAAACTTCGCGCCGGAGCGGTTTCCGGTCTGGATCGACGCGCGGACGCTGTATTACGGCTTTCCGGATGACGGGGTTGTCGCGGGGGTGAAGTTGGCGTCGCATATCGCGGGGTACGAAGTGGACCCGGACACCGACGGGCGCGAACCGGAGGCGGACGTGATCGCCGAAGCAGTCAGTATCGCGTCGCGCCGCTTCCCCGACCTGTCGGACCGGGTTTCCTTCTCACAGGTCTGCCTGTACACCAACACCGCGAACGAGGATTTCATCCTGGATTATGTTCCCGGTCTGCCGAACGTATTTCTGGTCAGTGGTTGCTCCGGGCACGGCTTCAAATTTACGGTTTTACTGGGTAAGATCGCCGCTGACGCGGTGACCGGGAACCCGTATCCCGGGGATCTGTCGCGATTCGCGCTGTCGCGTTTTGTTTAGGCGAGGCGCAAGACGACCCGGCTCAGTCGGCCTTCGGCGGTGGTCGTGCGCTCCAGGTCCACGAACAGGGACGGGGTACCGTCAAGCGGCGGGACAGTCGCTCGGAACCGGGTGGTGTCGTCCGGCTCGGTCGTCACCTCGAAGCGCACCGGGGGGACGCCCGCCGCCGTCGCTTTGCCGGATTTGATGCGGAGCGCGTCCGGCGTTTCGAGTAACGCTTCCAACAGCGTTGCCGCGCCTTCCGCGCTGGATTCGCGGACCACAAGGCGTAGCGTGGTCGCGTCTTCCGGAGCGGTCGCGGCGGTCAACGATTCGAGGACGAGCAAGGCGGCGTTCGCGGTCGCACTGGCATGGGAGCCGGGATTGTCCGCGCGGAGCCGCCTAACTTCCTTGGCGAGCGTTCGGATTTCCAGCAGGAGCACGGGTCCGTTCCCCGACCCGCCGACATCCGCACGCAGAGTGAGGACTGCGGGCGTATCGGCAGACGGGAGCATTTCGATGGAAACGTCGGGGCGGTAGGTGCCGGGTACAGGGTCTTGGGTTTGCGGCGATTGCGTTTCCGCTGTGTTAAGTGTTGACATGATTTCGCTCGATTGCGTGGGAATCACCGTCGCTGCCGCCGCCGCTGACATCGGGGCAGGGCGGGACGGGTAGCCCGGGGCGGTGTTGTATATCGGGACGTTCTCAATCGGGACCGCACGGCGGGCGTCGCGGCGTGGTTTTTCGCCCGAGTTGGGTGTCGGTGCCGACAGGAACGACGGGCGTGCGACAGTCGCCGGTTCGGCTTCCCGGGACTCCGGAACGGTGCCATCTTCCGCTTCGGACGGTGCCCCGGGTTCCGCGACGGAAGTTTCGTCCGCAACGTCCGCGACGACATTCTCATCATCCGGTTCCGCCTCGGGAGTCGGGACGAACACCGGTTCAACATTTAACGGATAGGCGGAAGTTAATGCTTTGTCGGATGCGGTCGCCTCCTCGGGTGTCACGGATTCCTCGGGGAAAACTGTCGATTCTGACGCGGGAATCGTGGCGATTTCGGCGACCGCGACTGTGGAAACCGTACTCTCCTCGTCGTAAGAAGCCGGCGGCGCGACGATGGCACCGACTTGTGGAACGCTCATCGACTCCATTCTCTCCAGTGCCTCGGTGTCGCTCGACGCGCTGAACACGGAAGGGTATGCGACCAGGACGCCGTCCATCTTCGGGAGCATGTCCTGATTACGTACCTTGTCGTCGGGCGCGAATACCGGTGGGGCAACCAGCAAAACAATGTCCGCGAGGGGAGTAGCGAGTCGAATCAACCGCTCCCAGGTCGCCCCGTTCGTCAATGTCTCTTCGCCCCCGGCGTCGGTTCCTGCAGGCAGAAGAAGCAACCCCTCGGTGCGCCACGCAAGTTTGAGGAGCGGTTCCAAACGAGTCGCATCGCCGCGCAGGAAATCCGCCATCCCGACGGGGGCGGCGTCGGCAACGCCTTCGCGCGGGGCGAAAAGCGGGAGTTTGTGGAGCGTCGGGCGGGACACATTTGCGTCGAGAAGTAGCACCGAGTAGCCGCGTTGTGTGGCATCCTGTGCCAGCTTGCAAGCGGTCAGCGCAACAGCATCGCGTCCCGAGGGTGCAGGGTCGAACGCTGTGAGGGCGAAAAACCGGGTGGGGTCATCTGTTCCGGCGACCCGGACGGGGAGGGCGAGGGCATCCCACACCTGCTCACACGCGGCGCGATCCTCATACAGATCATCTCCGAGCGAAAAGGTCGCGAGTACCGGGAGTGTTTCGCCTTCGGTATCGTCCTCGTCAGTATCCGTACCATCGTCCGGGTCCGGCGGGGCGGGAATCGATTCCGGTTCCTCTGCCGCCGGTTCGGATTTTCGTTTGCCGAAAGAGAAGATCGCGCCCGCAATGGCGAACGTCGCGGGGAGGAGCAATGCGGCGGGTTGGGTGTCGTGGGTCATGGCGATTGTCTACGTGATTGTAAACGAAAAGGGAAGAGGAGTGCAAACCCTGCAGACCCGTTCTTTTACAAATGCCGGATAATCGGTCGTGGGGTGACGATTTGCCGACGCGCGGACGAAACGTCGCCCCCGATCCTCCGCCGGATTATTTCCGCTGCGTCGGTGGCAAGTTCGCTCCACGGGATCGCCAGCGTCGAGAGTTCGCGCGTGGCGGCTATCGGCGCATCATCGAAACCCACGAGACGTGGGCGCGGCACGCCGTTGCGCTCGCAAGCGATCAATACGCCTTCCGCGAGCCGGTCGTTCGCGCAAAAGATGCCGCGCGGTCCGCGAGACAGCGCGTCCGCCGCGACACGGATTCCATCCTCGGTGTACCAGCCCCCGGCACGAACCACGGCGGCGTTCGGGGCGCGTGATAAAAACCCCTCTTCGCGGGCATCGCTACGCGTGTCTCTCGCACGGGCAGTGACGATGCATAACCCCGCGCCATCGCTCGCATCCATTCCGCTTAATAGGTCGGCGGCACAGGCACCGCCGAAAGCATCGTCTACAGAGACGCTATCGATTAGCGCGGCGTCCAGTCCCGGGGCGGGGCGGGCATTGAGGAGGAGCGCGCGACGCCCCGCCCTTCGGCAGGCGGTAAGCACTTCCGGTGACTCCCACAAAACCGGAAAAACGGTCGGGGGCAATTCTTCGGACGCGATGTTCTCCGACCAGCATACCTGCCAGGACATTCCTTCGCGACCCAACCGGCGTGTCAATTCATCCAGGAGCCGAGCACCGAAACTGAGGGGACGACGTGCGCGCCCGGACAGGATCAGCCACGTTTGCGTGAACGTGGCAATCAATTCCGCGTCCGCGCCGCCGGGTAGATAGGTACCGGAAGCCGCCCGCCGTTCGACCATTCCTTCTGCGCACAACTCCTCTAACAACCGGTGCGCCGTCTGATAACTCACGGCATAGGTCGCGGACAGTTCGCGCGCCGACAGAAATCGTGCGCCGGGTGGCGATCCGCCGTCGCGAATCCGTACCCGCAATGCGTCCAACACTTCCGTAACCCGTTCGCTTCGTGATCGTGCCATAGTGCTATTATCATATCAGATTTATGACATGCGATATGATTTATGATATTTTTTATCCATGAGTCAAAGCACGAACACGAAAACATGGAAGTTTGCCGGGGTCAGTTTCGACCACATGCACATGGGCGACCTGTTGCGTCAGGTGAAAGATCACCCCAAAGCGGAAATAGTCGGCATCGCGGACCCGGACCCGGGGAAGATGAAGGACACTGCCGAAAGGTTGGGAATCGCACCCGTACGAGTTTTTACGGACTGGCGGAAATGCCTGGAAGAAACACAACCCGACGTAGTGATTCTATGCCCTCAGACCGCGAAACACGGCGAATATGTCGAGATGGTCGCGCCCTATGGGACGCATATTCTGGTCGAAAAACCGATGGCTTCCAGCCTCGCTGATGCCGACCGGATGATCCGCGCCGTCGAACAGACCGGGAAAACGATGGTCATCAACTGGCCCCTCGCCTGGTACCCACCGCATGTCACCACGCACCGACTGATCCGGGAGGGTGTGATCGGGCGCGTGATCGAGGTGCATTATTACGACGGCAACCGGGGACCGCTCCGGCACCTCGCCGACAAGATCGAAGTCGGCGACGAGGACGCGAAACGACAAAAGGCGGAAAGTTGGTGGTACCGCAAGGAAACCGGGGGCGGATCGTTGCTGGATTACCTCGGCTACGGCGTCACGCTCGGCACCTGGTTTCACGACGGACGGGCACCGATTGAAGTCACGGCGGTAGTCGATGAGCCGTCCGACGGCGAAGTGGACGAACACAGCGTCACGGTCTGCCGTTATGAGACGGGGCTTTCCAAGTACGAAACGCGCTGGGGGACGTTCACCGACCCGTGGACATTACAACCGCAACCGAAATGCGGCTTCTTGGTCGTCGGCACGGAAGGCACGATCAGCAGTTATGACTACGAATCGGTGATTCGATTGCAAACGAAAGGACGCCCCGAAACGCACGAAGTCCCGGTAGATGTGTTGCCGTTCCCGCGCCGCGCCCCGGTCGAGTATCTGATTCATTGCCTGGAAACCGGCGAACCGATCACCGGACCGCTTTCCCCGGCACTCGCCCGCGTCGGGCAACGGATCGTGGACAGCGCGGTGCTTTCCGCCCGCGAAAAGCGGACGGTATTACTGGGGGAAGGAGCAAACAATTGAGCAACACCGAGAACGCGACCGAGGCAGATTACAGTCTGGGCGACAAATCTCAGAACGTCACCATCTCCGCGCCGGAACTGCCGTACCGACCGCGCGACCCCCGATCCTACCGCCCCCGGATCGGGCTTATCGGTTGCGGCGGCATCACGGCGTCTCATCTGCGCGCGTATCGGAACGCGGGGTACGACGTGGCGGTGCTCTGCGACCTGGCTATAGAGAAGGCGGAAAAGCGGCGCGACGAATTTTTCGCGGACGCCGCCGTGACCACCGATTTCCGCGCCGTGTTGGACCGGAGTGACATCGCGGTGGTGGACCTCGCCACGCACCCGCCGGAGCGTCTGCCGCTGATCGAGGCGGCAATCCACGCCGGAAAACATATCCTGAGCCAGAAACCGTTCGTCACCGACCTTGACGAAGGCGAACGACTGATCGCACTGGCGGCGTCGAAAGGCGTGAAACTTGCGGTCAATCAGAACGGACGCTGGGCACCGCACTTTTCGTATATGCGGGAAGCCGTCCGGTCCGGGCAGATCGGCGACCTGTTGAGTGTCCATGCCGGGGTCCACTGGGATCACACCTGGACCAAAGGAACGCCGTTCGAGAAGATTTTCGACCTGGTGTTCTACGACTTCGCGATCCACTGGTTCGATTTTATGAGCACCCTGTTTTCCGCTCAAAACCGCACCGTGCGCCGGGTGCAAGCGTCACGCAGCATGGCTTTGGGGCAGGAAATCATGCCGCCGCTACTCGCTCAGGTGATGATCGAGTTCGACGGCGGGCAGGCGTCCGCCGTGTTCGACGCCGCCATGAAGTTCGGAAAGCAGGACAGCACCTATATCGGCGGCACCGCCGGA
>JAYULM010000514.1:0-1817 GCA_043763605.1 Armatimonadota bacterium | reverse complement strand
TGCGGCGCGTTCCGGCAAAGTCCCCTAATTCGACGATTTTGAGAGGGGGAGAGACGAGAGAGCCTTTGCAGAAACCCTCAAGTTACCGGAAACTAAAGGTGAAAAGAGAGACGCCAAATTCGCGGGAAAGGACCGAACCAAAATCACCAAACACTAATGAGCACCGCAGGTACAACGATCCAACGTAAGGTTGGCGCCGTCCGCGTAGGACAAAAAAAAAGAAACGTCAACGACTCATTGCCCGTTCCTTGCTTTACCTTCTTTTCGTAATTCGTCTACCTCCTGTTGGAGCAGGTCCATTCGCTCCAACAGGTCTAAAATGATCTGCACACCGGCGAGGTTCACGCCCATCTGCTGGGTCAGGTTTTGAATCCGGCGCAACCGCTCGATGTCCTGCTCCGAGTACAGCCGGTTCTTACCGACACGTTGCGGGCGCACTAACCCTTCGCGCTCGTACATACGGAGCGTCTGCGGGTGAAGCGGCGGCTCATCGCCTTTTTCACGGCGCACCAGACGCGCGGCAATAGAGATCGTATACACCGGCTCATCGGAAAACGGGTTGTTCATGCCGGGTCGCCCTCACTCAGAGTCTTTAACTCGGTCAGCAGTTCGGTCTGGCGTTCGCTCAGAGATTTCGGGACCGTCACTTTGATCCGCGCGTACAGATCGCCGAACCCGCCGCCCGATTTGAGGCGCGGCATCCCCTGTCCTGCGAGGCGAAGCGACTGCCCGGACTGCACCCCGGCGGGAATCTTCATCGTCAGGCGGGTGCCCTTCGGCGTCGGTACGCGCACCTCGCCGCCCAACGCCGCGTCGTAGAACGGCACCGGCACATCCGCGTACAGGTCGTCGCCCTTGCGCTCGAACGTATCGCTCGGCGCGATCTTGACGACCAGATACAGGTCGCCGCTCCCCGCCCCGCCCGCCATACCCTGCCCGGCAACACGAATCCGTTGCCCTTCCGCGACGCCCGCCGGAATCTTGACTTCGACGCGCTTCCCGCCGCTATCGCCGTAGGTGCCACGGTTCACATCGTAGCGCGCTTCGCCCGAGATATTCAGGCTTTTCGTGACGCCGGAATAGGCTTCCTCAACCGTGATCGTCAAGCCAGCCTCGGTGTCCGCGCCGCGCTGGGGTGCCTGACGCATACCGGGTGCGAACGGCGACGCCCCCCCGCGACGCGCCCCGCCCCGCTGGTCACTGAAAAGCGACGCGAAAAGATCGTTCATATCGCCGAACTGCGACGGGTCTACCGCATTACCGCCATACTCGACGCGGTAGCCGCCCGGAAAACCGCCCGCACTCGCGCCGCCTGGGAAACCTGCCCCGGCTTGCGAATAGGCTTTCCACTGATCACCGAACTGGTCGTATTTTTTGCGCTTATCCGGCTCGCCGAGAACGTCGTACGCCTCCTGCATCTCCTTGAACTTCGTTTCGCTCGCCGCGTCGCCGGGGTTGACATCCGGGTGATACTTGCGGGCGAGTTTACGGTAGGCGGTTTTGATCTCCTTCTCCGTCGCGTTCTTCTCGACGCCGAGCAGTTTGTAGTAGTCTTTATAATTCGGTTGGGTTGCCATACGCTATGCCTCACAATGCATGTAACGCGGTTCACGTTACGCGCAATGCACTTTATAGTAATACGCTCATATTGTAGCGCAATTTTTGGGGCTTCGCAGTATTGAGCGAAGCCCCTGTTTTCCCCCTATCCCCCCAACCCCCTTTCCCCCCTCGGAAGGGGAGAAAGGGGGAGCCGGAGGAGTCAACGCATCACTCGACGGAATCCCCGAAAGCGCGCCGGCATCTGCTCCGGCTCCCCC
>JAYULM010000513.1:0-1817 GCA_043763605.1 Armatimonadota bacterium | reverse complement strand
TTTGGCTAAAGCCATCGCTTCGATTCCTGACACTTTGGGGGCCGCTTGTTTTCGTCATTGCAAGTACCTTCAACCGAATTGACGAAGACTATATCGCGGCGCGGATGGGTTGTCCGGTCGGCACGGTCAAGTCCCGATTGAACGCGGCGCGTAGCCGCCTGCGTGCCGCGCTTGAAGCACAGGAGACCCTGCCCACTGCTATCGCTTCATCCGCCCGCGTCACCAAATTATCCGTGGTTTCGCCTAACAGTCACGAAACCACCATTTACAAGGAACAAAAAACAATGGCAAATTCTGCGGATACCAATTCGTTACGTGCTCAGGTTCAGGCGATGGAGGCACGACTGAGTGCGCTGGAAGGGGGTACTCGTTCAGCAAAAGATGACGACCCATGGGATGCACCGAGTAGACGTTTGAAGGAAGAGTTAGATGTGAAGCGTCGGGAAAAAGGGAGCGCGTTCGCACTCGGGTTGGTTCATATGGTTACCCAGAGCGCGAGTACGGGCAACGCAGGGACGGCGTTCGGCTTGACCACCTTCGAGAGTGTTGCCGATCTTCCCGACGACAAGACCGTCGCCGAACGGGTAGAGCGGATGCGTCTGCTTACTGCCGATCCCGTGATCGCACGAGTTTTCCGGCATTTCTATGCGTTGCGTTTCGCGGGAAAACTCATGCGAGCCACTACCGAAGAACTCGCGGAGGCGACGGGCGAAACGCCAGAAAAGATAACCGCAGTATTGCATCCCCTGCTCGCTAAACGAAACCTGCTTTTCGTGCAAAACGGTGATGGGACGCAAACCTATGAATGGGAGGGGTATGACGCCGCGATAACCACCCTACTGTTTGCCGGGACGTAGGCATGCCTGGAACGTCCTTCTGGAAAGGAACAGTAGCGATGGAAACCGGGGAACGGGATCACCGGACTCCGCGCCCCGGTGCGGACGATGGACACACGGTTGCGTGCGCTCGAAGGCAGACCGCCGCCACCGAGCGAGAGCGGTTTCCCCGAGCCGTGGGGCACGGGTCTGGTTACACGGGCGCGGACGGGGCGTCTGTCGGAGGCAGGAGGTCGGTTGCGGCGATGACGGCGTCGGGGTAACCGACCGGTGAAAGCGTTTCGGTTTCCCTGGCGTCACGCCGCGTGTAACTGCCATCGGGGCGGGGCGCGGTGTGAACATAGATGACACGTTCCTCCACGCTAACGACCCAGTATTCCGGCACTCCGGCGCGGGCATACAAAGCGGCTTTCGTGCCCAGATCGTAATTTTTGGTCGAATCCGCGATTTCGATCAGCAGACGCATGTCCTCGGGGCGCGGTTGCGTGGTAGTGATTTCGGTGTCGTGCTTATTGAGCAGGATCACGTCCGGCTCCGGCGCGTTGGTCGTGTCATCTGCCCAGTGGACACGGATCGTAGCCTGGTCGAGAACATAGTCCTCACCGAAGGCACCGACGAGCCACAGTAAAGCGCGGCGGACAAGGCGGGCATGGCGTATACTTTGTGGCATTTTACGGAGGATTACTCCTTCGATCAGTTCATAACGATAATTGAGTACACCGGCGCGTTCCAAAGTTTCGCAATCCGCGCGCGTCCAGATAACCCGCATCGGTTCGTAATCTTTGGCAGGGGGGGAATCGTCTGCATAGCCTTATCTCCAATACCGAATTATTGATTCGCCGCAATCCGGGTAAAGATCGTTTATGCAGTATTCCAAAGACTGGCGTGAGGAGCGGCGACTACGCGCTTTAGCGTTATACAAAAAAGGCTGGCTCCAGAAGCGGATAGCGGAGGCCCTCGGCGTTACGGGCGGTGCCGTCA
>JAYULM010000512.1:0-6336 GCA_043763605.1 Armatimonadota bacterium | reverse complement strand
CCGCTGATGGTGATGACGCCGAAAAGCCTGCTCCGTCACCCCCGCGCCGCGTCGAGCCTGCGCGACCTGTCGGAAGGCACGTTCCAACCCGTCCTGGACGATCCGCGCCCGGCGGAACGTAAGGCGGACGTGACCCGGCTTCTGCTCTGCTCCGGCAAGGTGTACGTCGATCTTGTCTATGTCGGTACGAAGTTCGAGATTCGCCCGGAATACACGGACGGCAACCATGTCGCCATCACCCGCGTCGAGCAGTTGTACCCGTTCCCGGCGGACGAACTGACCGCGCTACTCGCCACGTACCCGAATGTCCGCGAAGTCGTCTGGGTGCAGGAAGAGCCGCGCAATATGGGGGCGTGGACCTTTCTCGCGCCTCGCCTCGCGAAACTCCTTCCGGGCGACGTGAAACTCACCTACGCGGGGCGGCCCGAAGCCGCGTCGCCGTCCGAGGGGAAAAAAGCGTCGCACGACCGCGAGCAGGCGCGTATCGTCGCGGAGGCGTATGGGGTGTCGTCCGCAGTGCCCGTCGCGCCCGCCCCGACCGGCGGGGACGGCGTCAGCGTCAAGGAATCCGCTGCGTCGGCGAATGGCGGCGCGAGTAAAGCGAACCGGAACGGTGCGTACACCAACGGCATCGGTGCGAAAAATAAACCATCCGTTACTCAGGTAACGAGCAAATCAACCGAACAAAGGACGGAAGCGTAAGTTCATGCCCACCCAGATCGTAGTGCCTAACATGGGCGAGTCAGTCGTGGAAGCGACCATCGCCAGTTGGCTCAAAAAAGCCGGGGACAGTGTGTCTGCCGGGGAAGAGATCGTGGAACTGGAAACTGACAAGGTCAACCAGGCGATCCAGGCGGAAACGAGCGGTGTCATCACCGAGATTTTGAAGAACGAGGGCGACACCGTCTCCGTCGGCGATATATTGGCGGTCATCGGGGAGTCAATGGGCAGTGGTCAGGGGACAGCGGTCAGTGCCGGTCAAGGTGCCGCTGTGTCTGCCGCTTCTTCTCTGGTCACTGACCACTCTCCACTATCCACTGATACCCACTCAGTCGTGACGCCGCTGGCGAAAACCCTCGCGCAAGACGCGAAGGTGGACCTCGCTACCGTTACCGGGACCGGGACCGGCGGTCGCATCACGCGCGATGATGTGGCGAACCGCATCGAGCAAGCCCAAGCCGCGCCGCGCACCGTGGAGCAGAAGCCGGGTCACGTCCGATTTATGCTCGGTAGGGCGCGGGTCGTCCAGGACGGGCTGGAACGTGCCGTCCGTCAGGTCGCGCAGGCTGGACGCGGCGCGGGGATGACGGAGCAGACTTTTCGGAGTCATTACCATCAGCGGGCGCGGGTTCGAGGTCAGGCGCGCCCCCTGGCGGCGGAGCAGATGGTAGTATTGCGCCGCCGTTGTGCAGTTCGCCACGATCATGTTGTCGCCCGCGCAGAGTTGCAGGAACCGCTCGATGCGCGCCGACGAGTGCTCCGGTCCCTGTCCTTCGTAGCCGTGCGGCAGGAGCATCACCATAGACGGCGTCTGCTTCCACTTGGCGTTGCCGGACGCGATGAACTGGTCCACGATCACCTGCGCCCCGTTGACGAAGTCGCCGAACTGCGCCTCCCAGACGACCAGCGTTTCCGTGGCGTGGATCGAATAGCCGTACTCGAAGCCGACCGCCGCCTGCTCGGAAAGCGGGCTGTTATGCAGCGCGAACGATGCCTTCGCCTGCGGCAGGTTCTGGATCGGGGCGTAATCCTCGCCGGTTTCCGGATCGTGGAAGACGAGGTGCCGCTGGGTGAACGTCCCGCGCTCCACGTCCTGCCCCGTAAGACGAACCGGCGTCCCTTCGGCAAGGAGCGACGCGTACGCCAACGCTTCGGCATGCGCCCACAAAATGCCGTTCGGCTGGTCGAGTGCCGTCCGCCGCCCGTCGATCATCTGCTTGCCCAGTTTCGATGACGGCGTGAAACCGTCGGGAAAGGTGGTTATCGCTCTGTTCAGTTCGCGTAGCGTGGCTTCCGGAACCGGGGTCGTTCCCGCCTCGCTCGCCGGTTCGGCGGGCACCAGCCCTTTTTCGGGCGTCGACGGCGTGGCTGTCGCGGGGGCGGCGATAACTTCGTCGCGTGCCGCCATCAACTTGTCGCGTACTTCTCTGGCAATCGCGTCCGACTCCGCTTTGGTGACGACGCCCTCTTTTTCCAGCGTACGTGCCCAGAGTTCGCGCGGGCGCGGGTGCGCGTCGATACGGGCATACAGGCGCGGCTGGGTGAAGCGCGGTTCGTCGGTCTCGTTGTGCCCGAGACGGCGGTAGCCGACGATGTCGATCAAGAAGTCTTTACCGAACTTCTGGTGGTACGCGCACGCCATGCGGGCGACCGCGACACACGCCGCCGGATCGTCGCCGTTCACATGTACGATGGGAATCTCGAACCCTTTCGCCAGGTCGGACGAATACAGCGTCGAGCGGGCGTCGCCGGGGTCGGTCGTGAATCCGACCTGGTTGTTGGCGATGATATGGATCGTGCCGCCGACGCTGTAGCCTTTCAAGCCACCCATGTTCAGCGTTTCCGCGACCACACCCTGACCGGGGAACGCGGCGTCGCCGTGAATCTGAATCGCGAGGCTCGCCTTGTTGTCGCGTTTAGGCGCGCCGCGCTCGGTGCGCGTCTCCTGCGCGGCACGGGCGCGACCGACCACGACCGGGTTCACGAATTCCAGGTGCGACGGGTTCGGCGCGAGCGTGATCGGCATTTCGCCGCCGCTCTGGCCGGCGTAGGCGCGGGTGTAGCCCTTGTGATATTTCACGTCGCCGTAATAGCCATGCGAACCGGTATCGGACACGGCGGGCTTTTCCTCGCCCGCCGGACCGCCCGGACCACTGGTAATAAAGTCCACAAAAATCTGCGCGTACGGCTTACCAAGAACGTGCGCCAGGACGTTCAGTCGCCCCCGGTGCGCCATTCCCATCACGACCTCGCGGGTGCCGGAAAGCGCGGTGCACTGGATGATCGTGTCAAGAACCGGCACCATCACGTCGCACCCCTCAATGGAAAACCGTTTCTCGCCCTGAAACGGTTGCACCGTGTGCAGGAACTGCTCGAAGCCGTCCACTTCCGAGAGTCGGACCAGCAGGTCGCGCTTCTCCTTCGCGGAAAGCGGCACCAGGAATCGACCCGATTCGACCGCATCACGGAGCCAGTCGCGCTCCTCGGCGACCTGTATATGATCGTCTTCGAAGCCGACCGAGCCGGAATATACGGCGCGGAGTTTTTCCAGTGCTTCGCAAGCGTTCTTCGCCTTCGCCGCCAAAGGTCCACCGATCACCGACGCCGGGAGTGCCTCAAGGTCTTCCGTAGTCAAGCCGTGCGCGACCAGTTCCAGGGCGGGATCGCCGGGCGGGTTAGTCCCGAGGGGGTCGAGTTGGGCGTTGAGGTGACCTAATTCGCGCACCATTCGCCCGAGTCGCGCCGCCGCGACGACTTTATTCACGTCGAACGCGGGGGACTGGGTCGCCGAAGTGGACGAACCGGCGAAAGAGTCGGGGGAGTAGCCGCCCGCCGCGAAGAAGTTACGGGTTTCGGAATCGACCGACTGCGGATCACTCTGATACCGCTCGTACAGTTCCTCTAAAAAACCGGCATTGACGCCGTAGACGCTGGTATTCACACTGCTCATAAGTTTCGTTTTCAAATATCGTGTCGGGGGACATTCCCCCGACACGACAAAACGCCGACACGGGTACGCCCCCGCGCCGACGTCGAACGCGCTATAAAACCGGAAGTGGCGTTGGTCGAGACGCGCTTGCTTGCGTTCCCTTTCGTTTCACTTCACTCCGTATTGTACCGCCGTTTTTCGGGCTTTGCGCCAACGAAACGGGGGAATCATTTCGCGGGGCGTTTGGTACAATACGCGCCATGACGGCTAATTCTCCCAACACGCGCTCTTTCTCCGGCCGCATAGGAAATCTTCCCTGCGAAGAGTTGGACCTGCCCGCGACGCTCCGGAGCGGGCAACTGTTCCGCTGGCGGTTCGACCCCGAAAAGGGCGCGTGGCGTGGCGTGATCGCGGGCGGGCATCTGTTGTATCTCTCGCAAGGAGACGGCGACAGCCTGCACTGGGAATTAATCGGCACACTGCCTGACGCGCCGGACGCCGAAGACGCCGTGCGTCGCTTTCTACGGCTCGGCGAGGTCGATCTCGCAGCGTCCGGCGACGCGTGGGCGTCCGCCGATCCGCACTTTGCGCAGGCGTGGGCGGCGCAACCCGGCGTCCGCGTGTTGCGGCAAGACCCCGAGGAGTGTTTCTTTTCGTTTCTGTGCGCGTCGGTCGCACCCATCGCGCGTATCGGTTCGATGCTACAAGCCGTTTCGCGGGAATGCGCGGGCGATGCCTATGGAGCGTTTCCGACGCCGCATTGTCTCGCGGAAGCCTCCGAGGAGACGTTCCGCGCTCTCGGATTGGGTTTCCGGGCGAAGCGTGTCGCCGAAGCCGCCCGCCGCGTCGCGAATGACTTACCGCCCGGTTTCCTTGCGTCGCTCCGGGACGTTTCGCACGACGACGCAAAGCGCGAACTGACGACGTTTTTCGGCGTCGGGGAGAAGATCGCCGACTGCGTCTGCCTGTTCGCGCTCGACAAGGACGCGGCGATCCCGGTGGACACACACATCTGGCGTATAGCGCGCGCCTGGTACCTGCCGGAACTCGCCGGGTCCGCGCTGACGGCGACGGCGTACGCGAAAGTCGGGCAGGCGTTTCGGGACACGTTCGGCGAGAAGTGCGGGTGGGCGCAACAAACGCTGTTTTACCGCGCGGCGGTCGGGTCGCGAAACGGTTATACCGATCTCGTCGGTTGAAACTCTTCGGCGTCTGTGGTCGAATCTAATCGATTTGTTATTCCTTCGGCCTCGTCCGCGGGAGCGTGATCCGTTCTCGCTCGTCCGGTCTTCCGTCGCTACCGTGATATAACGCGCCCGCGCTGGCGAGTTCATAACCGGTGCCGGTTGTCTCCGGTTCGTAGAGGAGCGGCTTCTTGGTGAAAGGGTCGGTGACGAGGTTCGCGGCGAGGGGGAGTTCTTTAAGCGACTTCGGCAATCGCTCAGTCTCCCAACGGTGGCGGCGGATCGCGGCATGGACGGCAAGTAGTTGCAGGCTGACCCGCCCCTCAACGCTTCGTTGCACCGTCCCCCGCGCTTCCAGGAGAAACACCTCCCGCAGGAACGGGATCATGTAATGCTCTCCCGCGTTCGCGCCCGGCGGTGGTGCCAGTGTCATCCACCCTGTCGGGTCACCGAGCAGCACATTCGCCTGATCGAAATGGTACTGAACGGCAGCCGTCATCTCGCGAAAAATCCGCTCACGCAACGTTGCGTCGGTACGCAGACTTCGGGCGATGTCCCGTGCCCGGTGAAGCTTTGGAGACTCCGGCTCGCCTTCTTCATAAGGGGCATACTGCGTCTCTATCAGGTCGCACCATTCGTCGGGCTTTTCACGCCACCACTCGATCATCCGGAGCGTCGTTGCCCGTTCCGCACTCAGAGCGGAGGGCGCGAGGTCGGGCAGGGCAAGTCGTTGCTCGGCGAGTCGGATCAGGTACTGACAATCGCGGACACTCCAACCGTCCCGCGCACGCACCAGAGGCGCGAGAACGATGGCTTCCACAATGCGAGCCACGAGTCCGGAGTTAACGGACACACTTTTCAAGGGATGCGCCAGGATCAGCCCTTCGGCAACGGTCCGCACGGCGACATCCGTCTGCCCATCCGCCAGGGAAACGTAGATCTCATCGGAAAGCATCCGCGCCAGCACCTCTAACAGTCCAAGGGGCAGAATTTTACCCGTGCGGAGCGGATCTTGTTCGGGGATCATGATTGGTTTGCTGAGTCCCCGTCGCAGAAGCGATGCCGCCTCACGGCACACGGGATGCGCGAGGTACTCCCTCTTTTTTGCGAGGGGGACACCGCCATCCACACGCCCGTGATACTCGTTCTCGATCCCTTCTACCAACTCACCGGCACGAATGATCTCCTCGAAACCGTTTGTACCGGTCGGTTTAGGAAATAACTTGTCGAATTCCGGCGGCGACTTTTCCGGCACATCGTCCACCGCGACTGCATCGGCAATCGGGGACAGTACAGGAGCGGCAAAGGCGGCGAGCAGTGAGCGACGCGTGATCATGCCGATAGTAACGTTGCCGGGCGTGGGCAGGTTACGGCATGCGAGCTACGCGGGGCAGAGTGAAACGCTGGTGTGCATCCGGCTCGCCGTCCTCGCCCGGCATCAGACCCCCCGCACTCGCCAACTCATAATCGGAACCCGTCTTTCCCGGCTCGTACAGCAACGGC
>JAYULM010000511.1:0-1821 GCA_043763605.1 Armatimonadota bacterium | reverse complement strand
AACCGTTGTAGTCAAGCGGGTTTCGGTGTATAGCATTGTCTGAAACGAGTTCGTGAACGTCCAATATAGATCATGATATCGATTTTTGCAAGAGGTTCAGATGTTTTGAGTTGGGGCTTTCCGACTCCTTTACGCCGCCTCGATAGCGGGCGAAGCGCAAACCTTAAACTTCTCTTCTCGTAACCTTGGCGGACTTGGCGTCTTGGTGGTTCGTAATGTATTAGACCGGGGTGACTTCGGCTTCGGGTTCTTCCGTGTCGTCCTCGATTTCGATTTCGACATCTTCGAGTTCGAGGTCCGCGTCCAGGTCCGCGCCGTCCTCGTCGTCCGTGTCGGTGTCCACGCCGTCGCGCAGGCGACCGGCTTCTAACTCCGCGAGCGAGATCGCCGCCGCCGTCGCCTTACGCGAGGCTTCGGAGAAAAACTTCACTTTGACGCCTGCATACCACGACGGGATCGTCACGATGGGTGTACCGTTATAGATGCAGCGCACCTCCTCAACCGGTCGCTCATCTTCTTCTACAAAAGGGGTAATCGTATCTGCCATAATTTTCGTTTCGGTCGTCCGGAAACGAAGTCACTGTCGCTTCTACTTCTAACGACTGGTCTTCGATTTCGGCGTTTCTTCCTCATCTTCTTGCGGGTTGCTCGGCGGCAGGAAGCCGTTGAAAAGCATCAAGCCGCCCGCGACGACATAAATGATCCATTCGCGCCCGCTCGACGCGCGCCCCGGATCGAACACCATTTTGTTCCCCAACACCGCGCCCGCGATGCCGATGAACAGCAGGATGACCGCCAAAACGTTGAAAGAGTTCCACCAGCGAAACCGCATAGTTGCTTGCCTCAAACGCCGTCTCCCGCCGGATGGCACGCTCGTTTGGGTTTCGCGCGCGGGGAGAAAACGTTTCCTGTTTCCCTGTACGGCACTCCCGCGCCGAACGTTGCAGTTTATCACGCCGCGTCTTTTGATACAATACCGGACGTGTCGCCAATGCCCCCCTCCGCACTCCCTTTTCGTCGCGTTTTGTTGCTTCTCGCCGCGTTTGTCGCCGTCGTGTGTCTTGCGCATCTGACGACGCGGGGGGCGCAAACCCTCGCGCCGGTGCCACTCGGCGTCGGCAAATGGTTCCCGGTCGCTTACGGGCATCCGCGCATGCCGTCGCCCGCGCAGGCGGCTCTCGGCATCCTGAGCATAGCCGCGTTCGCCGGGGCGGTACGCTTCCTGCCGCGCCTTCCCGAGCGACACCGGCACGTTGCCGTTGCGCTGATCGGTTGTCTCGCCATCCTCGCCACGACCGCGACGCACGGGATCGAACGCGGCTTCGCGCACCCCGTCGCCGGTCGCGAGCCGCACGCCGGACCCGCGCAATACTGGCACGACGCCGTTGCGCAGAACATCGCCACCGTCGCGGACGCGGGGCGTTTCATCCGCGACTACCACGCGATCCAGCCGACGCTCGCCGAACACGGGCGCACCCACCCGCCCGGTGCGGTGCTGTTTTTCGCGCTACTCCGGCAGGCGTCCGGGGACCGTCCCGCCGTCGCCGCCGGGTTCGTCTGCCTGATCGCGGTCACGCTGGTTGCCGTCGGGTTCCGCCGCGCCGGGGCATCGCCGTTGACCCTGTTGTTGTTCTGCGCCCTGCCTGCCGTCCAGGTTTACTTTTGCGCCACGCTGGACGCGGTGATCGCGGGGTTGCTTTTTCTTGCGGTGGCGGGGAGCGCGCGCCCGGACCCTCACCCCCGGGTACCCTCTGGGTGCCCCTCTCCCTCCGACGGGAGTGGGGGAGTCCAGTGGGGAGACGGGGGAAGCGACTCGCTTCC
>JAYULM010000510.1:0-6355 GCA_043763605.1 Armatimonadota bacterium | reverse complement strand
GGAGGACGTTCGGCAACGAAGTTGCCCACAGACGTGGGTTTCAACCCGCGTTTTCTATGGAACGGGCAAGCAACCAATCTATAATGCAATCGCCCTGGGTTGGGGGGTGAGGTTCCGGGGCAACCGCGTAACTCCTATCGTGATTCGCCCTAACCGCTGAAATGATTTCTCGAAGGCAACCACGGATTCACTTTCGCGGATATAATAGCGTCACAGTCCCGACGCCGAACGCCGTGATCAAGATCGTTCGCGCTCCTCTCCCGGAAACCCATTATTTTTACACCTGAATCAGCGCGCCTCCTGGAGGGGCGGTCTCGATGAACGAAGCCGGGGAACCGGAAGCAACGGTTGCTCAGAATCTCATACGGCTTCTGGGCACCGAAGACGCCTCGGATAACGCGCACGACGCCACGCAAGCGGCGGAGCGCGTTTTCGAGGCGATGCGAATTCGTCTGTCTTTAGTATTGGGTGCGGGGGGATTTTCCACTTTGCTGGCACGCTCCCTCACCCTCTCGCGACCGGCGTTCCCGTGGCTGACACAGATCGTTCCGGACAAGTTCGGGTCTGTCGCGGGACGGCTTGAAGCCGTCTCCCGGGAACAGATCGCTTCAGAGGTTACTTCGGGCTTCGCGTCGGTGCTGACGCGGTTCACCGATTTGCTCACGACATTTATCGGGGCGGATCTGACGGATCGGTTGCTGACGGCGGTATTCAATGATTTGGAAGACGGCGCCGCGTACAGGATGCGTGGAGACAACAATTTATGACACATGAGACAACTAAAGTGCGAATCCGGCAACTGTCTACCGGTGTGCCGGGTCTCGACACCGTTTTAGGCGGCGGTTTGCCGGAATATTCGTTCAATGTTATTGCCGGATCGCCGGGGTGCGGCAAGACCACACTCGCGCAACAGATACTATTCGCCAACGCGACGCCGGAAGCACCCGCGCTTTTCTTCACCGTTCTGGGCGAACCGTCGCTCAAAGTCTTGCGCTATCAGCAACAGTTCGATTTCTTCGACGGCTCCAAAATAGGAAGCGCGGTGCGGTTCGTCAACCTGAGCATGGAAGTGATGGATCAGGATCTGGATGCGGTGCTGGAGCGCATCGTGCGCGAGGTAGAAAGCGTCACGCCCGGCATCGTTGTCGTAGACTCGTTCCGAAATATCATCCGTAAAGCAACGACCACAGAGCGATCCGACGTGGAGATGCAAAATTTCGTGCAACGTCTGGCGTTGTTTCTGACCAGTTGGCAGGCGACAACGTTTCTGGTAGGCGAATATATGCTGGACGAGATGCGCAACAACGCCCTGTTTACCGTCGCCGACGGCTTGTTGTGGCTGACGCAGAACGTGGAGCGCAACGCCATGGAGCGCAAACTTCAGATATTGAAACTGCGCGGTCAGGAGTCCATGTCCGGGTTGCACACGTTCCGTATGTCCTCGGCAGGGATACGCATCTACCCGCGCAACACCGGCTTCACGGAAAAACGCGCACGTTCCGTCCCCATGCGGCGTATTTCTACCGGCATCCCCTCTCTCGATGAAATGATGGGCGGCGGAATCCCGGAAGGCGATTCCGTACTGGTCACCGGTGCCGCCGGGTCTGGAAAAAGCACGCTCTGCACCCAATTTATCGCGGAAGGGGCGCGACATGACGAACCGGGCGTGATCGTTGTTTTCGAGGAACACCCGCAAGAGTATCTCGCGAGGGCGTTGGAAATGGGCTTCGATATGCAGGCGATGATCGCGGGGAACCAACTCCGGGTCATCTATCTGCGCCCGTTGGATCTTTCCGTGGACGAAACGCTGTTCGCGGTGAGCGAGGCGGTCACGGAGATCAGCGCACGCCGCGTCGTGATCGACTCCCTTTCCGGTTTCGAGATCGCCCTCGCCCCCGGCGCACGGGGCGACTTCCGCGAGTCGGTGTACCGGATGGTTCTCGCGCTGACCGGGGTCGGAGTAACGGTAGTTACGACCGTGGAAATGTCCAGTGTCCTCACGGATGTACGCCTCGCCACACACGAGATCGCATTCTTGACCGACGATATTATCCTGCAACGTTACATCGAACTCGACGGCAAACTGGAACGAATCACTGCGGTAATAAAATCGCGCCACGGAAACCACAGCAAAGAGATACGTCGCTATGAAGTGACCCGGGACGGCATCATTATCGGCGACGCTATGCCCGGCTACGTCAACATCCTGACCGGGTTCCCGGAGAGACAATCCCCTCCGAACACGGCAGGTTCCCCCCCTCGCTGATTCAACGGCTCCCATTATGGGGAAATAAGATAGACAGGAGAGTATGCATTCAATTTTATCTTCGCGCTACCGGCATCGGGTCGAAATAAGGAGGTTCGCATACATTTCAGGGGATACTTATGACTACCAATCTTCCGGGCGACACCCTTCGCGATGTCAATGAAAAACTGCTGATCGCGAGCGTCCAACAACAGGAGTTGGCGGAGATCGCTATCCAAGCCCAGCAACGCCTTGCGGCGATGGTGGACGGACTGAATGCGGTCATCTGCGAAGTAAGCATCCCGACTGGTGGCATTCGCTTCCTCAGCAAGCATGCCGAAACCATTCTGGGCTACGACCGCGACCGATGCGACGTACGCGGTTTCTGGCGGCGCATCATCCACCCTGACGACCGTGCCGCAACCGTCGCGCGGATCTTTCGAGCGATACGTTCGCGACAGGACCAGGAGGATGAGTTCCGCATTATAACGGCGGACGGACGGATCATCTGGATTCGCAACCGAGCGGTCGTGGTCGTTGGGGCAGACGGCGCGGCAGTCCTGATGCGATGCGTGATTGAGGACGTGTCGAAACGCAAGGAAGCGGAGGCGATCTTTGCCCGCTCGGAGCGACGTTACCGGCGATTATTCGAGGCGGCGCGGGACGGCGTTCTTCTGCTGGATTCACGCTCCGGACTGATTACCGACGCCAACCCGTTCGCCGCAGAGTTGCTCGGATTTGCCCACGAAGCGATGCTGGGCAAGGATTTTTTCGAGGTCGGCTTATTAGCCAGTAATCAGGCAAGCATTGCCGCATTCACCCGGCTTCAAGCGGAACACACCGTGCGCTATGAGAGTTTGCCGCTCAATTCCCCCGACGGAATCAGCCGGACCGTGGAACTGATCGGCAACGTGTACCGGGAGAACGGTCACGACGTGATTCAGTGCCATATACGCGATGTCACCGACATCCGGCGGGCGGAAACCCTGCAGGCGGAAGCACTGGAGCGGGAACAACGTATCACGGAATTTCTGCAACGCCCGCTTCTGGCTAATTTTAGCGAAGATGCGTTCCCCGGTCTCGCTTTGGCCGCGCTGTATGAACCGGCGATGCAAGAAGCGGAAGTCGGCGGTGACTTCTTCGACGCCTTCTCCGTGGGCAATACGGAAGAAAGTCGGCGGATCGTGTTGTGCGTGGGCGATGTCATGGGAAAGGGTCTGAAGGCGGCGTCACTCGCCGCGCGATTGAAGGAAGTGATACACGCGTTCATGGGAGAGGATGCCGACCCGGCGCGTACACTGTTTCGACTGAACCATTACTTATGTGACACGGTCCAAGGGAACGACCCGTACGGTAGCGAGAAGAGTTTCGATTTCTTGTTACTTTCCGCGCTTTCGATTGCCGTTGTCGAACCCGAAACGTGTACTGTCACAATTTCGACGGCAGGAGCGGAGCCGGTCTCGATCTTGCGGGCGGCGGGGGGTGACGCGGAAATCGTCGCGGCACCCGGGGTGACTTTGGGCGTGACACACGATGAACCCTATATCAACGCGCAGATCACTCTGCACCCCGGCGACACATTAGTCATGACAACTGACGGTCTCACCGAAGCGCGAAAGGGGAAAGAGTTCCTCAACTACGAGGGATTGATGGAGATCGCCCGTAGGAACCTTTCCGCGCCCACGGTTTCCGAAATGGGACAAGCCATCGTGCGGGACGCTCGCGCGTTCGGCGGGTCTTTTAACGACGACATCTGTCTGTTGCTTGCCCGTTGCGGGTAGTGGTCTGGACGGTTTTTCGGGCGTTGAGACGGACGGTTTTTTCGGACGCTGAAGCGTTCCGCTGGAAGCCTTCGGCTGTAGACGCTTCGCGTCAGGAAAATTTACGCTCGCGTGGCAACCGTTCGCAACCGGCGACCCGCAGGGTCTACAGCCGAAGGCTTCCAGCGGAACGCTTCAGCGTCCGTCTCAACGCCCGAAAAACCGTCCGAACCACTACTTCCCAGCGCTCAGCCCGAACTCCTGGTGCAAGACACGCACCGCCGTAGTCGCGTCCGCCTCGGGAATCAGCGCGGAGATCGAATAGGCGGAGTCGGCCGTCTGGTAGACCGGGACGCCGGAGCGCGCGAGTGCCGCGAGTAGCCGCGCCATGATGCCCGGCAACGCCTGGAACCGCGACGCGATCACGGACACCACCGTGCAGTTTTCGGTCATCTGCGCTTCGAGCGTATGCAACTCGAAAAGAGGCGTCGCTTCCAGAATCTTCTTTTGCGCCTGGTACCCTGCCCAGGAACCGAGTCCGAGGAGATAGACGCGACCGAGCGGCAGTTCGGTCCGCGGGGCGTCCGGTTCTACCGGGATCATCAAGCCGTCCAGCAAGACCCGCACACGCGGCAGATGATCTTTAGTGATCGCGAACGCGAACCCGGTCGCGCTGGTGACATTCAGGTATAGCGGGATCTCCTCGCCCTGAAGCATCCGGTAGATCTGTCGCTCGATCCGCTGTTTGTCGCCCGCGAACGTCTCCGGGAGGGTGAAGCGCAGGTAGACGATCTTTCCGGTGTGCGTCACGCCGGTCACGCGCATACCGGTCTCCTGTTCGGCGTCCTCGTGCCCGGTGATCAAAGTCCCGGGCGCGTCGTCGAACGTGGATTTGACCCAGAGCGGCACATTGTGCAGATGCGCAATTTCGGCGGCGCGCGGATGCACGACTTTCGCGCCCTGATGCGCCATTTCCGCCACTTCCTGATACGACGCGACACGCAAAGTCCGCGCCTCGCTTACCATGCGCGGGTCGGCGGTTTTTACACCGTTGACATCGGTATAGATCTCCACGGCGATGTCGGAAACATGCGGCGCGAGTGCAGCTCCGAGCGCGGACGCCGTTGTGTCGGACCCGCCGCGTCCGAGCGTGGTAATCGCGCCGGCGTCAGTGATACCCTGGAATCCAGCAACCACGGCTATGGTGTTTCGCTCCAACAATTCGAGAATATACACCGGGTCGATGCTCCGGATGCGCGCGTTGCCGTGTTCGCCGTCGGTGTGGATCCCCGCCTGCCCGCCGGTCAGGGCGACCGCTTCGTGCCCCCGCGTACGCAGCGTGTGCGCGAACACGGCGGTGGAAATGATCTCGCCGCATGCCATCATCAGGTCCATCTCGCGGTCGGCGGGGGCGACCGACTTGTCGATAGACCGCAAGAGATCGATCAGGGTGTCGGTCGCATAGGGAGCACCGCGCCGACCGATAGCGGACACGACAACCACGACGCGCCACCCGGCTTGCACCGCCCGGATCACTTTGCTCGCCGCCTGTTGCCTTGCTTCTTCCTCCGCTACCGACGTGCCACCGAACTTTTGCACCAGGACTTTCAACATGCCGCCCCCCCCTCGGTCAGCCCGAACGTCTGCCGCAATAGCGACGCGCTTTGCTCGGGGTTCGTGCCGGAAATCAAGGCGAACAGCGCGTCGTGCGAATCGCCGGTCTGGGCGACACGAATCCCGGCTTTGTCCATCGTGTCGTAAAGACCCGCCATGACGCCGGAAAGGTCGCGCATCGCCCCGGCGCAGATCGCGATCAGTGCGAGGTCCCGCTCCATCGCATAGGTGTATCCCCGGTCCAGGAGCAGTTTCTCCGCGCGCGCGGCAATCGCTTCGTCGGGCAACGCGAACGACACCGAGTCGGGGTGCAGTTTGATCAACAACACCGGCAGCCCCGCTTCGGCGACCGCTTGCAGTAACGTAAGTCGCTCGGCTTCGATGTCCGCCCCGGGAAGACGTACTTCGACGTGCGCGAGTCCGGGTTGCAAGCGCACTTCAGTGATACCGCGTTCCCGCTCGAAGGAAAGCGGGCGCGTCGGGGGGAGTTCGTAAGGATGGGACATGGTGATGTTCGCGGGGATTCCCCCACACAGACAGTTACGCCGGAGTACGCGACGCTATTCAGCGATGCGTTCTCCGGCGTTGATTACTCGGAGTATAGCACGGCGCCTGACGGAGCGTCAAACTCGGGAACCTCCCGTCGCTCCCTCCCCCCCGCCCCCTCGCTTGTCCTCCGACCCGCCCGCCCCGTGTTCCCTCCCTCCCCCCAGCCCCCTCCCTCATCGGAATGAGA
>JAYULM010000509.1:0-1825 GCA_043763605.1 Armatimonadota bacterium | reverse complement strand
TCGAAACGTTGCTACGCTTCCCGAACCGACCGACAAACGGGACCGCCTCGCTACTTCGGACTCCCCCTCTCTCAGGAACTGAGGGAGGGGGCTGGGGGGAGGGAGGAAAAACGAGGCGGGCGCGGGGAGGGAGGACAAACGAGATGGGGGGCGAGGTCCCGGGCACTGGGGGTATGAGGTTCCGCCGTGGTAGCATAAAGCACTATGGCACTTTGGGGTGGGCGATTTGAGGGCGAAACAGACGCTCTTGTTTTTCAATTCAACCAGTCGCTTGGTTTCGACCGGCGGTTGTGGCGCGAAGATATTGTGGGCAGTATCGCCCATGCGACGATGCTCGGGCGGCAGGGAATTATTGCGCCCGGGGAGAGCGACGCGCTGGTTGCGGGACTGACGGTGTTGCGCGACGACTTAGCAGGAGGGGCGGCGGTGCTTCCTGAAACCGCCGAGGACATCCATTCCGCTGTCGAAGGGATGCTCAAAGCGCGTATCGGCGACGTGGCGGGCAAACTGCATACGGCGCGCTCCCGGAATGATCAGATAGCCACCGACATCCGGCTCTGGCTTAAAGGCGCGATCATTGAACTGCGCGACGCGATCACCGAACTTCGAGCGAGTTTACTGGACACCGCCGACGCTAAAATGGGCGCGATCTTGCCCGGACGGACACACCACCAGCACGCGCAACCGGTGTTGCTATCGCATCACCTGCTTGCGTACTTCTGGATGCTTTCCCGCGACGATTCCCGCCTCGCCGACTGTGCGAAACGTGCCGACCTGTCGCCGCTCGGAGCCGGGGCACTTGCCGGAACGCCGTTCCCGATTGACCGCGAATTTGTCGCCGCGCAACTCGGCTTCGCGGGTGTGGTGGAAAACTCGCTGGACGCGGTCGCCGACCGGGATTTCGCGGTCGAGTTCTGCTCCTGCGCGTCGCTTCTGATGCTCCACCTGTCGCGCCTCGCAGAAGAATTCGTGCTGTGGTCGTCGCCGGAGTTCGGCTTCGTCGAACTGTCCGACGCGGTGACGACCGGTTCCAGCATCATGCCTCAGAAGAAAAACCCCGATGTCGCCGAACTGATACGCGGTAAGACCGGGCGTGTCTACGGCGATCTGACGACGCTCCTGACGCTGATGAAGGGCCTGGTGCTGGCGTACAACAAAGACATGCAGGAGGACAAGGAGCCGCTCTTCGATGCGTTCGACACGTCGCTCATGTGTGTCCGGCTGATGGCGCGATTGTTCGTCGGCGCGACGTGGAAAACGGAAAACATGGCGCGGGCGTGTCGCGGCGACTTTTCCACGGCGACCGATCTGGCGGACTCGCTGGCGGCGGGAGGGGTGCCGTTCCGCGAAGCGCACGAGATCATCGGCAGAATCGTGCGGGAGTGTATCGAAACGGGGCGGGTGCTGGAAGATTTGACCCTCGCCGACCTGCAACGGTTCGACCCGCGTTTCACCGATCACGCGCTACTCGCCGTGCAACCGGAAGCGTCGGCGGCGGCGCGAACCAGTCGCGGGGGGACTTCTCCCGAGTCGGTGCGGGCGCAATTGGAGAAGGCGAGGTTGGCTCTGGCGTAGTGTGGTACCTCTCCCTCCCCGCGCCCGCCTCGTTTTTCCTCCCTCCCCCCAGCCCCCTCCCTCAGTTCCTGAGAGAGGGGGAGTCCTGAGTAGAACCGTTGCTACGCTGCCCGAACCGACCGACAAACGGGACCGCCTCGCTACTTCGGACTCCCCCTCTCTCAGGAACTGAGGGAGGGGACTGGGGGGAGGGAGGAAAAACGAGGCGGGCGGGGCGAGGGAGGATCAACGGGGCGAGGGAGGACAAGCG
>JAYULM010000508.1:0-6388 GCA_043763605.1 Armatimonadota bacterium | reverse complement strand
CCGGGGCAACAGCGTAACTCCTACGCCTTTATCCCCCCGTTCGCAAGGAGAACCGTCCGTATGTCGCCAATCGCCCTGCGCTCCGGTATACTGACACTATGATAACAACGCTCGCCCCCGAACTTTTGACGCGCCTCGAACGCCTCGCTACCGTGCGGCGCATTGGCACGGACGACCTGCTTTCCGAAGCGATACGTGCCTACCTTGACCGCGAAGAAGCCCAAGAAACGGTAATCGTTCTTCCCGTGCCACCGCCCGTTGTTCGTATCCATAGCCCCCGCCTCGCCGACCCGCAGGATGCCGCCCGCTTGCGAAAGATTGTCGTCGAGGAGTAACGATGCCTTCGTATGACGCCGACCATGCTATGCCGCCCGCCCCGTTTGCCAGTGTTACCGTTCGCAATGCCGACACGGGCAAAAGCATTGTGGACGTGCCAATGCTACTCGACACGGGAGCCGACGCGAGCCTGATTCCCCGCATAGTGGCGGAAGCGTTGGGCGTCGCATTAGAAGCCGCCGAAGGAGTGCGGTTAGTGGCATATGATGGCACAACGCGCCTCGCCGACGCCGCACAGGTAGACATGATCTTTCTGGGGACGACGTATCGCGGCGCGTTCCTGCTCATGGACGGCACACACGGCATCATCGGGCGCGACATTTTGAACCAGCGGTCTCTGCACCTCGACGGACCGCGCCTGCTTTGGAACGAACTGCCGAAGCCGTAGTGGATTCGCTCACCCGCGAAAAATAAATCCCGCGCCCCCAGTACGATCGAGCGCAAACGTGTCTGTCACGACTTGCATAAATACTGGCTTTTCGGCGATGATAAGCGCGTGGCAATCGTGGAGCCAATGTCCCGCCGTCGCGCTACGCGGGAACGTTTTCGCGCACCGATTGCGGTTCATTTTCCACGGGTTCGGTGTGCGCTTCGTGTTCGCGGTGGCGTCGCTCCAACTCCATCACGTCGCCGAGGGTGCGGAACGGGGCAGGTTCGTCGTATTTCACGTTGGGGTGCGCCTTGTCCCATTCCTGATCCCGCAGAAAATCTTGGTAGGCTTGCGATTCGGTGTCAATCACGTGACCGCGTGAGGTCGTAAATGTCATATTCTGCTCCTATTTCACGATTTGGGCGGCTTCTGTGGAAGTCGCCTCGAAGTAACGCAGGTCTTCGTAGAGCGGGTCTGCGCCGAGTTCTCGCATCGTCAGCCGGTCACGGTAGAAACCTTCCGCACCGCGCAGGGAATGCAAACCGATCCGCCCGTCTAATCCGAGCGAGACACTGTAACGAACCGCCGCCTGAATCATGCGTAGCCCGCCTTTCGTGTAGCGCGGCGTCATCAGACGCGGTAGGTTCCACGGTGCGGTCGCCAGATAATCTACGTACACCATCGGTTCCGCGAATTGTTCCGACAAACGGCACACTTTGTCGGTTCGCATGATCATCAGGGCTTGCGTATCGCCATCGGCGCGTATCGCAAACGCCACGCTCCCGGCTCGCATAGCCCGTGCCTTGCGCTCCCATTCCCAGTGCTTGTTGTCGGGTAAGTCAAAGCGCGGGACGCCACGCGCTAACGCATCGGCGACGGCTTGCGCGAGAAACGGTTGCCACTGCGCGTCGGCGGCTTGCAGTTCCGCCACCGTCGCGCCGTGAATTAAGTCGGCGGAATACGGTTCTCGCGTGTCGCCCGTTTCTAAGAAGACTGTTTCCGTCTGCCGCATCATTTTCATTTTACCGCACGGCGAACGCGCCGGCTTGACGCCCCCCGCCCCACGAAAAATAATCCCCGCGCCCGCAGTGCGAACGCGTTTGTCACGACTTGCATAAATACCGGCTTTTCGTTGATAATGAGGGCGTGGCTATCATGCCGCCTGTATCCCCCCGTTCGGAAGGAGAACCGTCCGTATGTCGCAACTTGCCCGTCTTTTCCCCCGCACCGCCGCTGTCAAGTCCGCAACTTGGCTTGCCAAGTGTGTGTGCGCCGCATTTTCTTTCCTTCTTTTGTCTGCCCCCGCCATTGCACAAACGACATACTCAGATAGCGAGTTCGTTAATTCGGACTGGACTTTGTTCACTGAAACGAGCAATGGGAGTTCGGCAATCAAGTCGCAAGTCAACTCAGGTGGTAACCCTGATGCTTGGATGCGTGTAGAAAACACCAGCAACAACGCAATCATATCTACCTATATCTTCAGCAACACAGCCGTCTACAGTCCCAATACATCTGGGGCAATCTCTACCTTATCAGTGACATTCAATCATTACACGTTTCAAATTACACCCTTCTCCTCACATGGACAATATGTTGGTCTTGCAATTCGTCAGAACAACAAGAGTTACTATGGACAGTTTGATCAAAGTTATCCATCTTCTTGGGCAAGTATATCAATAGCCTCAATGACTCAAGATACTTTCCGCACCCTTAGCGACGCGAATGACCACCCCGACTTTTCAACAAACGGTTCCACCTTATCCTTCGGACTTTGGAATTATAATGTGGATGGAGCAACCAGAACAACAGGCAGTGCATTTGATAATTTTTCAGTCACAGTTCAAAATGCCTCTATTGTGCCGGAGTCGGGGACGCTTGCGCTTCTCGGTTTCGCCGTTTTGCCAGTCGGGACGTGGCTGGTGCGTCGCCGGAAGTAGGGTGCGCTGGCAAGGTTGAGCTTTGCGCTGTCTCTGTCGGGGCTTGTGACGACCATGTTGACGTTTGAGGTCGTCACAATACGCGACACGGGCGGCGCAAACGCTCACCGGCTCGCCGCGATAGCCGACAATGACAGCGCAATACGCAACCGGGTAATTCAACACATCACACGGTCGCCGCAAGACGCGACACGAAAGACGCCGTTATTCCCATTGGCAGTATCGCATCCTACATCCCCACCCTCAACCAGTTCGTGACGCACTGGGCGAACGCCAACGCCAAACTCGGAGCCGTTCCTCCCACCCTGCCCCCGGCAACACCCTCACCAACTTCCAAACCGACCGCGCCGCACTCGAAACCGCGATTGTCAACCTCGAACCGTTCGACAACGCCCGCACGGTCGCTTTCGCCGAACGCGACACGAAAAAGGACGCTGTCCGCTCTCCGGGGCATGAATACCCCGGCTAACGCTTCCCAAGCCGGATAAATCCGGCTCACGACGATGGCTGATCGCAACACCGACGGCTCGCCGGGCTAAGGCAGCCTGCTTTAGCGGGCTTAAAAAGCGTTAGCCGGGGTATTCATGCCCCGGAGAATTTAGATGCGATTACCCTGATTACAACGCCTCACCGGTGGAACATGTGATTCGTTTTCGGCTATACTGTGGCTTACCAATTACCTCAACGAAACGATACTTTAATATGGACGAAGCACAAGTAGCACTAGCGCACACAGAGCATCCCGGCATTGTCCCGGAGCGGCTCGAAAAATTACGACATTTACAGGCGGCGGGGCTGGACCCGTTCGCGCCGGAGACGTTTGACCGCTCCCACCTTTTAGCCGAAGTGCATGACAAATGCGACGCGATGCTCGATCAAACCGTCAGCGTTGCCGGACGCATCGTCGGTATTCGCTGGATGGGCAAAGCGGCGTTTATGACGCTGCAGGATGACGCCCCGGTCGGCAATCCCGGTCGCGCCCAACTGTACGTCCGGCGGGACGAGATCGGCGAGGCGGTGTACGACGCGCTGAAGCACGGGTTGGACATCGGCGACTTCGTCGGGTCTACCGGGTTCGTGTTTCGTACCAAAACGAACGAGCCGTCGGTGCATGCGAAGTCGCTCACCCTGCTCGCCAAAGCCCTGCGTGATGTAGGAGCCGCGCTCGGCAAAGAGTATATCAAGGACGACGGCACCGAAGGCGAGGCGAACCGCGCGTCCGACACCGAAATGCGCTACCGTCAGCGGTACATGGACCTTTTCGTCAACCGCGACGCCCGCGAGGTGCTGGTAAAGCGTCTGAAAATCACCCGCGCCGTGCGCGAGTTTCTGGACGGAGAAGGGTTTCTTGAGGTCGAAACGCCGGTTCTGCAACTCGAAGCCGGAGGCGCGACGGCACGCCCGTTCCACACGCACCATAACGCATTGGATTTGGACCTGCACCTGCGTATCTCGCTCGAACTGCCGCTGAAACGACTGATCGTCGGCGGGCTGGACCGCGTCTACGAAATCGGGCGGGTGTTCCGCAACGAGGGCATTTCCACGCGCCACAACCCGGAATTCACACTGTTGGAGTTCTATCAGGCGTATACGAACCTGGAAGGCATGATGGACATCAACGAGCGCATGTTCCGCCATATCTGCCGCTCCGTGACCGGCGAGGACACGCTGACGTTGCCGGACGGCACGGTGATTGATTTCGGCAAAACGTGGGAACGGCTCCCGATGCTATCCGGGATCGAGCAAAACGCAGGCATCTCCCCGGACTCGTTCGGCTCGCTGGACTCGGCGAAGGCGGCGATGGCGCGAGTCGGTATCGACCCGGCGAAGGAAACGATGGTGGGCGGGATTATCGAAAAACTGCACGAGGTGTTCACGGAGCCGAAACTGATCCAGCCGACGTTTATCACGGACTTCCCGCTCGACACGTCACCGCTTGCTCGCAAACGTCCCGACAATCCGAACCTGACGCGCCGGTTTGAAATCTTCATGACCGGCAAGGAGATCGGGAACGCGTTCTCGGAGATCAACGACCCGCTGGACCAGCGCGAGCGGTTCGAATCGCAGGTCGCCCAGCGCGAGGCGGGCAACACCGAAGCGCAACCGATGGACGAGGATTTCCTCCGCGCCCTGGAATACGGTATGCCCCCGACCGGCGGCTTCGGCATGGGACTGGACCGCGTCTCAATGATCTTTACCGGCGCGTCCAGCATCCGTGACGTGATTTTATTCCCGCTGTTGCGCCCGGAGAGGATTTAACCGCCAAGACGCCAAGTCCGCCAAGGCAAGAGAAGGAAAAGAGTTTTAAAGTTTTCGCTTCGCTCGTTATCGAGGTGATTTTCCTGGACCGACGTGCCGGATAGTTAAAACTCTCTCTTCCCCTTCTCTTGCCTTGGCGGACTTGGCGTCTTGGCGGTTAAATCTCTTCCCCGCGTCCTGACTGTGCGGTTTGTCACAGGGTTTTGTCACATAGTCGTGACGTTCGCCTGATACTCTTCCCCAGAGCGCGATGATGGGCATTGCCTTTCTGTCGCGCCGAAAGGAACCGGCACATGGACATTATCGGGCAAACGGGGGCGTGGTGGACGCGCGCAGTGGGGACCGTCGCGCTGACGACGGCGATCTTCGGGGCGGCACACGCCGCCGATATTTCTTTTAATGTCGCGAGCGGCGACTGGGACGCGGCGACGAACTGGGTCGGGAACGTACTCCCCGGCGCGGTCGATACGGCGGTTCTCGCGCCGACCCAGGATTTCATTCCGATTGCGACCAAAACCGGCGGCACTATCGCGTCGAACATCCGGCTCGTCGGCTCGTCGAAACTGCAACTGGCGGGCAATGTCACGCTCACGGGCGACCTGATAGACGGCGGCGCGTTCGGTAGCGAGATTCGGATGGCGAGCGGTGCGAACGTCGGCATCGATAGCGGGACGCTGATATCCGGGCGGGTCGCGTTTCTCGGCAATCTTTTCGCGTCGGCGGGTAGTAACCCGCGCACGATCACCAATCGCGGCACGATCCGACTGTCGCTGACATCTTTCCTGCAACCGAACGTGCTTAACAACGAACTCGGCGGCGTGATCGAGGCGATCAATACCGCCGATATGACAGTCCTGGTGGACGCCCTGAACAACGCCGGGACGCTCCGGGTGCAAGGTCTCGGTTCGCGCATGACGATCACGCCGAATGTGGTCACGCCGGTTACGTTCACCAGTAGCGGGATCGTGCAGGTTTCCGACAACGCGACGCTTAACCTGGAACGTCCGGGCGCGGTCAACGCGAGCGACTACGTTTTTCGCAACACCGGGCAGTTCGACGCGACCGCCGATGCCACTGTGCGCGTTTCCGGCGCGACGCTGACCGGGACAGGTGCGCTGAACTTCGACGACGCGACGCTCCTGCTCGACAACCGGGGTCTGGTGAGCAACACGACCGTCAACCTCGCGAACGATTCCCGTCTCCGGTTCGCGGCGGCGACGGGTTCCGTCCAAAACAGCACGATCAACGGCAATCGATTCACACTGACCGTGGACGGCGGCGTGTCCGCGACTGCGACTGGCAACACGATCCGCAACGCGAACGGCACCGCGCTGACCATCGTGCGCGGTGGGACCGGGACGCTGAACCTGGCGGGTAGTACGCTCACCGCGACCGGCGCGGGAAGCATTTTCACCCTGCAGGACGCAGGGCAGGTCAATTTGACCGGCAACTCGTCGATCACTGCCGGGACGGTAACACTGAA
>JAYULM010000507.1:0-6418 GCA_043763605.1 Armatimonadota bacterium | reverse complement strand
GTGGAAGCCTTCGGCTTGGGTTTCCTTCGGAAACGGGAAGCTCAAACGGGACTGCCTGACTCGTTCGGCAAGCCCGTTTCCGAAGGAAACCCAAGCCGAAGGCTTCCACCGGAGGATGGAACATCCCCGCTAATACCCGCCCTTTCCGATCTCCCCGGACGATTTCGCATCGCCTTCCGATACACCGTCCCCCGCCGCCACGCGCTTCCGGTACTCGTCCAGCACCGCTTTCGTCGCCGTCGCGCCGATCCGGGAGCAACCGAGGTCGCGGCACAGGATCATCGCATCCAAATCACGCACGCCGCCGGACGCCTTGACGCCGACCTTTTCCGAAACGTTCGCGCGCATCAGGCGCAGGTTCGCCTCGGTCGCGCCCTGGTACGAATACTTGCCGTCCGCGCCTTTGATGAAGCCGAACCCGGTGCTGGTTTTTACCCAGTCCGCCCCGACCCGCTCACAGATCTCGCAGAGTTTGATCTTGTCCGCGTCCGCCGTGACGTAGTCGGTTTCAAAGATCACTTTCACCTTCGCGCCGTGTTTATGCGCTTCATCGGTGACTGCCTTGATGTCAGCTTCCGCATACGCGAAGTCGCCGCTCAGGACCTTGCCGACGTTGACGACCATGTCGATCTCGGTCGCGCCTTGTTCGCAGGCGACCTGCGTTTCGAATCGCTTGACCTCGGTAACGTTCGAGCCGTGTGGGAACCCTACCACCGCGCACGTCTTGACACCGGTGCCCGCGAGCAATTCGGCGCACAGCGGTACGGCATAGGGCTTGATACAGACCGAAGCCACCTGGTATTCGATGGCGGTACTGATGCCATCCAGTAATTCCTGATCGGTCATAGTCGGGGCGAGCAGGGAATGGTCGATTATTCCAGCGATTTCATCATACGTGTATTTCATAAGGTTCTGTCCTATTAGAATGCGGGTAGCGGGGGAGTGTCACCCGCGTTGGTTCATCGTTCGCGGAGCGTCCCGACAGCGGGGCGTACCTGCGACGGATTCGTGATCGGTCCGAGGCGGTTGCGGAACTCGTAAGCGTCACCGCGATACAGGGTCCGTTCCCACCAGAGCGGGACGCCGCCGCCGAGAAATCCGACGGCGGTCACCTGTAGCGTGGCGTCGCCGGGCGCGGCTCGCAGTACGTCGGCTTCGTCTGCGGTGAGCGACACGGCGCGGATGACTTCGTCCGCGCCCGCGACCGGAAGGCGGTATTGGTCGGTGAGGAGGCTGTAGAGCGAACCGCCCAGGTCGCTTTTCTGCAAATCGGGGCAGTATCGTTCGCGCAAGTAGCGGTATTCGAGAATGACCGGCACGGCGTCGGCGAGGCGCAAGCGTTCGATAAACGTGACTGATTCGCCCGCGTCCAATCGGAGGGTGTCACGAACCGGTCCTTCTAAATCGTCCGGAGGTACTGAATGAAAAGCGCGAACTTCGGTCGTCGGAACCATCCCCGCCGCTGTCGCTTTCTCGGTGAACGACACCAACGAGCGCAGGTCGTAATCCAACACCCCGGCGCGGACAAAGGTACCGACGCCTTTGCGGAACTCTAAAAGCCCCTCGGAAACCAGCCCGGAGAGGGCTTTATTCGCGGTCGCCCGGCTGATCCCGAACCGCTCGCCGATCTGCCGTTCGGTCAGGAACTGTTGCCCCGGCGCGAACGAGCCGTCGCGAATCGTGGCACGCAACCGGTCGGAGGCTTGGAAGTAGATCGGGTCTCGTACTATTTCATCTTGCATTGTGGCTAAGCCACTGTAGCACTGGCTGTGAGATCTGTCAAATGAGAAAGCCCCCCGCCCCCAGAATCGGGGGCGGGGCCGCTTCTTGACTACGCCTTCTTTTCCGCCTTGGCAAGTGCCACTACCGCTTCCGCGACGGCGAAATACTTGTTTTCCGCAAGGTCGCGCACGGTCTTGATGCCGAGAGCCTTTGCCAGAGCCTCGCCGTCGGATTCCGATATGCCAGAGATTACGGAAACCGGCATCTCGGCGATTTCGCTGAACTCCAGGGTTTCGGTCTTTTTGTCGAAGAACTTGCTGATGTCTGCCATGGTTTTATTTTCCTATATCATCACCGTCGATACACCGGAACGACGGATCGTCGCGATGACCGCACGAGCGCGGTACACACCGTTAATGTAGCGCGGACGAGCAGACAAAGTCAAGCCCGGTAATTAACCGAAGTCACGATGTGGGTCGCGCGTGTATACCTCCCGAAACGGGTATAAACGGGGTTGGAAAGAAATACCTGACCTATGGAACCGAACCGAACCCCTCCCGTGCCTTTAACCGATGCCGAAAAAGAGCGTCTCCTGCGCGAAGCCATCGCCGAGGCGGAGCAAGGCGTCTCCGAGGGCGAAGCCCCGATTGGTTGTGTGATCGCGCTCCCGGACAAGAACGGCACGGCGACGATTGTCGCTCGCGGGCACAACCGGAGCAACGCTTTGAAGCGCAAGAACGCGCACGCCGAAATCATCGCCTTCGAGAACGCCGGGAGCGACGGTGCTGGGCGCGAACCGACACTGCCGATGGACGCCGAGGATGTGATCCTCGTTTCCACGCTGGAACCCTGTGTCATGTGTCTGGGCGCGTCAATGGAATCGGGAGTAACGTATGTCTTGTTCGGCATGGACGCGCCCGCAGACAACGGCACGAAGCGCGTCAAGCCGCCCGAAAGCCCCGAATCGTCCGACCCGTTTATCGAGGGCGGAATCCTATCGAAGGAATGCCGCGAACTTTTCGAGAAATGGCTCCGTGGCAAGGAAGGCACCGAGCAAGCCAAATTCGTGGAGCAACTCCTCACGCTAACCCATGAACATGGAGCCGACAAGACCGACCCGGGAAACAACGCGCCCCACCGGAAGCGAGCCGCCGACAACGTCTGACGCCGCAACGCGCCGTTGGCAGGATCTGCGCCGCCGTCTGTTCGTCGGACCGACTGACCCGGCGGCGCGCTCGGTATGGCGTGTGTCGCAAATCTACTGGGTCGTGGTTTTGTATGCCGGTATCTGGATCGTCTGCCGTACCAACGGGATCGGTGGCGAGCGTCTTCCGACTGGCTCTACCGTAGCGCTGACTCTACTATTCGCTCTGGGCGCGATCCACCTGTTTTTGCGGACCGCGCTCACCGTGCGGCGCGGCGGCTACGGCTCGGAGCATTTCAGCCGTATCTCCTGGCTCCACACGGCGATAGACCTCGCGCTGGTTGCCGCCACGGTGCGCGTTACGGGCGGCATCGATAGCGGCATCTGGTCCTTATTTTTCGTGATCGTGGTCGCCGAGTCGGTGCTGGAACCGATCCGCGAGGCGCGCTGGGTGCGTATCGGCGTGTGCGTCGCACTCGCCGCCGCCACGGTTCCGATCCCGCTACGGGGTGGGGCATGGGTACTCGAACTGCTCACCCGCGTTCTATGCCTCGTCGCCGTAAGCATCGTCGCGCAACGCTTGCGGGAGAACGCGGACCGGGAAAAGAACGAGATCGCCTCGCTCCGCGCGGAAATGGGACTGCTGGAGGAGCGTTCCAACCTGTCGCGCGAAATCCATGACGGAGTCGGTAACGCCCTCGCGGCATCGGTCCTTCGCCTCGAAGTATCCGCGCGTGTGCTCGCGAAACAGGGGGCGGATGGCGAAGTGCCGACACTGCTCCGCGAGGAAGCACAGACATTGCGCGACGCGATGAACGAAGTGCGTGACTGGACGTTTTTCAACAAACCCTGGAGCGCGTCCAGCGGCGGGGAATCGGCGGGCATCGGCGAACGGCTCGTCGCCGAAGTCGAGCGGCTATCCCGGCGAACCAACCTGCCGATGGCCGTCCACGGCGCGGACGCGCTGAACGATCTGCGGGGCGGCGCGGCGCGTCTCGCGGTGCTACGCATCGTCCAGGAAGCCCTGACGAACGCCGCCAAGTATGCGACCGGCGCGACCGAAGCCAGTGTGACTGTGTCGCGGGACGGCGACGGCTTACTGCTGACCGTGCGCGACGACGGCGCGGGCTTCGACGCCGCGAATGCTCCGGCGGGCGTCGGCATGGCTTCGATGCGCGAGCGGGCGGCGGGACTTGGCGGTTCGCTTCAGGTCGAGAGCCGCTCGGGACAGGGGACGACGGTATCGGTTATACTCCCGCTCACTTGAGCCTACTTAGAACCGGGCTGATTCGTGTTATCCGCATCTTCTGCCGGAACGGGTACGAATCGCTCGATAACCAGACCGGACAGCGGAAAAAACTGATAGCCACAATAATTGTACCGCAGGATGAACCGGAGCGATGCGCGAAAAACTTTCCCGGCGCGCTGAACCTTTAATCGTTTCGACCGTCAAAGAGTGCGTAAACGACGCGACGCGGAACTAACAAGAATCACCACGCGACGTGTCAAAACCTCGGGAGCAAGACGATAAACGATGAAACTACGTAACTTTTTGGCGATGGGCGCGACCCTCGCCGTTCTTCTCGGAACCCTTGTCGGCATCACCGACGCCGCGTACGCACAGGGCGCGGGCAAACCCGGCGCGGCAAATCGCGCCGCGACGCCGTTGATGGCGGGCTTGAAAGCCGCCGAACTGAGCGCGACCCAGAAGGATCAGATCGCGGTGATCGCTAAAAAATATTCGGATGAGCGGCGTGCGTTGCGCAAGGCGATGCAGCCCGACCCGGCCGCGACCACGCCAGGCGACCGACCGAAGCCGTCCGCCGATACGAAAGCCAAACTTGAAGAGATCGAGGCGAAGGAACTGGCGGAAATCAAAGCGGTTCTGACAGCCGGACAGCTGCCCGTCTTTCAGACCGCCTATGACGTCGCGAAAACAAAACGCGGGAACGACAACAATCCCCTCAGCCAGATGATGGACAAACTCGCCCTGACCGACGACCAGAAAACGAAAATCACTCCGATCCTGAGCGAGACCGGGGAAGCGATGGCGAAACTGCGCCAGGACACGACTATAGAACGGCGCGAAAAGATGACGAAAATGGGCGATCTCTGGAACACTACCAAAGATAAGATCCGTCCGCTCCTGAACGCCGATCAGCAGAAGACGCTGGACGAAATGAAGGCTCTGCGCGGCGCGGGCAAAAGGAACAAAGGCGCGAAGTAGCGCGGTAGCCTTGCGACAAAAAGACGCGGCGCGGGCGGGAGTCACTTCCTGCCCGCGCCGCGTCTTTTTGTCGTCAGGTTCGTGAAAAAAATGCGGCGTTTGCCGCGTTCCACGTTCGGTTTGCGATTTGTACACGCTCTGTACACGGTCCCCGCGTAGCATGGGGAAGAAGATGCGGGGGAGTACCGGCAGGAACGGATATTAAGCCTCCCCTGCAAAGAAAGACAGAGCTATGAACACCTTCTCATTTTTCAAAAACACCCGCCGCAACCGACCGTTCGCTTGGACCGCTGTGACGCTTGCTGTACTTACCGCCGGGGGATTCGCCCTCACCGGCTGCGGCGGCGGAAGTAATGCATCCGATGTATTCGCCCCGCGCCCGGGCAGTTCGCCCTCGCCCGCCCCGAACGCCACGCCGACACCGGGTGCGACGCCGACACCGGGTGCGACGCCGACACCGGGAGCCACGCCGACACCGGCACCGTCCGCAAGCCCGCAACCGACCCCGACTCCGGACGCCACGCCCGGACCCGGGACTGGCGGCACACTCGCCGCATATTTCGGGACGGCTCGGGACGGCGCGACCCTGACGTACCGCGACATTTCCACCGTCACCACGCCGAACCCGCTGACCGGGCAACCGTCCGAAACCACGAACACCACCGAATACACGACGGCGGGTGGCGGAAGTCCGTTCGCAGACGGCAACTCCGGCAACAAGGAGACCGTTTCGCTCGCGACCGATCAAGGCAACGTTTCCGTGACGCGGCAGGAAAACCGCGACGACGATAATGGGCAACTGATCGGATAAGCACTTGTGCGAATATAGGTTAGACTATCTCCGCGCTACACTCAGAACGTTTCGAGAGTAGCGGCGTAATGAAACAGGCTCAGGATGGTCTAACATAAATTCGCACAAGTGCTTACACGTACTATACGCTCGACTCCGGGGCGTACACGCTCTACGGGCAGGACAGTCTCGACGCGCAGGGGCGGACTGACAGCCAGATCCGCTACAGCCCGGCGGCACGCTTCGTCACCAGCCTGCGCCCCGGCGAAACGGCGTCCCAGCAGGTGCGTGTCACCGAAACGGGCACCGATTTCGAGTCGGGTTCGGTAACGCAACGCGCGTACGACCAGACGTTCACGCTGACGTTTGTTCGGGTAGAGTCGGTGACGGTTCCGGCGGGGACGTACAACGCCGCGCTGGTCAATTGGGGGTTCACTTAGTGCCCTTCAAGAAATAAACTGTTCGTTTTATGACGAATTTCCTCTCAATTAGATCACGACAATGCACAGTTTATTTATTGAAGGGCACTTACACC
>JAYULM010000506.1:0-26378 GCA_043763605.1 Armatimonadota bacterium | reverse complement strand
TATAGTATCATCACCTATTCCGCTAAGGAGCCTTCGTTGGAACTGTCGGATCAACTCAAATCGCTATTCATTGCAACGACCCTATCTCTCAAAGGTAGTGCCCGCCGCCTGTTCATGGCACGCACCGTACGAGAACTGGGGGTGGGCGGTCAACGCAAGGCAGAACGCGAACTCGGATGGAACCGGGAAACCATCCGTAAAGACCAGATGCAAAATAAGGATAGGCGGTCCTGAGAGCATTTCGGACGGTATCGCGACGAACAAAATGTCGTCGCGAACGCCAGAGGCACCTCACAGGGCAACGTAGAGGGGCAAAATTCAGATAAATGCCCCAAGTCTATGGCATCTTATTTCGCATCAGGTCTTAAGGGAATGCGAGAGATGATCAGCGGTGTTGTCTGCGAGGAAGCACTCCATCGCCGGGGACGCAAACCGGTCGAGTCTCGCTTGCCTGATTTGCTTTCGGATATTCAAGACATAGCGGATGGACAGAGCCAAACCGACCCGCAATTCAGAACCCAACGACTCTATACTCGCCTTACTCCGGGCGAGGTACGTCGCCAACTGATCGCGCGGAAGGGATACTCGCACGAGGAACTCCCCTGTGAGGAAGTCATCCGCCAGCGGCTTAACCGCCTGGGATACTTTCCCCAGACGGTACAGAAGAGTCGTCCCCAAAAAAAATTGCCGAGACGGATGCCATCTTCCATCGCCTGAGTGAGCGCAATCCCCAGGTAGATGAGGACGATACCATGTTGCGTCTATCCCTGGATGCTAAAGCCACCGTGAAGATCGGCGATTATTCGCGCGGGGGCAAGAATCGGGTCCCGGTGCATGCGTGTGACCATGATTTTCATCCGCAGGCGCAGGTAACGCCGGTGGGTATTTTGTTGCCGCGTCACGATGCTCTGTGGCTCTATGGGGTGATCAAGAAAATCGCCTTAGGCGATTTCTCTGCCTCGAAGGTGACCAGTGACTGTCTGGTAGACATTCTGTGTCATTGGTGGAAAAGTAATAGGGAGCACTTCCCTGGCGTGAGGAAACTGTGTCTGAACATGGATAACGGGCCGGAGAATCACAGTCGTCGTACCCAGTTCCTGCATCGCCTGGTCGCGTTCGTCAAGGAGACGGGCATCGGTCTCGAACTTGCGTATTATCCGCCGTATCACAGTAAGTATAATCCTGTGGAGCGTTGCTGGGGAGTGTTGGAAATGCATTGGAACGGCGATCTGCTCGATTCTGTCGATACGGTGCTTTCGTTCTCGCGCTCTATGACGTGGAAAGGGGAGCATCCGGTAGTCGAGTTAGTCACCCGGACGTATGAGACGGGTGTTAAAGTGAGTCAGCGCGCGATGGCTCTGTTAGAAACCCAAGTGTGCCGCCGGGAGGGGTTGGAAAAATGGTTCGTCGAGATCCGTCCTGACAGGGTAGCGAATGGGATGGTTTAATTGTTGAAGGCCCCTTACACAAACTCCGGAGCGGATACGATCCAGATGTCTTTCTCCAGCCCTATCTACGCCTGGGCAGCGGACTTCGGCGAAGCGGCGGACGACGGCGGCGAAAACCTCGATCTGGTATTTACTGCTACGTCGGGCACGACAACGGTCCAGCAGACCGTAGCCAACGGCTTCTTCGGTTTCGTCACTGCGCCTGCCGAGGCGTTTTCTTCGCTCACGTTCCAGTCTCGAACAAATATCGTCGGTACGACTGGTGAAGGCTTCTACATGGACAATGTGCGGGGTGCGTTCGTAGCGGTGGCTGTGCCCGAATCCGGCACCTTCGCCCTTGCCCTGCCCGCCCTCGGCATGATCGGCGCAATCGCGATCAAGCGGCGCAGGAAATAGATCAAACCCTTACGCACATGACGGCAAAAACAGGGGCGGGAAGCATTACGCTTTCCCGCCCCTGTTTTCATCCCGCCAGTACTTGAGCAAGCGAGACAAAAAAACGAGGCGACCGGGCGATCTCTTACGGTGTTTATATTTTTTTCGGTTCGGACGTTAACACGTTCCCGCCAGGAGCCTCCGGATAGGTCACCCAACGGAAAGTGTTGACGTCCGAATCAAATCACTTACCGCGATCCAACCCTTTTTCGATTTTCGTGCTCCAACCCGGAATCTCTGCTTTGGAAGGAGCGGTGATACGGAAACTGGTCTTGTCACTATTGATAACGACAGTCACATCCTGTGCGACCGGGGAAAGGATTGTGGTTATATTGGCTTTTCCCCCCGCAGGCTTCCAGACGCCGCGATCCATGTGTTCGGGCACGGTCGAGAAGGTGCGAAGGATCAGTGAAGCCGAGGTCGGAGAAACCTCCGGTTGGGTCGCTTCGAGCGTGAGCGATATCAGCGGTTTGAGTTTGGCAAGCAGTTCGGTAACGTCGCCCTGGTTCGCTTCGCGGGCATTGCTGTTGGCGGATTCGACGTTTTCGAGGTCGCCCAACCCGATCCGTTTGGCGTAGTCATTGATGTCGCGTGCCGCGCCGAAAGCCGCCTTGACTCCCTTTTCGCTCAGCATGACTTTCCATGCCTCCTCGGAAAGTTTGAAGGTCATCATTTCATTCACGACACGGGAGGGCCAGAAATCCTGGCTGTTTACTTCGCGCACACGCGCGACGAGTTCGGCTTTGTTGGCGGTCGCTACGTCCGCGCTAACGGGAGAACCGGCATAGGGGGCAGACTTCATAGGCGGCTTAACGACTTTCTTGACGGGTGGCGCGGCGTTGGCGGAGATGGCTCCGCCAAGCAGAATAATACTGAGTAAGAACGGTAGTTGCTTTAAAAAACCGGACATTGTGTAACCTTTCGGTGCGAGCCGTCATAATACTCTTTCACACGAGGACGGTACGCGCATGATCATTATAACCATTTACGAATGCCGGACGATGAGACTGAAGTACCAATTTTAATCTTGACTCAATGGGATCACCGACGAATTTTGATACTGATGCCGACCTGTCGCAGCGGCACAAAGGTGGAAGGCAGGTTCGCCTCGTTTCGAGTTCGATACGAGAAAAACCTGCCTTCCGCCCTTATTCTGTCAGTTAACGCTTGTCGCGGGACAGCACCGAGTCCACCAAGCCATATGCGACCGCTTCGTCGGGACTCATGAAGTAGTCGCGCTGGATGTCGTTCTTGATCCGCTCGAAATCCTGACCTGTGTGGCGTTGCAAGATCGCCGCCGTTTCGTCGTTGGTTTTCAGCACTTCGCGCGCCTGGATCTCGATGTCCATCGCGGTGCCTTGAAACCCGGACGACGCCTGGTGGATCATCATGCGCGAGTGGGGGAGGGCGTACCGCTTGCCCTTCGCGCCGCCCGCTAAAAGCACCGCGCCCATCGACGCCGCGAACCCGACACAGATCGTGGAAACGTCGCACTTGATCGTCTGCATCGTGTCGTAGATCGCCAGACCCGCATACACCGACCCGCCCGGCGAGTTGATGTACATATCGATGTCGCGGTCCGGGTCGTCCTTTTCCAGAAACAACAGTTCGGCGACGATCAGGTTCGCGATGTGATCGTCCACCGCTTCGCCCAGAAAAATGATCCGGTCTTTGAGCAGGCGGGAAAAAATATCGTACGCACGTTCCCCGCGCGCGGACTGCTCGACAACCATCGGAACCATAGCCATATTTCGCTCCTTCATAACCGTTTCATTATACGACAAATCGCCACAAATGCGGACGCCGCCGGGAATATCGTGCCTCCTCTTTCGGGGAGTGCGATACTTCCGGCGGCGTCAGGCAATCACAGGGACCGTGCTACCCGGCGGTTTCGGTCGATTCCGCTTCTGCCGCGACTTCGGCGACGGCTGCTTTCTTGCCGCGCCGCTTGGGAGCCGATGCTTCCAGCGCGAGCGGCTCGGCGGCGGTCGCCAGTTCCATGCCTTCGGTCTCCGCCGCTTCCACGGCGGCTTCACCCGCTTGTGCGACGGAAAGACCGGCGGCGGCGGCGGCGTTCTCCTGATCGGCGCGCGCTTCGGATTCTTCCTCTTCCTCTAAGGCTTCGGCTTCCTCGCTCGTCAGGGTGCGCTCGGTGATGTTGGAAACGTCCTTCAGATGGGCCAGAATCTTGCGGGTCAGGGCTTGATCCTTGACCTGGGTCATCTGTTCGTTCTTCTCCAACAGGGCGCGCATCGCGGCGACCGACGTTTTTCGCCGCTCGGCTTCCTCGGCGATGCGAGCGTCCACGTCCGCATCCTCGACAGTAATGCTCTCGGCGCGGGCGACTTCGGCCAAGACCAGCGAGTTACGGATACGTTGCGCGGCGGCGAGAGCCATCTCCTGCCCGACCTGATCGCGCGTCTTGCCGGTTTGTTGCAGGTACTGATCCACCGTCAGATTCGACCGCTTGATCTGCTCGTCCAACTGCTGGGCGTCTACCTGCATCTCGGCGCGCAGGAGCACCTCGGGGAAGTTGATCTGCGAGTTGCGCGCGATAGCACCGACGAGGCGGAACTCCAACTCGTTGTCCGCCATCTGCTCGGCGGCTTTGTCGAGGGCTTCGGAGAGCGCGACCTTCAGTTCCTCGGCGGTCTTCGCAGTCGGGTGGACTTTGGTGACGAACTCCTCGTTCATTTCGGGGAGTTTCTTTTCGCGCAGTTCCTTGACCGTCACGGTGAACGTCGCACGTTTACCGCGCATCGCTTCGTCCGCGAAATCCTCGGGATACAGTGCGTCGATGGTCTTCGTTTCGCCGATAGCCATTCCGACGAGTCCGTTGTCGAAGTCGGCGATGTTTTTGCCGATCTCGATCACGGTGGTACGCGGGACTGCCATCTCCGGCGATTCCTGCCCCTCTATGAACGCCATCAGGTCGGCAAGCGCGACATCGCCGGTTTCCGCGCCACGGTCGGCGACCTCCGGGTATTCGGCGTAGCGGGCGCGCAGTTCCTCGATCTGGTCGTCCACGTCTTTTTCCGAGACGATCAAACGGCGTTTTTCCAGGTCAAGCGACTTGTACGGTCCGAGGGTGACGACGGGGCGCAGGGGGACGTACGCCTTGAAGACGAACGGACCTTCCGGCTCCATCGACACGAACTCCAACTCGGCTTGCGCGAACGGCTCGACGCCGGACTCGGTCACGGCTTGCTTATAGGAGGGTTCGGAAAGTTGCTCGGCGGCTTCCTGCGCGACTTTGGCGGGGTCGATGTAGTTACGCGCCATGCCGAGGGGCACTTTGCCCTTACGGAAGCCGGGGATCTGTACGTTTTTGGCGAATTTCGCGTAGGCTTTTTCCTTGGCGACGGAAACGAGTTCCGGCTCCACGGTCACAATCAGCGCGATTTTGCAAGGGTTGATTTGCTCGGTAGTCACCTGCATGGTGGGTGAAAGACTTTCTCCTGCGTTAGATTTTTCGTTCGGGTGCCCTGGGGCATGCCCGGACACAAAAAAAGGATACCGCAACGCCGTGTGGTACAAGGCGACCGGTATCCTTACATTGTTCTTCAGAGCGGGAAACGAGATTCGAACTCGCGACCCCTTCCTTGGCAAGGAAGTGCTCTACCACTGAGCTATTCCCGCGGAATACACCGCGACCCTATCTGATTGACAAGATAGTGGGCGAGAGGGGACTTGAACCCCTACGCCTTCCGGCACTAGATCCTAAGTCTAGCGTGTCTGCCAATTTCACCACTCGCCCGCGGCATCGAACCGGCTGACGACGCTTGTTATAGCATGTCGGCGCGCGTTTGTCAAGAATCGCGGCAATTTCGCCGGGTAAAAAAATAGGGCATGGTTCCCCCGTGTCGGCTCGGTTTCGCTTGACAGAAAATCAGGATGCGTGATAAACTGTGCCTATCTACCCAACCGGTTGGGTGATGACGGCACGGCGGCGTCGCAGTGCTATTCTTTCTTCGCGGAGATTGCGAGGTATTTTCTATGCGTGTGATTTTGAAACCTGCGGGTCTGATTATAGTTCTGACAGCGTTCGCCGGGCTGGCGGGTATCGCCGCCTTTCAGCGCGCTACTTCAGTACGTGCCCAACAAACGGATATCGAGGTAGAACGGCTATCGAAAACGCTCGCGGCAAAAGTAATGATGCCGCCGGTAGTCAAGGTCAGTCAGGTGGCGGCGACCATTCTCGGAAACCCCGGGTTCGAGGGCGGCTTCGAGGAAGTCGGCAAACGCGAAACGGGGCGGGGCGTGGACACTACGCATCGCGGTGGGGTAGTCGCATTCCCGTGGCGCGACGATTCGGACTGGGCAGACGTTTCGGTCGCGTACGCCAAAGAAACGGGCAATCAGCATGGCGGCAAGGCGTGCCAGCGTGTGATGGTGCAGGCGGTCCGTAGCGGCGCGGTACAGCTGGCGCAGGACGTGACCGCCGTGCGCGGCGCGACCTATGACATTTCCTGCTGGTTCAAGTCCGACCGCCCGCTCGACATCGAACTCGGGCTTCGCCAGCGCGGTGGGGGATTCGAGTACTACGGCCTCACCAATGCCCGGATCGACAACGAATGGAAACAGGTCACAGTCCGTGCGACGATCTCGGACAAGGGCAACGCCATGGTCATCGTCAAACTGCTCGGACCGTCGAACCTGCTCATGGACGACGCCTCGATCACAGTGTTGGAGACCGACAAAGACACACCGGCGAAGTGACAGCCCGTCGCCGGTGTTGGTTTTTTCCGCCGGACTACGGTTGTAGCGGTGCCAGAAGTCGCTGATATGAGATCACTTCATACGCCTGCCCCGTGCCGGGGAAATACGGGGGCGGCTGGGTGGCTGCCCGCTTATCATAGTTCAGAATGCGCTGGAACCCGTTCCTCTGGTTGAACATCGTGAGCGGGTCAGATCCTCCAAGCGTCGTCCCGAACGGGCTTCCGGTTTTGGCGATGTATCCCCCGAGCAGGTAGAACTGTCCCTTTTCGCGCGTGTCATGGTTATCGACCTGAATGGTGTTATAAGACATCACCGTCGCATGAACGGATAAATCTTTGAGGATGGCATTATTGGCATAAAAGCCGTCATTCGGGATCGCGCGGTTCGCGAAGCCGGTCACCGCCGGTTCGACAACCTTCGCGTTTTGCTTGATGCGAACATAACCGGCCACCAGACCGAGTACACCAGAGTCAAACGGAGCCTGCGATGCGTCCTTATTCGCGTTCGCGTAAAGGACATTGCCGTCGATGTTGATCGTCTTCTGGTTGCCGTTGCCGGTTGTATCGACGCGGGTGGCGATGCTTAACTTCGCCAGTTGTGTGGCGTTCCCCTCGGCGTCGAGGGGGCTATTCGCCACCGTGCCGGACACTCCGCCGGTGCCGTCCCATACCCCGATGTCATCGAAGGAATAGATCACTCCGTTGGTCGCGCCCGTATAGTTTCTCGGATAGCCGGTCGTGTTCGTGGACGAGAAAGCAGTGCTGGTGTTGGCACGGGTGAACCTTTCCAACTTCGTCGAACCGCTCGCCGTCATCGTCAACTTCCATTTCGTTCTATCGTTGTTCTGGTAGATGTAGACGATCTGGTCCCGATTCCCCACTCCCCCCGCTTCGAGGACCATATCATTGACCACCCCCTTGATATACACCCCCCCGGTGACGACACCGCTACTTTGATTGACCCCGCCTTCGGAGGGGACATAAACCCCGTTCCCTGCAGGCACTGTACTCTCGTCAAAGCCACCCAGTGCCGCATTGCGCTGGTCGAAAGATTTGAGAGTGCCCTCACCGACGGGCATTTCCACCTTGTCTGCCGTGAGCGAGGGGCCGATACGCTTCGTACCGTCGGTGGCTGGCTTGATCGTGTTTTTCCAATCCGCATCACTCGTCGGATTCGCAAAACTACCGATACTATCCTTCTGCCATTTCACCTTGGCGGCGTTGGTCCCGCCTTTACTCCACATCGTGAAAGCATTGTCGCCGTTCCACTGAAATATCTGGCTTTTGTTAGGATCGAGTACGACACTGTCCCATACGATGTTTATGTCGGCACCATTGCTGTTATTGATATGAACGGGACCGTTAAATGTGGTACGCCCGGAAACCCAGAATCCCGCCCCCACGTCGTCGGTGAAATAGGCGTACTGCGCAAAGTTCTTCTGGCGAATATCCGCGCGTGCCACCCGCACCACGCCGTTGTATTCCCCGATGGATTCGATCAGATAGGAGCGTTGTGAGGCGACAGCGTTATCCGAGTGGGGATAGAAGCGGATTTTGAACTTTCCCTCGGTCGGTTTAGCAGGGTCCGGTGCGAAGTTTACCACCGTCCATTTATTCTGGTCGACGGGCCCGCTGTTGTAATAAAAATCGCTCGGCGTGACCATCAGGGGCGTGAATGCAGCGGTATTAATCGGCGGGCTTCCGAGTTCGCTGATCCACTGGACCCCGGTTCTGAGTCCGGTATCCGCGAGATTTTCCGCTTGAACGATGTTCATACGGGTCTTCGCCATCAGTAGCGTGTTGGAGGAAGTCGACCCGACGCCACCGCTCGTCGACCCGGCGTTCATCTTGGCGAAGCCGATCAGACCGCTGGCAAGGATCAGCATCAGAGCGAGCATGACGCCGACAAGTGCCATCGCCTTACCGATAGGACGCCGACGCGGGGTATAGAAGCGGTGCGGGAGAAGATTGTTCGTATTCATGGTTTGATTGCTCGCTTTACTATCCGAGTACGACTGGCTTGGGTGTCGGCGTCGGCGTCGGCACCGGTGTTGGTGTCGGCACTGGTGTCGGTGTCGGCACTGGTGTCGGTGTCGGCACTGGTGTCGGTGTCGGCGTCGGCGTCGGCACCGGTGTTGGTGTCGGTGATGGCTTCGCTGTCGGCACTGGTGTCGGTGTCGGCACTGGTGTCGGTGTCGGTGTCGGTGTCGGCACCGGTGTTGGTGTCGGTGTCGGTGTCGGCACCGGTGTTGGTGTCGGTGTCGGTGTCGGCGTGGCAGCGGGCGATGGTGAGGTCGTCGTCTCCGGCTTGAAGCCAGGAGTGCCAGGGTCGCCGAGGGGGAGTGCGGGGCTGGCACTGTTCTTGTAGTTACGCATCAGCACCGACCCCCCCTTCATCCCGGCGATCACTTTGCCATCGCTCGTCTCGTTGCTCTGGTTGCCGATCATCCGGGAATATTCTCCCGCCACTACCCGGAATTCGATATTCTTCGGGCTGGAACCGCTGCGACCAAACACAACGGCGAGCGGATCTGGAGTATCTGGAGTGGTGCCTCCAGGAGTGGTCCTTCGCTTCGCTACGTCCGTCAGGAGTACCTCGATAGCCCTTTCCCCTGCTTTGGGATTGGCGCGTTTCATGACCAGTGCACTACCATTCGGGTTGGCGGGATAAGGGCTTGTCGGGTCCGCTCGGTACACGATAATATAGTTGTTGGGGTCGACATCAGCCCGGTTGTTGAGAGCCGTCGATCCGTTGAGTACATACGACTCGGATAACTGTTTCCCCGTCACGGTCTGCGACGCGCCGACTTTCGGTTGCTGGATCACGATGCCAGTGAACACGTCGGGATCTGCAAGCGTGTTGATGTAGTTACTTGCCGGTCCGAGTTTCGCGGCGTCCCACGCCGCGTCCCCCGGAAGGATCGCCCCCGCCGCTTCGCTCATCAACCCGGTCACCCGCCCGTAGGCTCGGGCGGCAGATTGCGACGCGCTACTTCCCGCCCGGACACGTGCCATCCCCAGCGTCGCCCGTTCGAATACGGTCATCGTGGTGATGAAAACGACACCCATCAGTAGAACAGCGATCACCATTTCGACCATGGTGAATCCCCGCCGCCGCCGCCGGGGAGGGGACATGCGCGCAGGCAATACCCCCGTGTCGGGATGGGTCGAGAGGCTGTCGTCACTGTTTTTGGTGGAATCCATAATCATATCTTTCTTCCAAAGGTCAGGGCTACAGAATACCACTGCGGGGTATCAATGTGGAGACAGAATAAACGCTCTTGCCCTGCCCGGCAGTCTTCCATGTTATCGTTACGGTGGCACGCATTAACGATGAGTTGGTATCTGCGGCATTTTTCCCCTGCCAGCCGGAAATCTCTATCTTGCCCTGGACATCGTCACCGCCGGGGAAGGCGTTCTCGCCGGAACGGGAGGCGCACGCGGCGTCGCTTTTCGTTTTACGTAAGCCATCCAACTTCGTGAAGTAGCCGACGAGTCTGTAGTTGGTGCGCCCGAAGGTGCCACTCGTCGTTGTGGCGGGGTCGAACCACTCGCATGCGTCCGCTGAGGTGCCGCCCGTTCTGCTGATGATCGCGCCGGGTTGAGTAAGTCCTTCCAGTGCCAGCGTGGTCAGGTTGCTGTAACCGACTGCCGGGGTTTCCGTCAACTGGTCCAGTTTCCGTTGGGCAATGACGGAGGCAAGTGTGTACGAACTCGCGGTCTTTACGGAACGTATCGACGACGGGATGACCGCCGCGACCATCAGAGCCATGAAGACGAGAATGAACGCCGCAACCAGGACTTCGATCAGGTTAAAGCCGCGTATTCTCGCTCGGCGCATCGGTTTAAATTTGTTCACGATAAGTGTACCTTTCCTCTGAAGGGCGTTTCCCTGTACTACTTCGGTCGAATGGTGCTGTTAGATTACCCGGTGATTCAGACGGTTTTTACGCGCGCGTCGGTGTTAAGTTACGCGCGAATTTGCGGGTACCTATTCGTTCGTATAGCATGTACCATACCGAAAGTAGAATTTCCTATGAAAAAAACTCGCGCCCCGCCCGGTATGTCAGGGCAAGCGCATCTAAATTGTATTCATTTTTCGCGCATCTGCTGTCAACAGCCGCTTTCGCCCCCTTGACAAACCCTGAAACCGCTCAGGCGCGGCACCGGGCGGGGCGATGATGTAGGCGGCGGACTCCACACGACGGCGCACATTCGCGGTGACGCCGCGCCCTGAACCCGCTCTGAAACGGGAACGGCGGATTTCGCAGCATATAAAAGAATTTAGATCCGCTTGCCCTGCCAGGTATTTACTTTTGTCGGGTCAGATCCAGATCCGCCCCAGCCAGAAATGCATCTGCGAGTATCGCCCCGGGATCGGGTACGCGCTCAGCAACGGGTAATAAAAAATAAACCACAGCAGGTGAGCCTGCAGGTAAGATAGTACAAACGTCCTCCAGTGTTCCCGATTTCCGGGCGGACCATTCTCTTTATTATTCTCCCCGCCGTCCGTAGCCTTTCCACGCTCGCCGCACCAGAGCGTGACCATAAAATAAGCCAGTGCGATACAGACGAACGGGATCGCCTCGAACAGGTAGTGCATGAAGTTCAGCCCGCGTGCCTTCGCCAGCCAGCAGAGCCACTGCCCCAACCCCAGCAGACAGAGCAGGGCGAGATTCGCGCGCCGGAATCGGATCGCCTGCCACGTCGCTATCGCCATGGTCGGCAGGATCGCCCACCAGACGAACGCGTTCCCGATGCACCAGATTCCCCGCACCGTTTCCGCCCCGCGCGGTCCCGTCTGCTCGAAAAAGTACCAGACCGGGCGCAACATCAGGGGCCAGGACCACGCGGGAGAGTCGTACCCGTGGTCCGCCTTCAGTTCGCTATGGTAGCGGTACATGTCGCCCTGCTGGCTGAAAACTTTCGCCCAGCCCGTGCCCTCACCCTCCCATGTCAGCAACTTCTGTGCCAAAGTCCCGTTCCCCTGTAAAACGTAGGGAATGTAAGAAATCGCATAGATTACGAAGGGAATAAAAATAAATGCGGTAACGAAAAGACCCGCGCGCCCAAAAAAGAACCGCCCGGAGTATTTTTCTTTTTTCCAGCGCACGACGCCGTCCGCCAGTACGAACAGGAGCAGGAGCGCGAACGCGTACAGGCTCGACCACCGCGTCGCGAGAGCGAGTCCCAGGAACGCGCCCGCCGCGAGCACGTGCCGCGCCCGCTGCTCCTCCGCCCACCGCCACGCCGCCCACGCCGCCCAGACGATGAAGCAGACGGTGAAGATGTTGGTCATGGCGATGCGCGACTGCACGAAAAAAACGCCGTCCATCGCGAGCAGGAGCATCGCGACGGTCGCCACCGCGCGGTTGCAAAACAGGGCGCGTGCGAGTGCGTACACGCCGAGTAGCGCGAGGCTGCCGAAGATCACCGACGGCAGCCGCCACGCCATCGCGGCGCGGCGGCTCATCGTCTGATCCGGGGTCCAGACCTTGTCCGACGGGTCGAACGACTCCCCGGCGAGGGCGAGACTCCCGGCTTGCAACAGTTTCGACAGGTGCGGGTGCGTCCACTCGTGCGGGTTGTCGCCCCGCACGAACTCCATCGCGGTGCGGACGTGGTGGACCTCGTCGAAAACCTGCTTGGGCGGATAGTCGAGCCGCCACAGGGCGAACAGGTAGAAAACGGCGGCGATCACGGCGGGCACGACGCGGTCGTAGTGGGCGTACATGGACGGTCGCGCGGTCGCCGCCGCGCCCGCGCCGACTTCCGCATACGCGTCGGATTCTGCGTCCGTGTCCGCTTCGACCGGCGGCGTCGCGCCGGGGTAGCGGCGGAAGAAGACCGCCAGCACACCGCCGAGCACGAACACGGTCAGCAGGGGATAAAGAAATACCGCCGGTACGAGACCGGGCATCTGGTTGACGGCGAATAGTGGCACGATAGGGGTTCCTCTTAAAGGCGACGGTCATTTCGGCGCGCGCGGCTCCGATTCCTGCCTGCCCGGTGCGGTTGCGCGGCGCGGGCAGGAAGGCGGGCACGTTTGGCGAATAATACCCCCGGTGCGCCGACGCGCCTATGCGTTCGTCGGTGCCGCAAACAAAGAAGAAAGAGGGCGAGATGAGCAAACAAGCGATATACCCTTCACAGGGGGGGGCACCGGTCGGCGGTGCGCCTTACACTCCCGCCGTAAAGGCGGGCGACACGATCTATATTTCGGGGCAACTCGGGCTGGACCCGGCGACCGGCAAGCCGTTCGAATCGTTCGAGGCGCAGGTCGAGGGGGCGATCAGCGGGCTGAAACGGCTCTGCGAGGCGGCAGGCGGGTCGCTGCATAACATTGTCAAGACCACGGTTTTCCTCGCGGACCTCGAACAGTTCGCCGCCCTGAACGCGATCTACGCGCGGCATTTCGACGGTGCCGTGCGTCCGGCGCGCTCCACGTTTCAGGTCGCCGCCCTGCCGCTCGGTGCCGCCGTAGAGATCGAGGCGGTGGCAGTAGTGGGTTAGTGATCAGTGTTTGGTGATCAGTGGTTAGTGCCGGAAACTGTTCCGGACATACTGACCACTGACCACTGATCACTAACCCTAAATACTATAGAAGTGTCTGCCAATAATACGAGGGTAAAGGTGGCTCTCTACTATGCGACTGACGCATTCCGTAGAAAACAGACAGCAACAGACGCAACGGATCGACCCGCGCCAGATTCTCGCCAGTGAAATCCTCGCATGGACCACCGGGGAGTTGGAGGCGGCTGTCGACCGCGAACTGGCTGAAAATCCGGCTCTCGAAACCCGCGACGGGGCGACCGTCTGGGGGCAGGGCGGCGCGTCGGTGGCGGGGGATAGCGAATCGCGCGGCGTCGCGCTGACCATGATCACGGGCGGGCAGAAGACGGACGACACCGCGACCGAGCGGGGACCGTCGATCAACCACCCCGCCGGGAACGACACCTGGGAAGACGACCCCCTGGAGCGCATCGCTGTGTCGCGCTCTTTGCGTGATTTTTTACGCGACCAGGTCGGGCAGGTCGCGGACGAATTCGTCGCCGATGTTTTGCGGTACCTGATCGAGTGGGTGGACGAGCGCGGCTACCTGACGGCGGACCTCACGGAAGTCGCCGACAAGTTTCAGGTCACGCCGTCGTGCGTCGAGGAAGCAGTACTCGCTCTGCAAACTATGGAACCGTGCGGCGTCGGGGCACGGGACGTGCGGGAGTGTCTGCGCATCCAGGCGGAATACCTGACCACGACCGGCGAGGCGCACCCGCTGGCGAAGCGGATTCTGAACTCGTGCTGGGACGACCTTGTCGCCCACCGCGAGGAGCGGATCGCGGCGCGCCTGCGCGGCAGCCTCGCCGACGTGCGCGACGCCCTGCGCTATCTGCGCCACGCCCTGACCCCGTACCCCGGCGCGGCGTTCCGCCCGAGTTCTTCCGGCAAAGGGAGCGTGGAGTCGGGTCTCGCCGTGCGCCCCGACATCGTCTACCAGCGTACCGAAGCCGGGTTCAGCGTCGAGATCACACGCGACTACGAGGACGCCCTGATGATCGCCCCGCTCTGGCGCAAACTTTCCGAGCGCGGCGACACGCGCAACGATGAGTCGCTCCGGCGGTATATCAAGGAACACGTCGAGCGCGCGCAAACGTTCCTGAACGGCTTGTCGCGACGCGGGCGCACCCTGCGCCTGATCGCGCACGCCCTCGCGCACGTCCAGCAGGGGTTTCTGGAAACCGGCAACCGGGCGTTCCTTCGCCCGCTCACCCGGCAGATCCTCGCCGAGGAGTTGGAACTGGACGAATCGGTCATCAGCCGCGCGGTCGCCGAAAAGTGGGCGCAACTGCCCGGGGGCGAGATGGTTCCGTTAGACGCGTTTTTCGGGAACGCCCACGCGGTCCGCGAAGCCCTGGTCACTCTGATCGCGGGCGAAGATCCGCACCACCCGCTCAGCGACGACGAGATCGCCGACCAACTCTGTGCACAGGGCTTCCCGCTCGCGCGCCGCACGGTGGCAAAGTATCGCGGGCTGGAAAAGATCCTCCCGGCGCGCCTGCGCAAGCGCGGCGAGAGCGAGGACACCGCGTTCGCCGCCGCCGCCGCTTAACTCCCCGTCGGGTTGGCGATGCGATGCGGCAAGATGTATCGGCTGTAAGCAGTCAATCGTGCGACGACAGCGCGGCGAATTTTCTGTCGTTATTACGTCTGATGGGGGGACCACATCGAAAGTTGCTTTGCCACTTCATCCCTAACTATTTTTGATTTATCCTCCTGCATCATGACAAGGTTGTCGTAGGCATCTGATTTTAACCGGTCATCATTCGCTTCTTTAGCCAGGGTCCTGTAACCGAATGGTAGAAGAGACCGCACTGCGACAGAGCCAGATGCTCTCAATTCGTTGAGCAGAGACAATGCCGGGAAATTACCGAAATACTCGCCAACGATTTCCATCGCACAAAAAATAGTCATGTATTGCGTGCTTCTATCAAGAATAGCAGTTATAGCAATTAGTAGGTCAGCTTTTTGTTCCGACGACATGATCCCCCAGTTTTGTTCTACAACCACTAGAATTTTGTAGAAGTTTTTGTGGTTGTGAAATTCTTCGTTCGACATCAATTCAACTATGAATCGAAAGAGTGAATCATCAAGTGTATATTCTTCAGGCAAATGCTCCTTGTAAGTGATAGTTGACTCTGTCGCCATCCACCAGTCGAAGTCGGACCAATCCCCTTCGGTCAACCCTGAATACGTCGCTGTCTTGAACTTTTCAACATCCATCATTTTCCCGCTTTCCTGATTTCAAATCATTGCGAATAGCGCGATCAGACCGATTGATATGATTGCGTAAATGGAATAGGTCCACCGCTTGAAATCGGCATGCTTAATCGCCGGTAAGGAATCTCTACGCACGGACGGAAAGCACTCAGCAATCGCATAAACAAGGCCCCCTATCATCGACGCTAAAAATAAGACGTAAAAGGGGAGTTGTATAGCAATGAAGAATATGCGTCGCTCGGAGTTATATGTTGCGAGAGCAACGCCTGCGATGGCAGGCAAACCGATCACGCATATTAGGGTCAGGGTTGTGAATCCTATCAACGAGCTGATGCGAACTGAACCCTCTGCACAATACCCTCGTCGCAGCGTGGTGCTGACGAGGAGAAGAAAGAACAGGGACACGACCCAGCGAAATTGCTCATTGTTTATGATTTGTGTCATATTCCAAGTCTTCCACTGGTAAAAATCTCGACTATGTTTGGGTGCGTCGTTTTTTTGCTCGCGTCCAATATCGCCTGACGCATCTCATTACTTGTACTTCTTACTCTCCGAGCGCGACCGACAGAAAACCGTCCGCGCCGTTCAAAATCGCCCTGGCTTCGGCGGCGTCCGCGCCGCGCCGCGCCATGACGATGGCAAGTTTTACCGAGCCAGAGGACGCCGCGAGCAGCCGGAACGCTTCCTCGTCCGAATCGACTTGCCCGATCTCGCGCACCAGTCGTTTCGCCCGCTCCTTGAGTTTGGCGTTCGTAGTTTGCACATCCACCATGCGGTTGCCGTACGTCTTGCCCCAGCGGATCATCGCGCCGGTCGAGATCATGTTGCAGACCAGTTTCTGCGCGGTCCCGGCTTTGAGGCGCGTGGAACCGGTCAGCACTTCGGGACCGGTCACGGCTTCGATGGCGATCTGCGCGTCGCTCGAAAGCGGGGCGTCCGGGACGCAGGAGATCGACGCCGTGATTGCCGCGCCGCGTTCGGCGGCGCGGCGCAGTGCCGCGCGCACATAGGGTGCGCCGCCGGACGCCGACAAGCCGATCACTGCGTCGGTATCCGTGATGCCCGCGTCGTCCATCGCCTGCCGCCCGGCGTCCCCGTCGTCCTCCGCGCCCTCGACCGCGCGGAGCAGGGCGCGTTCGCCGCCCGCGATGACCCCGAACACCCGCTCCGCCGACACGCCGAACGTCGGCAGGCACTCGGCGGCGTCCAGGCACCCGATGCGCCCCGAGGTGCCCGCTCCGACATAGATCAGCCGACCGCCGCGCCGCAGGCAATCGGCGACGGCGTCCACGGCGCGCGCGATCTGCGGCAGGCACTGGCGCACGGCGTCGGTGACGGTGGCGTCTTCGTCGTTGATGCGCCGGAGCAGTTCGTCGGTCGGCAAACGGTCGAGGTTTTCCGTGCGTGGGTTCGGTTGCTCGGTGAGCGGAATACTGATGGAAGGTATAATAGGTGTCGCGTTATTCACGCGGTATTGTACCGTTAGTTTTTCACCGGGGGGATCGCCGCCGTGGGATCATCGGTTTCACCGACGCCTGTAGGTGGCTCCGCCACCGGGCGTCCTCCGGACGCGCCGAGCACGTAACATCGTCGCGGTCGCCGAACATTCCTGGCATGCCCGCGTCCGGAGGACGCTCGGTGGCGGAGCCACCTATAGGCGTCGGTGAAACCGATGATCGCATCCGATGATCGCATCCGATGATCGCAACCGATGATCCAAACCGATGACCGCAACCGAACCGAGGCACGATTATAAACGTATATAACCGTGACGGACGATAACTCATGAACGAATCGGAAACGAAACCCATAGCCCGCGTCGGCGTCATCGGCGACCCGCACGCGGAGGACGAGCGGCTCGCGGCGGCGATACGTTTTCTGCAAGCGGAGGGCGTGGACGCCATGTTCTGCACCGGCGATCTGGTTACGGGCGCGGGCGACGCGAACCGGTGTTGCCATCTGCTCGAAGAAAACCGGGTGCATACCGTGCGCGGCAACCACGACCGCTGGTTTTTCGCGGGCGGTTACTCGGAAATGTTCGGGGACTCGACGCCGCCGGATACGCTGGACTTGCGCGCCCGCGCCTTCTTGCAAACCCTGCCGCAGACGCTGGATTTCGAGACGGTACGCGGACCACTCCAACTCGCGCACGGCACGGATCAGGACGATATGCTCGCGGTCTATCCGGGGGACGGTAGGCGAGTTATGGAAGCGAACTGGAAACTGCAACGGCTTTACGCGGAGCGGCGATACCGGATTCTGGTCGGTGGGCACACGCACGCGCGCATGGTACGCGCCTTCGACCATCTCACCCTGCTGAACCCGGGAACCCTGCGCCGCGACCGGGATTCCGGTATCCTGCTCGCCGACTTCGCCGCCGGAACCGTGACGTTCTTCAAATTCGGCGACGACGGGGCGGTTTCACCCGGAGAAGTCGTCCCGCTACCGAAACCATCGGAGGATCAACCATGAAACGTCCTGTCTTCTCTCTCGCCGCCGCTTGCTCCTGTTGCCTGCTCGCCCTCGCGCTGTCGCGCCCCGGGATACCCGCATCCGCGTCCGCGCCGATCCAATCGCAGTCCGAAATGAACGCGCAGGCGTACGCGGACTACCGTAAAGCCGATGCCGAACTGAACCGCGTCTACGCCAGACTCACGAAAAAATTGGACAAAGAAGGGGTTACCCGACTGAAGCGAACACAACGCGCCTGGATCGCTTTCCGCGACGCGGAGATGGCGTTCGCCGAGGACAGCGCGCGGGGTGGCACCATGATGCCGTTATTACGATTCGGTGCCGCCCTGCAAATGACGACAAAGCGCACCGAGGACTTGAATCAGTACCTGACCGAATACGGGGAGCGGTGAGGCAAGAACCTCACCCCCGGGTACCCTCTGGGTGCCCCTCTCCTCCGAGGAGAGGGGGAGTAGATGCACCGGAGGCGTCTCGTTTTCGCGTGTCCACTCTGGCTCCCCCCCTCCTCGGAGGAGAGGGGGATGGGGGGTGAGGTTCCCGACTACTTATTCTCGTCATCCTGAATAGAGAACATATAGCGTACATTCCGGGAGTTCGTTTTTGCCAGATGCTCCAGTTTGTGCGCCTTCGCGTGTCCGTCGCACCGGAGAACGTTGGTCGTGCCGTGATGTCGCTCGCCGACGTTGCGCATTACGCGGAAGCCTTGCGGTCCTTTGATGATCGGCGGATTGGTCGCCGAATTGGGCCACTCGATCTAGTAATTGTTGTTGAGTCCGGTTTTCGCCGTTTCCATTACCCAGATCGTTTGCGCGGGAACGGGGAGCGCGGCGACAGCTTGCTCATACGGCGGCGCGGCATTATCGGTGCCCGCCCAGTACGCCGCGTTCATCGCGTAGGAACCATAGTTGGTCCCGCTCTGAAATTTGTACGGCTTGTTCGCGTCGTCGCTCGGGCAAGTGAAAATCGCCTCGCTTTTCACGTAAGCCGCCAGCCCGTCCAGCCATTTGTAGTGGGTCGCGGTCGAGGGACCGTTGCTGATGTACCAGGCTCGCGGAAAGGTTTCGTCGAAGTCCTGCAGATACTGGAGCATCCCCAGACCGATCTGCTCCTGGTTCGAGAGACACGCCGTCTGCCAGGATTTCTCGCGAGCCTGGGCAAAAACGGGAAAGAGTATCGCGGCGAGGATTGCTATTATCGCTATCACGACGAGTAGCTCAATAAGGGTAAATCCGGAAAGTTGTCTGCCGGTGTTGCGAGTGCTGGTATTCATGGTCGTTCGTTCCTTGTTTCGGTATTTGAAACCATGTGCAAGCAATCTTGCCGGTTTCGTTGCTGACATTATAAGCGCGGGGGGGCGAGAGTACCGTGATCGGCGTCACGAAATTATGTGACGGGTGTCACTTTTTATCGGGGCGTTTGTGAGAGTCGTCGGGGGAATACATTCCCCCGAAACCGCCTGATTCGCGTATAATAGAAGCCATGCAGCGAGGGAGTTACAACGTCGGCAAACGGAACGTTCGCAGGAGCGGCGCGCAGGGCATCGCCAAACTCCTCGGCGACGGAATGCGCGGCTTGCAGATCGAGCGCAAGGTTTTGGAGCATACCGCGCCGCTCGTCTGGGCGGAAGTGGTCGGTCCGCAGGTCGCCGGGTCCACACAGATATTAAGCGTCGCGGACGGTGTATTGCGCGTTTCCGCGAAGTCGGCGGTGTGGGCGAACGAACTCACGTTTTACAAGACCGACATTCTGAAACGACTGAACCTGCGCCTCACCGGTTCGCCGTCGCCGCCCTATATCATCAAGGATCTCCACTTCGTGAACCGGGGAGTCGATGCGAAGGAGGAAGAACCCGCCCCGCGCACCACGATCCCCAAACCGGGCACCGATGAGTTGGACGACGTTGCCCTTTCGGACGACGATCACGCGGCTATCAACGCGAGCGTGGAAACCGTGGCGGACGAGGGGCTTCGCGAGCGGTTGCGCCGGGTGCGCGTGACCGACGCCCGCCTGAAATACTGGCGCATGGAAAACGGCTGGCTGCCCTGCGAAGTGTGCGGCACGATGTCGCCGCCGCGCCTCGACCGCGAGGGTAACATCCTGTTCGGCGACCCCGACTGCCCCCGATGCCGGGTGCTGCGCCGCGCCGGTTTCTCGGAAAGGTAGCACCACATAAAGTTAGCGATCATAAAAACAGTAATAGCCTCGTCAACTGCAAACTACCTTGTTTGAGATTTAATTGGTACAATCAGAAAAAAGTTGATTTAGCGACTGGCACTATGTTTCCGAAATCCACTTCCGAAGAACTAAACAGTATCCAATTAGATGACATCGATAATGTCGCTATAGATCTATGCGTTGCTGAGGTTGCTAATCCACAATTGCGAGAACGGATGCGTGAGGCACGTGTCACTGACGCTCGTTTAAAAATATGGCGCATAAATAACGGGTGGGTGCCTTGTAAAGATTGCGACACCCTTTCTCCTCCACTTGATGGCAACGAAATCACTTACTGTCCACGGTGCCGTGTTACTCGCCGTGGTGGATTTATAAGCGATTAATCATATATCGCCGCTAATTGGCATGACCGCCGCCCTGGTCGCTGGTATTTTAGCGGCACCGTTTCTTCCCGTCGTGCCACGGGCGGCAGGTATCGGTATCGCGATCCTGCTCGCGCTCGGTGCGGTCTGTCTGCGACGACACCCGCTCGCCGCGCTGTGTTGCTGGCTGGTCCCGTTCGCGATCTGGGGCACGATCACGGCGCAAGAACGCGCGACGCCCGCGCCCGACGACGTTTCGCGTCTAACGGGGCGACCGTCGCTCTGGCTCGCCGGAACCGTCGCCGCCGAACCCGAGGAATCGTTTTCCGGCGATACGCGGTACCCGCTCCGGGTGTCCACGCATGAAGACGGCACCCGACTGTCGGGCACACTCCTCGTCACCCAGACGCCCAACGCTGGACCCGCCCCGCATTTCGGAGACACGGTCGCCGTGCGTGGGATGGTCGAGACGCCGCCGGGCGCGACCAACCCCGGCGGCTTCGACTACCGGGCGTTCCTGCGCCGCAAGAGCGTTTTCGCGACACTGCTGGCGAAGCGCACCGGCGACGCGCGGCGAATCACCACGGCACACGGCGGCTCGCTCGCGGCGTTCGCCGCACGGACACGCCGCGCCCTCCTATCTACAATCGCGCGTTCGCCGCTCCCGCCCGACGATCAGGCACTGGTCGCCGGAGTGTTGCTTTCCGAGCGGGGCGGGATCGCCTACGAAACCGACCTCGCGTTCGAGCGGACCGGGGCGGTGCATATCCTGTCGGTATCGGGCTTACACTTAGCCGTTTTTGCCGCTGCGCTATCGTTCGCGGCGCGACTCCTGCCTGCCAAGCGCGGCTTGCGGCGCGCGGCGAATCTACTCGCGATCTTACTTCTGTGGACGTTCGCGTTAGCGTCCGGGTTTTCGTCCGCGACCGTGCGCTCGGCGGTGATGCTGACCGTGATCCTGCTCGCGCCGGTATTGCGTCGCGACGCCGACCCGCTCCACGCGCTGGTCGTGGCGGCGTTCGTGATCATGATATGCGACCCGCTCGCGGTATACGATGTCGGGTTCCAGTTGTCGCTCGCATGTGTCGGCGGCATCCTTTTGTGGGCAAACCCACTCCGCCTGTATCTGTTTCCCCTCGAACACCGCATGCCACTTCCGGTGCTTCTGGCGCGTGCCGTCGTCTTCCTTTTCGGGACCGGGTTCATCGCGCAGGTCGCCGCGTTGCCGCTGACCGCGTACCACTTTTCGACGGCGTCGCTGGTCGCCCCGCTCGCCGGGATTGTCCTCGTACCGGTCGCGGAGGCACTCGTCGTCGGTGCGCTATTAGTCGCCGGAGTTGCGGTCCCGGTCGCGCTCCCCGCCGTCGTCTGGGCACCGATCCAGTGGCTCTGCGCGTTTTTGACCGGCGCGGCGCGTGTTTTCGCGGCGTCCGACCTCGCCGCCGTTTCCCTGCCGTCCCCGTCCGCCGCGAACGTGATCCTGTTCTATGCCGCTTTCGTCGCGCTCGGACTGTTGTTCCGGCGTCGGGCGACGCGCCGGTTGTTCTTTCCGGAAGCTCAACCGCGCCCGACGATCCCCGAACTCGCTCCCTTTCCGCTCGCCGCGCTTTTCGTGCTACCGCTATTACTGGTCCTTCTACCGCCGTGGATCGCTACCGCCGCCAAACGCTCCCCGGGCGAACTGCGCGTGACATTCCTCGATGTCGGGCAGGGCGACGCCGCCGTGATCGAAACGCCGGATGGGGCGGTGGCGGTGATCGACGGCGGCGGCTATCCCGGGACTGACGAGCGGTATATCGGCGACCCTGGGAGTCGCATCGTGGTCCCGTATCTGCGCCGCCGGGGGATCAACCGGATCGACTACCTGATTCCGACGCACCCCGACGAGGACCACGTACAGGGCTTGATCGCGGTCGCCCGTGCGTTTCCGGTCAGGCACGTTTTAGACGGCGGCGTACCCGACGGCGGCAACGACGCGTCCGCGCGGTTGCGCGCCCTCCTGCGCCGCAAGCGGGTGCCGATCACGCTGGCGCGGCGCGGGCAGACGATCCCGCTCGGAACATCCGGCGTGACGATGGAAGTGATACACCCGGCGGGCACCCCGCTGACAAACACGCGCTCCGTCACCAACGCCAACAGCATCCTCCTCCGACTGCGCTACAAAAACGCGACCCTGCTTTTCACGGCGGACGCGGAAGAAGCGGCGGAGGGAAATCTGCTCAGGAGCGGCGTCCCGCTCCGCGCCGACGTGCTGAAAGTAGGGCATCACGGCTCGCGTTTCTCGTCGGGCGGCGCGTTTCTCACGGCGGTTTCGCCGTCGGTCGCGGTGATCTCGTGCGGGCGCGAAAACAACTTCGGGCATCCCGCCCCGGCGGTTCTCGAACGATTGGACGCGGTGGGCGCGACGACGTATCGCACCGACCGCGCGGGGGCTATCGTGATCGCCACGGACGGCGAGCGGGTAACGGTTGCGCCGACGTTAAAATAGTTCGTCTTGCTATTGCCCCGCACGCTACGAAACCGGCGGCTGATTTCGTGCTACAATCAACGGAAGGAGTTTTATCGGAACATGACACTGACTGTGGAACTGCCTGAAGATGTCGCGGTTTTGTTCGGTCGTATCCCAACAAAAGATCATAGTGATTATACGGTCGCTATTCTACGGGAGGCGATCCGTAACGATGTCGCGCGGGAAAGTGCGGGCGACGCGGGCGACGATGCGGATCGTGCCGACTTCGAGCAATCCTGTCTGGCCATTTCCCATAGCGTCGCACAGATCGAAACGGGCGACACATTTTCGTTGGAGGAGTGCATCGCCCGGTCCGCAGAAAGACGCACACGATTGCTCGCTGAACGCGAAAAATCCCTTCTGTCGGAAAATGTTGGGCGATGATCAACGAATCCGAATCATTACACGAGGACGAACCGAGTCGGTATGTGATTCGGGTGACGCGTTGGGCAAGGAATGAGATAGATCAGGCACGTGAGTTCGGGATAAGCGGAGGGTGAAATCACCGATTTTACTCTCGAAACAGCATAGTCAGCGCAGTGGATTTTCCCTAAATGCCGTCTGTTTTCAGACAATCGGGAATGCCGCAAGTAAATCGCGAGATTATGGAATGCTGTTACATACCATTGACAATAAATAACAGTTTTGGAACTCTGCTTATCCCGAACTCACGTTGGTTAGCAGTGTCACGCTCGGTTAGGCAGGTTCTGGGTTCGCACTCGGGGACCGTAGCGAAGAAACACTGGAGCGGATGTGGCAAGACGTGCCCGAAAACTATCGCCCTTTGCCTGTGAAGACTGACGGCTTGAAGACATACCAATCCTTCTTCGTAGGGACGGATCATGAAGTCTGTGATAAAGGAAGCGGCAAGACGAGCATCGTAGAAGCGCTTAACACGAAATGGCGGCAGCGGAAGAGCGGCCTGGTGCGCCGCTCCTGCGGCGTATGGATAGGGATCGAGCAGGACATCGTGGAGCGGTTCATGGTCCTACTGGAGGCGCACAACCGCCAATGTATCAACCAGTGGCTTAGCAAACAAACGGATCAACAACCGACATAAGTCCATTGCCCAATTCGTCGTGTTCGCGGGGTTGATGCTCGCCAGAGCCAGCGCGAAGGATTTGCTTCTACCATGTCTGCAAGTCCAGAGTTCATACCACATTCTTGGAAAGAATCTTCAAAAAAACTCAAAGCAGCTTTAGATGAATGCAATGAAACAACCCTATATGAAAGGGAAAGAGCATTTTTCGATGCCCATCCCCTTCATATAGGGCTGTGGAACTAATGTCCCTGTGCACACCCACCTCTATGATAAAACCTTAGGCGTTAACGCACCCACCGTAAGCACAAAACAGACTTGGTCCCGCTGCATACTGAAACGAGTAAGCAGCACCGGCGTAGGTGTTCGTTCCGGCGCAATAGGCGTTATATACATGGTACTGACAACAGCGTTGGGTTGTGGGACTTGTGGCGCATGCATCCCTAGTCCTACGGTATTCTAGCCCATTAGGGCAAATAACGAGGATGTCGCCTACTGGATCCCAGTAGCCTGGGCGACAACCGTAGTCGTTCGCTGAGACAGGGCGATCATAGTCCGATAGGACAACGACAGCTACTGCGCTAAATAAAAAAACGATCAGTAGTGCAATATTGGCAATTCGCATAAACCTATTTTCCTTTCAGGAAGTCGTAGCATGACTCGATTTCTGTGACGCGCGGCTCATCCATATACACGCGTCCACCCTTCACCTGTTTTTTATTTTTTTGCAGCACCTCCTCCGTTATTAGGCCGCTGGCCCAAATGATTAAAGTTTCTCGTCCTTCGGCGGCTCCACCCATGGCTACCATCAGTGGATAATCGTTACGTTTCGACAAATGAGAAAACTCCCAGTTTGCGTTGCGTTCTTCTTCCGACAACTGAGAAAACTCCGAGTTTGCTTCGCGTTCTTTTATAGCGGGCCTCTCAGGCGGTACCTGCCACGTGAAACCGAGAGAACCTCGGCTTCTCATCACGGCTGGCGAATTATCTTTCGGCATCAAATCAGCCCACTGGATTCCGTCCGGCGAGTATCCCGGGCGAGGTAGCGCTTGTTCGAGAATGGTAAAAGTCTGGAGAGTGACGGGGCGAGTCTCCATCATGCCTTTCAAGATGACCCGGTGCTCACGTGCCCAAGGCTCCCATTTTCGTCTCAACAACTTTGCTTTATTTAGTACCTTCCGGCGGTTCGACTGTGACTCCAGCTTTTCTCCGACAGAGGTTAATTTGGCCCCATAACTGACCTCACCGTACTCCGCCTTGAGTGCCGTATTTAGCGTCTGATACCAGATATAAGTCCCTATACAACCGGCGAGAACGCATCCGGTCATAGCAACCCGGTACGGAAATTTCATTTTCGAGATCCTATCCTACTCAATCTTAGAGGTGATAAAGCCATACCTGACTTCCACGGCAGAGGTTCTATTACGATTAATGGCAGGAGGCAGACTGCTATTGGGGCATGAGGCAAACAGCAGGTCATTCCTGTGTGAATAATGCTTCTTTAACTTATCGATCGTTTTTGCTTCCCCCAAGATAACAACCGCCTTGTTGAACCGGGACGCTTCCGCAAGGATCATTCCCAGGCTATCCATACATCCGCAGTCCTCGGGATCTTTGTAGGCAATTAAGATCGCATCATTGATCTTGTGCCACTCGACGCCTTTAATTCGAGGGGCTTGTCTTGCCAAAGCAAGTCTATACAGGAAAAATAGCAGGATGATACTAAGCACCATCAACGCAGCGAAAAGTCGCTTACTATCAAGTACCGTCACTAATTCACGCCTTTTGCCCCCTTCTTTTATCATGAAAGCACGGTACCACTGCTCGTTCAAACTTGCCAGCGGATAATTAATGTTATGAGTTGCTTTCAAAAATCGATCGCGGTGCCGCGAAACGTTTTGTCAAGCAAGTTTCCCGCCAAATATGAATGATTCGGGCATGGAAACCGGCATTCCTGATTGCCGAGCCGATTTTTGCATATGAGCCACTTGCAAAGATTTTTTTCCGGTCGATCATTTAGCCTGATAATTTGACGCAAAATTAGAGCACGCTAATCGCTTGTTGTCGCTACTCAATCTGCGACTTTATATGCGGTGACGAGCGCGTCGAAATCGAGTGCCCCCCTGCCTTGTTGTAAGTTCAACCAAACGGCGACCGTATGCGCCAACACTTTGCGGGTAAGACGGTGGCATAGATGTCTCAGATCACGGACGCGGACAGTAACCGCCCTCCCTCATCGGGCTGACGTTCAATCTGCCGGAGGCGGTACCTTACATCACTTCGCTGCGGAAGACGCTCAGATGTTTACTCGACAGTCTCAGGGGCATCGCGTTCAACGGGATCGTGCTAGTACATCATGGCGGAAATACGCTAACAGTTTAGCGAAGCCGTTTCAATGGACCTATTCGGGAAAACTGTTGACTACATAACTGTCAGGGGACTTAC
>JAYULM010000505.1:0-1843 GCA_043763605.1 Armatimonadota bacterium | reverse complement strand
AGTGAAGCGCGTGGTCGATGGATTCGCCCTCGGTTTCATGTGCCAGCGCGTGTTCGAGCGTTTCGATCCCGGTTTCCAGATCGCCCGCGAGCGCGGTGATCTGATCCAGCATCTTCGTGTTCGGGGTCTTGCCCAGTTCCTTGAGTTGCAGGGCGAGCGTCGCCAGTTGCGACTGGTACGTAACCACCGCCGGGAATATCTTCGTGCGGGCGATTTCCAGCGCGAGCAAGCCTTCCGTGTTCACGTCGCGGATGTATTTCTCCATCCAGATCTCGTAGCGAGATTCGACCTCGCGCGGCGACAGTACGCCGTACTTGCCGAGCACCGCGACGTTCGCCGCGTCCAGGAGTTTTGGCAGGGCATCGAGCGTCGTACGCAGGTTCGGCAAGCCGCGCTTTTCGGCTTCGGCGTGCCATTCTTCCGAGTAACCGTTGCCGCCGAACACCACCGGGTGATGCTCCGATGCGATCCCTTGGAGAACTTTCTGGATCGCGCCGTTGAGTTTCGTCGCGTCCCCCGCCATCTCATTTTCGATCTCGGTGGAAACGAAGTCCAGCGAGTCGGCGAGGATGCAGTTCATGACCACGAGTGGCCAGGCGATGGACTGGTTCGACCCGACGGCGCGGAACTCGAAACGGTTGCCCGTGAACGCGAACGGCGAGGTGCGGTTACGGTCACCCGCGTCCTTCGGCAGGATCGGCAGAGTGTCCACGCCGATCTGGAGCGTCCCGCGCAGTTTGGACGACGATGCGCCGCCGGTCTTCAATTGATTAAACACGTCCTCCAACTGATCGCCGAGGAAGATCGACATGATCGCGGGCGGTGCCTCGTTCGCACCGAGGCGGTGATCGTTCCCGGCGGACGCCACGGCGGCGCGGAGCAGGGTCGAGTATTTATGTACGGCGCGGATGGTCGCCAGGCAGAATATCAGGAAGCGCGTGTTCTCATGCGGGGATTCGCCGGGATCGAGCAGGTTGCCGAGTTTGCAACCGAGCGACCAGTTGACGTGCTTGCCGGAGCCATTGATCCCCGAGAACGGTTTTTCGTGCAGGAGAGCCGCCATTCCGTATTTGGTAGCGATGCTCTGGATGCTCTGCATGACCATGTGCTGGTGGTCGTGTCCGACGTTTGCCGACTCGTAGATCGGGGCAATCTCGAACTGACCGGGCGCGACTTCGTTGTGGCGGGTCTTGATCGGGATGCCCAGTTTGTAGAGTTCGTGCTCCAGCTCCATCATAAACGACAAAACTCGCTCGGGGATCGCGCCGAAGTAGTGGTCCTCAAACTCCTGCCCCTTGGGCGGCTTCGCGCCGAACAGGGTACGACCGGCGTTGAGCAGGTCGGGGCGGGCGAAGAAGAAGTTGCGGTCGATCAGGAAGTATTCCTGCTCCGGCCCGGCGGTTGCAGTAACCATGCCGCACTCCTCGTCGCCGAGGAGATTCAGGATTCGGGTCGCCTGCGTGTTCAGGGCTTGCATGGAACGCAGGAGCGGGGTCTTGTGGTCGAGGGCTTCGCCGGTCCAGGAAAGGAACGCGGTCGGGATACACAGCGTGTTGCCGTTCGGATTGGCGTAGATATAGGCGGGGCTGGTGACATCCCACGCCGTATAGCCGCGTGCCTCGAAGGTGGAGCGGATGCCGCCCGACGGGAACGATGACGCGTCCGGCTCGCCCTGGATCAGTGCGGACCCGGAAAACTGCGCGATGGTGCCGCCTTCGCCGTCCGGTTCGAAGAACGAGTCGTGCTTTTCGGCGGTCAAACTGGTGAGCGGGAAGAAAACGTGCGTGAAGTGGGTCGCGCCTTTTTCCAAAGCCCAGAGTTTCATCGCGGATGCGACCGCATC
>JAYULM010000504.1:0-26549 GCA_043763605.1 Armatimonadota bacterium | reverse complement strand
AGCCTCTTGCAAAAATCGGTATCGTGATCCAAATCGGCACCGACGCATTGATTTCATGCCACCCTCGTTGCGAAAATTTAGTGGGAAACAACGATTCGCGCCCTGTCGCTCTATTACACCTCCGTCAAAAGTGCCTTTTGATGACAACGTTTTCAGAGGCGACTCTCGGCAAAGATCGACTTTTGACGGAGGTATATTTTTGCAAGAGGCTCTGGATACTACTCATTTCTCAGAACTGGAGAAGTGTACTGCTACGTGGGTTCAACAAGGCTTTGTAACGAATCACAATGGGAGGTTCAAGGATGCACTGAATGAGGTCTTACGTGTGGCAAATACTTCACCTTTGTTCGCTTTCCTTGATCCATTCAACCACGCGCAACTGGAATTTAGTGACATATTGCCGCTACTTCATCGCAACGCGAAGACCGAAATTTGCGCCGTATTTTTCACGCAATTAGCGAGGAGAAACCTTCATGCACTCCGCCCAAGGAACACCTCAAGCGAAAAAATTGAAAAGTTTCGAGCTACGTTAAGTGACACAATGACGCGCGTTTTTGGTGACGATCAATGGAAAATTTTAGTCGAGCGTGGAACATTAGGGCAACGAGACGTTTTGAACTATCTTGGACGCAGAATCCTAAGCCAAGCTCGTTTCGGCTTTTCGGGAGAACCGGGTTACTTCTATACAGCCCCGATTTATGATAGCAAAGGCGGCAGTGTCAAATATCATATTGTGTACTGGACCCGCCATATTGATGGCGTTGAACTGATGAACGACACCTTTCATAAAGAGTCAAGTGATCTGAACGAATTAACGGAAAAACAACTTGCTTTAGCTTCTGAGCAACGGCTTGGTGGTCAACAATCGTTCTTCGGGCTTGAACTCGAAGATCCAAAGGACGTTGAGGTTGCCAGGCAATTTAACTCATTGATCGGTACGATCTTGGATATTGGCAAAAAAAGTCCGTCTAAGGTATGGACACGGCGTGAGCTAATTTCAACATTAATCCAAGAACGTTTCGGTGAGTACAGCAAAACATTGCACCGTCAGGCGGTGCAAAAACTTGTTGATCAACCAGAGATCCCCAAAATAGTCCCACTCAATGGTAAATTGAAAAAGAACAACACGTGGATTCTCAACGATGACACGCAATTAAGATTCGAAGATGGGTGAAAAATCGAAGCATTTAGGATTTTCAACTCTACCTGCTTCGATTTTTGATCAATTGCTCGGTTCTATGCTGCTTGTAAGCAGGGCAACTGTCTAATGTTTACGCCATTCATTGGTGCTACCATTGGGCGCGCAGGAGGATTAGGAAATTCGCTGTAAAGTTGCCCTTGTAGCTCACGCCCCGCTCTATTTTTGAATACACCTCCCCATTGCTTGAAGAAGAATGCTACATTGGCAGTTCTGCACTGTTCGCGAATCTCTGTTATCCATTCTTCTTGCACAGGGCGTGCGCCATGACCGGATTCACCACCAACGATAGCCCAATGAATATCTTCGAGATTGAGGTCAGTCAAGGGGCCTATAAGCGGTTCAAAAGAAAGAAAACGCACAACCGCTGGAACTTCACGTAGTTGGTCAATACGTTGTACGACGCGGTTGTCTTCCACACTTGTTCCTAACCAGACATTATGGTAGCCAGCACCCCAATCATCTGGCAAAGTTTGCTCGATAAGGTGTGGACGTTTTGTGAGAATCTGCCAGTCAAGATTTGGAGTGCGGCGGACGATTTCCCACAATCGTTCCCTTTGCCCCTCGGGTGCTCGTTCATCAAACACGTCAGCCATTGAAGCACAAAAGATTCGAGGACGTATACCCGTGTCGAACGCTTCACGATTCCATTTGAGAGGTTCTTCCCAATGCGAATCGCTCATGAGCCGCCGGGATTTTGCAGGACCCCAAAAATCGTGCCCCCAACGCTTTGATAGTGTTTCGGCGTAGCAATGCTTGCAACCGTCGGACACTTTCGTACATCCCCACCACGGATTGAATGTATGTGTCGTCCATTCAATACTTGAGTTAAATCCCATAAGTGCTAATTCCTTTGTTTGTCGAAGTGCGGATCAACCCGCGAAAAACTCCGGCAACCCGCACATCACAATCAGAGAACGTTTTTTCCGGGTAGTCAGGATTGCTTGCGCGAAAAGTGATTAATTGCCGTGCTTTGTCAATGAACACACGTTTAAGTGTCACTTGGTAACTCTCCCCGACATAGACTGCGGCAATTTCGCCGTTCCTAAGATCTGGGGTGGGGCTAATCAAAACCTTATCACCATGTAAAATGCCATCATCTTTCATAGAGTCGCCGTTGACATTGAGAAGAAAATCATCCTCCTTATGAGGAAGCAGTTCGTGGATTTCTACCCGTGCTTCAGGTTGCGCAAGTGCCTCCTCTAAGGGTCCAGCATTGATCGCACCGAGTAGCGGGATACCCAGCTGACCACTAGCCGTCTTACCAGCACTTGTTAGTTTGACTACCTTGCGCTTACCACGCTTCCCGCCACCATCGTACTCAATAAGACCTAATCGTTGCATTAAACTTAATGTTCGATTGATACTGGATGCACCTTTAAGACTGAGAGTGGCACATAACTCAGCAATGGTTGGCAGACAACCGTTTTTAATCATAGTAGCGATTGTTCGTAAAACCTTGATGTGAGTTTCGGTTGGTTCAGTAGTTATAGGTCTGGACATTCTTTCGCTAATTTTAGCGATAAAACTCTCCCTTGTCAATAGTAAGGAACCAACAAACAACAAACACTCACGGAGGGGTTGCTTCTTGGGTGTTTTAAAAGCGAATACCAATCAAACTTTTTGTCGCGGGTTCAAGTCCTGCCTCCCGCTTCCCCAAACGTTAGCCGGTCAGTTTTTTAGCGTATACGGGATGCCGTTCAAATACATCCCTCCATGTTTGCCGGTTGTATCCATGAACACGAAAGCGCGATGAACCACTTTTCCGCGTGTCTGCTCCTCCTACCCATCGATAGCAACTTCGTTCATTTCGGAGGTTTCAAAATCCTGGAACGGAGGTAAGAACAACAAACTCGAAACCCTTTCGACGGCAACGAGATCGAACTTCACCGCGAGGACAGCCCATTGCATTTGACGTGGCATGAAGCCATTGTGAAAAACGACAGACTGATCATTCAATGGTCCGTCCGGGAAAAACTGCTACGGACCTTCTACTTCGCCCTCGGCTTCACGGTCGTGGCGGGAACGGCATTCCTGTTGTTGCAGACGAAGTTGCATGAGGGGCTACGATGGGACGCGACCGCTGGGAATGCCGTCCTGCAGGACATCACTTTGTTCGCGGTGATCCTCGCGGTGACGGTATTCCTTTACGGGTGCTATGCGATCTGGTTCCGCCGACAGTGGCTACTCGATAAGGAGCGCAACGCCCTGCTACGGGGCGGCTGGCGCAAGGTCGCCGATCTGGACGAGTTCGCTCGGTTCGTCGGCAAGCGGGAAAAGCGGGGGCGCAACATCGTTTTCGTCGTGGTCGCCGAACGGGATGACGGCACGTCGGAGAGTCTCGCCGTCATGGATCAGGAGCATACCGACCGCGTGGGTTGTGAACTTGCCCGCTTCACCCATCTCGGATATTCGCCTCGCTGACATGGACGCGGCATGATCGGTCAGGTATCCTTTTACTTTTTGAGACACGGTCCTCCCGCGACGGTTCGCCTCCCCCCTCGGCGTAGTTTTAGGCTATACTGCTGGAAAGAGTTCCGGGGGAGTACGAACATGCGGGGTAGCAAACTGATTGTGCCGATCAAGGCGATAGCGTTCGCCATCAAGGGAAACCTGCCCGAGGACGTGAAATTAGAGCGGTTGCGGCTCTTTCTTACGCAGGAGGCGGAGCGCAAGGGTATTAACCTGGACCCCAATGCTCCCCTTTTACAGGGGCGGGTGGACGGCAAGGACGAGTTCTTCTTCTACAACGGTCCGAAGGGAAAGCCTCTCTCGATTCCTGACACATCGGAACCCGAGTAACGTTTTTTCCACAGATGGATCGGGAGTACGTGAAAGCACGGCACTCTATATTTCCCTGTCCGGACGGGGGGGACAAAAACGAGATGAGTATGAGAAAGCAGGTGGACGGATTATGTGGCTGTTGAACGAAGAGAACGAGTTGATCAATCTGGACGTTTTCGTCGCGCTCCGACTGGAACCGGTACCGGATGAAGAGAATCTTTACTGCCTTGTCGGCGTGCTGGGTGGCGAAGGCGACCCCGGCGGCGGGAACTCCGTTTCCGACAGCGACGGAGAAGGCGATGGCGGAAGCGAGGACGATGACGGGAGCGACGAGGCGTTCGTCCAGTTGTCGCCGCCGCTACCGAAGGGTGCCGCCGACGCGCTGTTCAACACCGTGATCGGAAAAATCAACCCGGTCCGGGTCAAGGAGTTCACCGCCGCCCCCGCTCGCCCGCCGCGCCCCCAGAGTTTCGTCCGCCCCCGACCAGCGCGCGGGGGGCGTTGAGTCGGGCCGCGTCCGATCAAGGGCGGACATGCTCGCATCCGGCGAAAAGAGCCGTCAAAATCCGCTCTGTATCCCCCACGTGGTTACGAACGTTTCCAACGCCGTTTTAATATTTTGGAACCGGGGAGGGTTTTTGCGGGTACCTTGTTCGGCGCAAAGTCGGCGATGCCTGACTATCGCTCTTGGGTCTACCTGATGAAGGGATCGACCGGAGACCGTTACCCCTCGCACCGCGCATGCTAATTCACCCGATGCAGTCAAAACCCAAAGATCCTTCCGTTCTCTATCTCACGCGCTTCGGTAAACCTTACCTGCCGCTGATCGTCCTCAGCCTCGGATTGCTGATTGCCGGGCGCGTCCTCGTCAGTATCCAGCCGATCTGGCTGAAGAAAGTAATCGACGGAATCGCGAGAGGCAACGCCTTCGCGGTGATACTCGGCTTCCTCGGCACGTACTTCCTGCTCAGTTTGGGGCAGATCCTCGTTGACTTCTTTCGGGACTTCGTCTTCGCGCCGGTTCGGCAAGGCGTCTCGACCCGAATGTTGAAGGCACTCTATACCCATCTGCTCGATCTGCAGGTGGCATATCATCACGAGCAAAAACTCGGTGCCCTGAGCAAGAAACTTACCCGCGGCGGTAGGGCTTTCGCCTTCCTGATGGACATCGTCGTTCTGACTCTGCTGCCGACTTTCGTCGAGCTGATCATCGTCACCGCTTTATTGCTCAAATTATACGCCCCGATCTACGCCTTGGTTACTCTGAGCACCGTAATCGTCTACACGATCTTCACCCTATGGGCGACGGAAAAACGGCAGAAGTGGCGTCTCGCCGCGAACGAAGCGGAGGACGCTGTTTCGTCGCACGAGATCGACAGCGTCGGCAATATCGACACGGTAAAGTACTTTAACAACGAACCCTGGCTCAAAAATCAGTACCATCCGCTGATCGGTTCCTGGCACAACGCCAACATTATGTCGAATCGCATCTTCGCGTTGGTGGCAGGCGGGCAAGGGCTGATCCTCGCGCTCGGCATGGGCATCACACTCTACCTCGCTGTGCGGCAAGCCGGGAGTCGCGTCCTGACGGTGGGAGACCTGGTGCTATTGAGCGCGTATATCGTGCGCCTTACCGCCCCGATCAGCACCCTCAGCTTCATCTATCGGGAGATGAAGGATAACTTCACCGACTTGCAGGGCATTTCGAAGATCCTGCAAGAAGAGGTGACTATTCAGGAGCCGACGAATCCTCAAGTCATCAAGACGGTCAGAGGGGACGTGCTCTTCGACCACGTAAACTTCTCTTATGGCAACGACCGGTCGATCTTAAGCGATGTGAACCTCCATATCGAGCCAGGCAAGCGCGTCGCTTTCGTAGGTCCCTCGGGTGCCGGGAAATCAACCATCGTGAAGTTGCTCTTCCGGTTCTTCGAACCGACCGGGGGCAGTATCCGTATCGACGGCGTCCCGCTGAACGAACTCGGCAAAGAAGCACGCCATGACATTTTCGCCATCGTGCCGCAGGAGCCGTCCCTCTTTAACGACACCATCGCCGCAAACATCCGCTTCGGCAAGCCGGACGCCACGCCCGAGGAGATCGAAGTTGCCACGAGGCTCGCGAACATACATGACTTTATCGCGGCACTTCCCGAGAAATACGAAACGGTCGTTGGCGAGCGCGGCGTGAAGTTGTCGGGGGGAGAGAAGCAGCGCGTGGCTATCGCCCGGGCGATCATCCGCAACCCGAAGGTGCTCGTCTTCGACGAGGCGACTTCGAGCCTCGATTCGACGAACGAGAAGGAGATCCAGGAGGCACTCGACAAGATCGCCGAAGGTCGCACCACAATCGCCGTGGCGCACCGCCTTTCCACTATCGCTAATTCGGATACCATCTACGTACTCGGCGGCGGCGGCATCGCGGAGCAGGGTACCCATGACGAACTCCTGAAAACGGATGGCGCGTACGCCCGGTTGTGGCGGACCCAGATTTCCGGTCAAGGGGGCAAGAGCGGGCTGGCGGAAGTCCGTGACGATCCCATCTGTGCGCCCTGCAACTTCGCGCCCTGTGTAACCCGTGACGGATATAATACGTGACAATGGATCGTTCCGAGCCTGACGCAACACCCATACCCATACCGTCGCTGGGACGCTCCGTTTTGACGGGCAGCGTCGGGTTTTGTCTGGCGAGCCTTGCCGTCTTCGCCACGGTCGCTTTCGCCGAACGGTGGATGTATGCGCGTCTGGGCTTGACGGGGGCATATGTCGCCTGGACCGCGCTATTCATTCTGCTCGGCGGCGCGGCCCTGCGCCCGCTCGTCGTCGAGTCGAAACAGGCGGGTCGATTCTTCGCCCTGTTCGCGCTCGCCTTCCTCGCCTACGCCGCCGGTTGGGTCGGCGCGTACTTTTCCCTGCGCGGCGCGGTCGGCGAGTGGGTAGGGTCGCTCGCGGGGTCGGCACTGATGGGACTAATTTTCGCCGCTGGTTTCGGAGTGTTGCGCACAGCCCCGCGTCTTGCCGGCGTTCTGTTCGTCGCCAACACAGCCGGGTATTTCGTCGGTTCCTGGCTCAACGACGCGGTTGGCGGGAAGGCGGGAATGTTACTCTGGGGCAGCGTGTACGGTTTATGCCTGGGGGCGGGTTTGGGCGCGACGATTTTTCTCGCCCAGACCGTTGTTTCTCCCTCCCCCCTCCTGCCGTATTCTCCCTCCCCCCAGCCCCCTCCCTCATCGGAATGAGGGAGGGGGCTGGGGGGAGGGAGAAATAACGTCTCCCTTTTCAGCGGGAAACGGACGACTGCCGGATGTCGTACGCCCAGAGCGAGCCGAGATCGCGCACATAAAGGCGGCCATTCGCGACCGCCGGATAGGACCAGGCTTTCGCTTCGCCCCGCGCCGGTTGGTCCGGGGGCGTGAAGCGACCCGACTCCCGGTATGCTTCGGGGGTCGCCTCGACCAGCGCGATCTCCCCGCTCACTCCCCGGACGTAGAGTCTCCCGTCGGCATAACAGATAGACGCGGCTCCCACCGAACGTTCCTCCCAGCGCACCTTGCCCGTCGCATATTCCGTGCAGAGCAAAACCGTGTTCGTCGTGCCGTACAGGTGGTCGCCGACCTTGACCGCACCGCCGAGCGCGCTCGGTGCCTTGCGCTCGACGTACACCGGTTCGGCGGTGACCGACCCACCCGCTGTCTGGAGCCGGGCTAAGCCGCCCCCCGACCCGGCGGCACTGTAAACGGTATCGCCCGAGACAATGGGTGTCGCCATATGAACGCTATACTGTTTGTCGAGGGTCTTATCGAAACGCCACAGGAACTTGCCCGTCCCGGCGTCCACGCCGACCAAGCCTTTGCTGAGGAACTGGACGTACTGCCGGACGCCCCCGCTTTCGAGCGTCACCACAGAGGAGTAACTCGCTTCGTCCCCGCCCGGCACGGGCGATTTCCACAGGATCGCCCCCGTACGCTTGTCGAGCGCAACGAGTGTCGCCTCTTTGCCGCCCGGCGTAACGATAACCTTGTCGCCGTCCACCAGCGGCGACTCGGAATACGCCCAGACGCCGGGTTTGCCGCCGAAATCCATGTGCAGGTTCTTGTGCCAGCGCACTTTGCCGGTTGCCGTTTCCACGCAGGCAAGGTCGCCGTCGGAACCGAGGGCGTAAAGCAGATTGCCGTCGAGGGTGGGCGTCGAGCGCGCACCGGGGTAACTGGGTTGCTGCTCGGGGTTCCCCACCTTGCCGAGCCGGGCAGACCAGATCGGCTTGCCGGTTTTGGCATCCAATGCCGATACGAACTCGTCGTCCATGCCCGTATTGCCGACCAGATAGATCCGCCCCCCCACCACCGCGACGCTACCGTAGCCGGAGCCGACATTCTTGACCTGCCAGAGCAACTTCGGTCCCTGTTTGGGCCAGGTCTTGAGCAGGTTCCTCTCCCGCGAAATGCCGTCCCGCCTGGGACCGCGCCACTGGGTCCAATCGTCGGCGCGGGTCGCCCCCGCCAGCAACAGCAGACCTAATCCGATAGACGCCCGTGCCAACCCCGTCTTTTTCATTCGTCCGGTTCCTTTCGCCGCCGTAGCATTATCCCTCGGGAATGCCACCCTGCGACAGCACCCACATGCCACGACCGTTCTTCCCTGGCCGACACACGTCTCTACTTTTTTTCCGCCGCGTTGCGATACGTCGCGGCGAACCCGTCGTAGTTGCGGCGCACCTCGTCCAGCGAGTCGCCGCCGAACTTTTCCAGGAACGCCTGCGCGAGCGTGATGCCGACCATGGCTTCGCCGATCACTGCCGCCGCCGGGACCGCGCATACGTCGGAACGTTCCGCGAACGCCGGTTTGGCTTCGCGGGTAGACAGATCGACCGATTCCAACTGCCGCATCAGCGTGGCAATCGGCTTCATCGCGGCGCGGATCACGAGCGGTTCGCCGTTGGTGATGCCGCCTTCGGTGCCGCCCGCGCGGTTCGTCAGCCGTTGCACCCCGGCATTGCCCCCGACATAGAACGCGTCGTGTACCTGCGAACCGGGCACTTCGGCGACGCCGAAACCCATCCCGATTTCCACGCCCTTGATCGCGTTGATGCTCATCAGTGCCATCGCCAGCCGCCCGTCGATTCGCTTGTCCCAGTGGACATACGAACCCAGCCCGACCGGGAGACCGAACGTGACGACCTCGAACACGCCGCCGAGCGTATCGCCGCGCCGTTTCGCGCCGTCGATCAGCGCGACGATGCGCTCGCTCGCGCCCTCATCCACGCACCGCACCGGCGAGGCTTCCGCCTTTTCGTACAGTTCGTCGGCGGTCATCCCCTCCACGGCGGGGGCGGCTTCGGAGCCGATCCGGGTGACATGGGAAACGACGCGAATCCCGAACTCCAGGAGCAGAAGCCGCGCGACCGCGCCGACCGCGACCAGCGTCGCCGTGTTGCGCGCGGACGACCGCTCCAACACGTTGCGCAGGTCGGGGTGCCCGTACTTGATCATCCCGACCCAGTCGGCGTGACCGGGGCGCGGGACCGTGATCGCAGCGGGTTCCTCCATACCCTCTTCGGCGGGTTCGATGCGCATCCGTCCCTGCCAGTTTTCCCAGTCGCGGTTGCGGACAAGCATCGTGACGGGAGAGCCGAGTGTGCGGCCGAACCGTACGCCGTTCAGGATCTCGGCACTGTCGGACTCGATCTTCTGGCGCGCGCCGCGCCCGTAGCCCCCCTGGCGGCGGCGCAGTTGTTCATTGACGGGTTCGGCGAGAAGCGGCATCCCCGCCGGGAGACCTTCGATAATGGCAGTCAGGGCGGGTCCGTGCGACTCGCCCCCGGTTAAAAAGCGGAACATAGCGGGTTTATCGTATCATGCGTTAGTGGTCAGTGGTGAATAAGTGGTTAGTGATCAGTGAAAAGTGGAAAGTGGCTCGCGCCATTCGGTGCGAGCCTCTTTCGTTTCTGACCACTGTCCACTGATCACTAACCACTTATTCACCACTGACCACTCACTACGGAGTGGGCGACGGGCTACCGAGAACCCCGGTCGTCCCTTGCGAACGGTCCTCGATGATCGTCGGGGTGACGAACACCAGCACTTCGTTCCCGACCACGGATCGGTTCGTCTGTGTGAACAGGCTTCCGATGATCGGCAGGTCCGAAAGGAACGGGACTTTCTGGATCTGTCGGTCTTCCTGGCGCGTGATGAACCCGCCGAGAACGATGGTCTCGCCGCTCTGCACGGTGCGGTACGTGGTCAATGACTGCGAGGTAACCGCCGGGGCTGTCAGACCACCCGGTCCCTGAACTGTGCTCGACCGCGCCAGTTGCGGTGACAACGCCATGCTGATGGAGTTGTCTCCATTGATGTGCGGCGTCACGGTCAAGAAGTTCGTGACCGGGATAAAGGTGATCGTCGTCCCTTGCGAGGCGATACCGCCCGCCGCGATCACCTGTTGCGTCAGGAACACCGGCTGGTTTTGCTGGAAGGTGATGGACGCGGGCGTGTTGTTCGTCGTCGAGATGATCGGCGACTGCAACAGGTTACCCGTGTTTCGGATCAGCGAGAGGCGCAGGTTCGCGACCGTGTTACCGCTCGCATAAGCAAGGGTCAGGGTCGGCGTCGAACCGCCCTGCGACGGGATGAACGTGTCGATGTTGTTGGCGAATTTGAACTGCCAGTCGATACCGAACTGGTCGGTGTCGGTGATGTTCAACTGCACGAACTCGACTTTCACGTTGACCTGTTTCGGTTTCACGTCCAGGAACCGGATCAGGGCGCGTAACTCCTCGATACCCTCGGAGTCCCCGCGTACGAGCAGAGTATTGTTGGCGTCGTACGAAACGATCTGCTCGACACCTTCGGGGAGGAATCCACCGCCCTGACCGCCCTGACCACCCTGACCGGCACCGCCGGGGCGACCGCCGCCTCCGGCACCGCCACCCTGACCGAAGCCACCCTGTCCGCCGCCGCCGCCCGCGCGTTGCCCTGCCGCGTCATCCCCGTCCCGACCGGCGGAAAGCCCTTCGGAACGCCCCGGGTTCACCGGTATGGGATTGGGTTGCGCCGGACCATTCCCGATCACGCCCGGTTGCATATTGAGCGGTTGCGGGATATCGAAGTTCACTTGCCGCTGTTTCCGTATTTCCTCTTCCAGAATGTGACGGCGCGGGTCCTGCGAAAGCAGTTCGGCGGTGATCTCGTTTTTGACGAACCTCTCGAAATGGCTGGGCATCATGAACTGCAGGGGGATAACCACCGTCTGCAGACTTCGCTTCTTCGCGGCGGGTGCCGGAGCGGCTTGTTGCGGCTTTGCCGCTTCCGCCTCGGTGCCGCGCGGGCGGACATAATAGACCCCATCCTCCAGGCTGACGGATGCTTCGGCGGACGCCGCCATGGCGCGAAGCACTTTCTCGAACGGCTTATCGGTCATCTTCACTGTGACGACGCCGAAGGCTTTCCCCGGCACGTTCACGAAGACCACGTTGTCGACGCCGGTCTGATTCGTCAGCATTTGAACCGCGTCTTCCAGACGCGCCTCCCGGACATCAAGCGTGACAACCGCCGCGCTTCCCGGTGCCTGCGCCCGCGCCGTGACCGGCGCGAGCGTCAGCGCGGAGAGACACAGCACCGCCGCATAAAGTGTATTGTTTGCGGCTTTTTTGCCGCGCCGCACAAATTGACGCATTCCATCCTCCATTTTTTGACCGACAATCACTGAAATCTACTTCCGGAGCGTTCCGTTTAGAAGCCACGCCCGCCGCCGAAGCCGCCGCCGCCGAAGCCGCCGCCGCCTCCCAGACCGCCGCCGCCGCCGCCGCCGAAGCCGCCACCACCGAAGCCGCCGCCGCCACCGCCGCCCAGACCGCCACCGCCACCCAGACCGCCACCGCCTCCCAGACCGCCGCCACCACCCTGTCCGCCGCCGCCGATAGGTTGGCGGACGCCGACGCGCAGAATCGTGATGTTGAGGATTTGTGCGAGGTCAGCCGGGTCCACATAGGTCAGTTCGATCTGCTCGAAGTTAGCGCGTTGTCGTACATCCTCGCCCTCCCCGCCCAGGAGCGTAGGGGGCAACGGCTGGGATGTGTCCAGAGTGCGCGGTTTCACAAGGTAAACGCCGCCTTCCTTGGCGTACGTGAGCGGCGTAGTCGAGGAGCGCAGGATCAACTTCAGCGCGTTCTCGAACGGAATGTCGGTCACTTTCAGGTTGACATATCCTTGCACCGTCGGGTCGATCCCGAAGTCCACTTTCGCGCTTCGAAAAATCTGCTCCAATGCGGCGCGGATCGGGGCATCCTGCAAATCCAGCGTCACGTTCGGCGGGGTCGCCTGTGCCCACGCCACACGCGGGGCGGCAACCGCCAGCGTCACGCCGCCGATCAACGCCGCCGCGCATAAAGCCCGCATCATATTTTGTTTGTTTTTCATCACTGTTTGTTTTTCTCGCTTTCGTTCAAAGACTCACGCGACCGCGTGAGTATCTTCCGTACTATACAAAAATCCCGTTGCTAATCGTTCTGCCCGCCACGACCGCCGGGACCGCGACCGCCGGGGACACCGCCCGGGAACCCGGGAGGGGGACCGCCACCCGGTACGCCGCCTTGCGGCGCGGCGATATTCGGACCGCCCGGGATGCCGGAAAGAGCGACTCGCGTCGAGCGACCGTCCTCGGCGCGCAGGACCATCTCCGTGCTACTGATGCTTTCCACCGTCAGCGGTGGAATACCTGCAACCCCACTCGGGACCGTCGCCCCGGGTTGCACAATGCTGATGTCGCCAGTGCCGAACTGCCCGGTCTCCACGATAGCAGACACGCCGCCGAACTCCAGGAAACCCGCGACGCGGCGCGGCACATACGGGAGCGGACCGAACTCGATTTCGGGCGGGACTTTCGTCCGCTCGATCACAAGCGGTTTAGGTTGCGGCGCGAGACGGATCGGGACGGCGAGTATGTAGGCGAACTCCCGTGTCAGCGGGATGATCAGGCGCGACACGAAGGGATCGACGCGCTGTCCGGCAGGAAGTTTGCCCTGCACGATGGGTTTCACTTTGCCGCCGTTGTCGGGAGCCGGTACCGGGGTCGGGGGATAAAGCCGCTTGCCCGTACCGCCGAGGGTTACAGGCACATTATCGAACGACGTTTCGAGACGGACGCGCCCACCCGCCGCACGAAGTGCTTGCTGTGCCTGCGCCTTCGCCGCCGCGACCGCCGGGTCCACTGCGGCCGCCCGCGCCGTAGCGGGCTTGCGCGACGGCGCGGCAGGTGCCCGTCGCGAGGGTGATACTGGCGGCGGTGGCGGAGTCTCCTCCGCCACTTCGTCCGTCTTCGTACTCATGAAATAGAATCCTGCCGCCGCCGCGCCCGCAAGCCCGAGCAGTACGCCGCCAAGTAGCAAAGCGCGTGGCGGACCGGGTTTGACCGGGGGCACGGGTGCGACCGGGGTTTCACCCGTCGCATTCGAATCCATAGGTGGTGTAGTCATAATCTATCAGTTCCCCCCCTGTCCTGGCGGCGGCGGGACGAACCCCGGCGGCGGACCGTTCTGGAAGCCAGGCGGTGGACCGTTCTGAAAACCGCCGCCCGGGAAGCCGCCACCCGGGAAACCGCCGCCGCCACCACCGGCACCCGACAGGGGTTGCGGGATCGGCGGACCGACCTTGTCAAAATGGGTGATTTCGTACAATGTTACCGAGTATGTCCCCGTCAGCGTGGGCGAGTTCCCCGAAAGCGTCAAGCCGTCAACCAGTGCGAGTCGGTCGAACTTGTTCCATCGCTCTGTGTGTTTCAGAACCTGATCGAAGTTTCCGGCGACCGTGATATTGCCCAGCGGATATTCGAAAACCTTACGCACGACCGCATTCGGATCGTTCGGCGGCGCGGGGATCGCGATGCTTTCCGACACGACGCGCACCGTCCGGTCTCCGTAGACAAACTTCAGCACTTTGGGACCGAGGACGCGCAGTTGCTCGTCCCACAATTGCCGCGTCGCGGTGAACCGGTTAGTCAGGTCGATGTTCGGCATCAGTGCCCGGTCATACCGCGCCCATTCGCGCTTCGCCACCGCGACTTCCTGACGCGCCTTGACCCGCTCCCGCTCGGCGGTCGGCTTTTCGCTCACCGACTTGGCGAGGGCGGCTTCCTGCGCGGCAAGTTTCTCCCCTGCCGCCGTGAACCGCTCGTTCATCGGCTTGATCAAAAAGATGAATATACCGGCGACAGCGAGCGTGGTGAGAACCACCAGAATAATCGCCACCTGAAACCATTTAATCTTTGCTAACACGCTTGAATAATCCCTTTGTCATCACGACGACCGTCACACGGCGGCCCGCCTCAGCCACTACCGGTCTTCCTCTTCGCCGCCGCCCGACACCGGGGCAGGTGCTGCCGGAGCCGCCGGAGCAGCACTTGCCGCTGGAGCAGCACTTGCCGCTGGAGCACCGCCCGTCGGCGCAGCCTCGGTGACCGCCGGGGCGTCGGTAAGGGTAGCGGGCAGGACCGGGCGTTGCAACGCCCGGAGCAACGTCGCGTTCACGGTGAACGCAAACCCGCGCGCCGACGACCCGTTCGGGTTCGGCTGGTCGAGCGGGTTGACCGACCCCTGAGACGGACGTTGCCATCCGGGAGGTGCCGACACCGAGACCGCCGTGACATCCGGGTTGCCATAGAAAGTAATCAGGTAGCGCGCGAGGTTGTCCACAGCAGACGGTGCTCCTGGACCCGTTCCAGCGGTCACGTACCCGTTCATGGTCAGATTTCCAGCGTTCACCGCCATGGAGGAATACTCGACATTTCTGTCGGTATACTGCGCGGCGCGCTTGTAAATTTTCTGCACCCACGTATTATAGAAGCGCACCTCCTCGACGAACCGGACGCGGTCGCCGATGGGAGCGATCTGCGCGCGCAATGTCGAGGACTCCGACTTGATCGCACTGACCACGTTCGCGGCAGCAGTCGCCTCCTGCGCCTTGGCATCCGCGCTGGCTTCCATATCCGTGGTCTGCTTCTGCCGAACGGTGTAGTAGAACAGCGACCCGGCGACCGCGACTACGAAGAGCGTCGAAAACGCCGCAATAGCCTGCTTGGTCTTTTTCGTTTCGGCAATATACGCCGGTAGTAAGTTTATTCGGAGTGCCGACATAGGCTTTTTCTGTATCGTTTCCTTGAATAGATGTTGGCTGCCAACGACAAAACGGACGGGGGAATCCCCCACCTACCGTTTTGACTACGACACGCTAACTTGACTTCAACTTTTTTTGGTCAGTGAACAGTGGTCAGTTTCGGAGCGATACCCCAGCGGCTTCCCCGCGCCTCCGGGCACTAACCACTGTCCTCTATCCACTGACCACTTATCCCACTACTTATCCGACCCGATCAGGGCGTCGCGGGCAGCAAGACCGAGCGCGACCGCGAACGCGGGGGCGACCCGGTCGAGCGTCGCCGGGTCCATCTGACGACTGGCGACGCGCACCGACTGGAACGGGTTCGCGATCCGGGTCGGGATGCCGAGTTCACGCTGGAAGAACTTGTCCAGGTCGACGATCTGCGCCGAACCGCCGCACAGGACCACCTGGTCGATCACCTCTGTCGGATAGCGGGAGCGGAAAAAGTCCACGCTACGCCCCACTTCCACCGCCAGTTCCGCGAGCACCGGCACCAGGGCGTCGAAAACCTCGCGCTGCCGCCGCCGCCGGGGATCTTCCGGCGCGAGCGGTTGCCCCCCCGCATCGAACGGCGACGCGGGCACGGGTTCCCCCGGGGCGACATCGAACGGGTTCGCGGGCGCGGCGTCGAACGGATTTGCCGGTGCGGGCGTACCGAACGGGTTCGGCGGTGCCGTCTCGAAAGGGTTCGCGGGCGGCACCGTAGGCGAGTCGAAAGGGTTCGCCGGCGGCACCGGCGCGGCATCGAACGGGTTCGCGGGCGGTACCGACGCGGCATCGAACGGCGAGCCGCCGAAGTTGCCGTCACCGAACGGGAATGACTCGTCCGAGGGCGCGGGTTGCGCCGATTCCAGGACATCCATCAGGATCGCCGCGTTCTGACGCTTCTCGTCTTCCGCCTGATCCATATTCAACCCGAGGTGGTCCGCGATGGCGCGCGTAAAGTTGTCGCCTGCAATGGGCACTGCGCGCGGGAAGCGCAGGGTGCCGGCTTTATAGATACCGACATCCGTGTTCGCCGCGCCGATATTGACCACCGCGACGTTGCGGGAGCCGAGACCAGTTTTGTCCAAGTCGAGCAGGGCGCGCCCGATGGCGAGCGGTTCCACATCGATGGAGAACGGCTGCAACCCCGACGCGTCGAGTGTTTTCAGATGTTCCGCCACCATGTCGCGCTGGGCGACGGCGAGGAGCACTTCCATGTTCGGGTTGTTCGGGTCGGCGTCGGACTGCGGGTCGTCGATCTTCTGGTAGCCCATTTCCACGTCGTTCGCGGCGAACGGGATGTGACGTTCGATTTCCCACTTCATCGTCTCGGCGAGGTCTTTGGGTGTCATCTTCGGCACTTCGATCACGCGCACCACGACGCCCGCGTTACCCGACGCCGCCGAGACGCACCTGCCGGGTCGGATGCCGCTTTTCGTGAGCAGGGATTTGATCGCGGCACCGAGGACTTTGGCGTCCGAGACCAGCCCCTGCTGGATCGTCCCCGGCGGCGTGTCCGCCATGCCGAGAGCGGTCACCTGGAGGTTGGCACCCGCACCCTTTACTTCGACTGCCTTGATAGTCGCGGTCCCGATGTCGAGTCCGACAAATGTCCCGCCGCTCGGTTTGTTAGCCACTGCGCTTCCCTCGTCCTTTTAACCCAGAAATGGTTGTATGCATAGTTACGACTGTATACGTTCGCGCCGGATGCGGGAGTTTCCTCCTTCACAGCGCGATACCGCCCGGGAATGGAACATCCCCGCACAATATCGAGTGGAGCGATTTTAACACCGACATCCCGGGTACGTCAAGTCGCTACTCCTTCGTGCGCTTGTACTCGGCGAATTCGACGATCACTCCGTCCGGGTCCACCGCATAGAATAGCCGCTTTTTGGTGCCGACGACCGGGAACGGAACCTCGACCGGCTCCGATTTCACCGGTACGCCTGCCGCGACCAACTTCTCGAACAGGTCGTCCAGCTTTTTTACCTCGAACGCGATGTGGCGCAAGCCCTGCGTGTTCGCCAGCGTGTTGTTCGGAACCATCCCCCCGACCGGCTTGGTGTACTGGAGCAGTTCGAGGCGCGTGCCGCCCTTCTCCCCCGAAAGGAAGACGCACTTCGCCGACGCCTTGTTCAGGCTCGTCAGTTCGTCGAACCACTCCCCGCCCAGGTCCTGCTCGAAGACGCGTGTTAAACCGAGGACTCCTTCGTAGAACGCCAGGCTGCGTTCCAGGCTCGCCGTGACGATGTTTGCGTGATTGATCTGCATGTCTGTCTCTTCTTTACAATATACGTGCCACGGGGGCGTCGCTCCTGCAACTTTCGTCCGGAATCAGACCGAAGTTTCCCCCACCGCTGGCGAATATCCTTCTTTTTCGAGGCGGACCCGTTGTCGCGCCGCGCCGCCGAAGGAATTCTTCCGCGCGAATGGCTTGCCCGTAAGGTTCTCCCGCCGCATCGCCGGGGCGGTATAATCGGTCTGGTCATGTGGATCGCGAATGAGGAAGTGAGTACATGGATAAGATAGAAACATATCGCGGAATCATCCACAGATTACTGACCGAGTACCGAGATTTCCTCGCGAGCCAGACGAAAACCGACGTGGAAACCGAGATCGTGCGCGATGATGAGGGCGGTCAGTACTTGCTGATGCGGATCGGCTGGCGGGGCGAGACCCGGGTGCGGCGTCCGCTGTTTTACCTGCGCCTGAAAAATAACAAGATATGGATCGAGGAGGACGGGACGCAGGAGGGCATCGCGAACGAACTGCGCCGCGCGGGTGTGCCGGATCAGGACATCGTTCTCGCGTTCACGCCGCCCCTCCTGCGCCACCTGACCGAGTTCGCCACGGCGTAACGCGATTGGAAAAACACGGACTGCGTGACCGGATTGAAAACGCGCCATAGATCCGCGTAGTAAATCAGGCGCGGTTGGCGTACAATAGCCCCGATGCTGACCATCGCCGCCCTGACCCTAAAGGAAACGCTCCGCCGCCGTGCGCCGTTCATGACCCTTCTGGTCGCGGTGCTGCTGATCGTCCCTGCGTTCATCCCGATCACCGGACCGCTCAAACTGCTCCCGCCCGACGAGGCGAACCGGATCGTCGCGTCGCTGTACACGTTTCTTTCCGTGGACATCGTCAAGTTTTTCGTCTCCACACTCGGCATCGCCCTTTCCGCCGGGGCGATCTCCGCCGAACTCGAACGCGGCGTACTGTCCTCGATCCTGCCCAAGCCGATCAGTCGGTTTTCCGTGTACGCCGGGAAGTGGCTCGGGCTGTTCGGGTTTTGCGTCCTCAACCTGCTGATCTGGTGCGCGGTGATCTGGGCGATTGCCACGTACCGTTCCCCGGACACGTCGCACCGCGCCCTGTGGAACGCCGTGCCGTATTTGCTGTTTTACCCGGCGGTCTTCGTGTCGGTCGGGTTGACCTATTCCACGTTCGCCGGGTTCGGACTCGCGGCAGGGCTTTCGATCATCACGGCGGGGGTCGGGTGGTCGGAAGGCATCTTCTATCTTCTGTACCAGCGGCTCGGTGTACAACTCCTCGGCACGCTATCGAAAGCGTCCGGCTATCTGTTCCCGCTCGGGCGGATGTCGCGCTGGGTGTCGGAAGGGTTAGGACCGCTCCCCTCGTATGGCGGCGGTAGCGGGGGCAACATTGGCGACCGGTCGCCGTTTAAAGACCTGGAGGCGGTCCCGGCGGACCTGTTGTATCTGGCGTTTTTCATCGCGATGGTGTTCGGGGTCGGCGCGGTGATTCTGGGAAGGCGGGACGTATGAAACGAACGACTATCGCGGCGACACTCGCCTTAATGCTGTCTTTGAGCGGAGCCGTTGCCGCTTTCGCGCAGGAAGTCCCCCCGGAGCAACCGGATACCCCCTTTCCTCCCGAACCGGTCGCGCCCCCACCGACACAGCCGGATTCGGCACCGCCCCCGGGTGCGTTCGGCGTCCGGATGGGACCGGCGGGATCGCCGGACGAACCCGTAGCGAAAGGGTTCGAGCCGTTTTATGCGTGCCTCGAACGGAGTCGGACGCTGGCGAGACGGTGCGCTTCCTTGCCCGCACCCGGTCAGGCGTCGCCGCGATGGCGTTCCCGCCGGGGCGTGAAAAAGGTTCGGACACTCCCGGCAACACAATCATCCCGGACACGTCGAAGACGGTCGCTCTCGGAGTGCGTATCCTTCCGGTATCTGCCGCGTGTGTCGCGGAGTTCGCGGGGGATCGTCGGCAGATCATCGCCGCGCTCGGTTCTATCGCGCCCGGTCCGGCGGCGTTCGCCGGGTTGCGTAGCAAGGCAATGTTGCCGGACACCGAAGAGGAGTTCGCGCCGGGTATAATCGCCGCGTGGCGCACGCCCGGTCGTGCGCTGCCCTTCCTGGTTACGGTGCGCAACATCGGAGCAGAGGAAGGAACAGACACCCCGGAAGGGCGCGTCGTGCTCTCCCTGTGGGATGCGGCGGCGGGGCGATGGATGAGCGTTTGTGAGAGTCCGCCGTTGGGCAAAAAAGTGGTCGCGGTGGCGACGAACACCGGGTTGGACGGGTACGCCGCAAACCTTTTCGTGCTGTGCGAGGATGGGGACGGTACTGCGCGGTTCGTCTCGTTGACTCCGCTATCGCCCATGGAGACTTTGTAGACAGCGCGCCCGCGCGAATTATTTTCGCCGGACCCTTCGCGCATCCGAATTTGGAACGTTTTTTGCTATGCTTATACGTTACCAGATCCCAGACCCGTGCATCTATAGAAAGTGGACCTTCTAATGTCAAAAGGTTTAACCGAAAAGCAACGTAAGGTTTTAGAACATATTATCGACTATCAGAAGGAAAACAGTTATCCGCCGACGATCCGGGAGATCGGCGACGCGTTCGGGATCGGCAGCCTGCGCGGGGTCACGGTGCATCTGGACGCCCTGGTGCGCAAAGGGTTTATCACCCGTGATCGCTCCTCCCGCTCCTTGCGTGTAATCGGGATCGACCCCCGTAGCACGCCCGAGCGGGTCTCCCCGGACGCGTTCGGCGCGGCGAACGGGCGGGTCCGTGTGGAAACGGTGCTCTGCCTCCCCCTCCTGCGCGGCTACAGCGTCGCGAGCAGCGCGGTTACAGGCGGCAAATTCGAATCCATCGAATCCCTGATCGAACGGTATGTTCCTGTGCCGGAGGAGTTGGCGGCGACCGCGACGCCGGACGGTTTCGTGGTCCGGGTCGGTGCCAGCGGCGTTTATGACGAACCGATAGTTCCCGGCGACTTACTGGTCATACGCCCGCAACGCTCGGTTTTGCACGGCGAACTTGCCGTCTACGTGGACCACGGCGATCTTTCGGTACGGCGGCATATGTCATTCGGCGACGGCGGAGCCGCCGCGCAGTTCAACGCCCCGGAGGTCGTCGGACGCGTCATCGGTCTTCTGCGCCGGTACTGATCCTGCCCCCGAAAAAAATAGTTTGCTAAACCGGTTTGAAGTACGGTAGGATTGGGTAGGTCTAAAAATAATAACAAAGGAAAGTGCGGCACAACGGAGTGTGATCGCAGTCATACCGGTTAAATGAGCGAAGGTCGCTCAAACCTCTCGTAGACGAGGAGGTAGAGAATGGTAGTTTTGTGGTACCTCATTGGAGTAGCAATTTTTTACGGGATTCTGTCGGCGACGGCTCAGCCGGACCCGAGTAGCGAGTCGCTGTTGGCACTCGCGAGGCGGCTGGTGAAGCGACGACCGGTAGCGTAACCGATACAAACGTTAAGACAGCCCGCGCGATGTGTCCGTCGCGGGGGCTGTCTCGTCTAATACCCTCGGGTTATTACTTGTTGAACTCGTTCAGCACGGCGAGGATGAACGCCGAGGCGAACCAGCCGAACGCGACAGTACGGGTGTAGTTGGAAAGCACTTCGTCCATGCCCGCCTTGCCCCGAAAGTTCCCCCCGGAGACCGAAGTAGATCCCCCGCTGAACCCTTCGTTGCGCGGCGTCTGCAACATCACCAGCACGATCAGGATCGCGCTGATCAGCACGACGATGCCGGTGAAGACGGTGATAAAAATCTGCACGTTTACTCTCCTACTTCACGCTCGGCGCGGTTTCCGCCGGGGTTGGATGGACCGTGGTTGTCGGGGGTGGCGTATTGTCGCCCTCACCCTCGCCGCCGATGCTCTTCTTAAACTCGCGAATGCCTTCGCCGAGACCCTTTGCGAGTTGGGGCAGTTTGGAACCGCCGAACAGGACGAGAACGATTGCGCCGACGATCAGCAGTTCGTTCGTACCAATGTAAGCAAATGTCGGTAACATAGTTGTAAGTCTTCGCTCCTTCAAACGGCGGCGGTAGACGGCGCGATCTTCACCGCCGCCGCTTCCGAACCCACCGGGGTAGTATACGCCCGCGCGCCCGTCAGTGTTTCCACCGGCTCGCTGTCTTCATCAACGGCAGTCGCCGGATCGTTGGCGATGTAGTCCGCATCTGCGGCGGCGGCACCTATCGCAGCCACGGGCTTGCCGTGGGTCGGGGCGGAATAGGCGAACGCCTTCGTCTCCGGCTCGTCGTCGTGTTCGACGCCGTAACCGGTCTTGTCGTTGTAGCCGTACTCGAACGAACTACCCCGGTTATGATTCCGGTCATAGTCGTGGTGCCCGTCGATGTCCAGCGCGCGTTGCACATCGCCACTCATGCTCCGGAACTCCCGCAAAAATTTGCCGATCTGCTTGCCGATCTCGGGCAACTGTTGCGGTCCCCAAAGAAGCAACGCCACCACGAGAATAATAACGATTTCGGTTGTGCCCAGGTTAAACATAAATTTCGATCCGCTTCGTGCATCCGTGCGCCGCTACTGGCAGAACGCGGACATTATACCGTTTCTACGCGGATTCCGCGAAACAAGTTCACGCGCCGCTCCCGCGTTTTTCACTTTCGGCGATCAGCGAGTTCAATTGTTTCAGTAATTCCGTCGCCAGTGCCGCCGTCGCGGCGTCCTCACCGGCGAAAAGATCCGGGTGCAAAACGCGGGCGAGGTTCTTACGCGCCGTCTGCAACGCGGGCTTCGGCAATTTCGCAGCCACCGCCGCGAGACCGCCGGGGGCGTTCCCCATCATCCCGACGCCCATACCCGGACGCTTCGCGCCGTTCGCGCCCGCCCCTCCCCGTTGCCCCATCGCGGTACGGACTCCCTGCGCGAACCCTTCGGCGAACGCTTCCTTGCGCAGGGAGTCGGTGTCCTCCGCCGCGTTTTTGGCGAAGTAGGACACATAGACCCCGATCTTAGCCTCTAACTTCTCGATCTCGCGCTCCAGTCCCGCCTTAATCTCTTCGTGCTCGCGTAACTGGCGGCGTAATACCCTGCGCTCGGCGGCGAGTTTCTCCCGCTCGGCTTTCTGCTTCTCGTAGTCGTGGAAAGTGACCGGGCGGTTGGCGGGACCGTCGCCGATGTTGCCGATCAGATCCCGGAGCGTGGCGTCCCGGTACAACGTCGCGCGGCTGATCCCGGCGCGTTCGGCGACATCGCCCATGGAGAACGGGGTGCGCGAATCCCGCAGATCGGTCAGCGCGGTCTCTACTCTACCCCGGCGTTCCCCGGCATCGGCGGGCTTTCGTCCGCGCCGACGGCGCGCGGTGTCTTCGGATACGGTTTCGGTCACGAAAGATTGTACCAGAGGTGTCGGGTGTTGGGGTGTTGGGTGGTTAGGTCCGTGCGTGATCAGGTCCTCGCATTGAATCGCCCGCGCGTTGCGACTGGCGAATCGCCCTTCCGCACGAGTCATAAATGACCTGCCTGGTACTCCGACCGCTCAGTAGTTATTAAAACGTTTACTCGCGCTACGTTCCACCTCAGGACGAATGATAACCTCAGATGTCGCGAAAATTGAATCGAGACAATTTTCAACTACTGAGCGGTCGGAGTACTATTGAGATTTGTGGTCCCTTCACATAAGGCACGCGTAGCTACCAAGTAGCTCTCAGATGGAATAAGGAGGGCAATTGTTGCTCATCTCATGAACTCATCGCAGTGTGGTCAAATGAGAGTGTGATTCCTGAGACGACTTTTTGGGACACGGGAAAATGCCCACAGGGGTATTTTGCCCTCGCCGGTTTTTGTCTCATTAAATGGGTCCTTTAGTGAGAACTGAGAAGGGACGTGTCGGCACGGTTTCTGCAGGAAATGTCACTTGAAGACGCGAACATAAGGAGCAAGGAACCCTCCCGCCGATGCCTACCCGCCGCACCTTTCAGCAGTCCGCCCTGTTTCTGCCGTCGATCCTTTCCGCGTCCGCCTTTGCACAGGACAACGCTTCCGCTATCTTCGCAGACTTCGAGAGCGGTGACTACTCCGACTGGACAGTCACCGGTGAGGCTTTCGGCTCGCGTCCCGCCACCGACGCCCTGTTCCCCGGCAAAGTCAAAGGGTTCGGCGGGCGGGCGTATGCATCCACGTTCAACCCGCGTCGGGGCGTTCTGGCAACCGGCAAAGCAGTCAGTCGCGAGTTCACCATCGAGAAGCCGGTAATCACATTTCGGATCGGTGGTGGTAACCATCCGGGAAGCGCGTGCCTGAACCTCGTCGTGGACGGCAAAATCGAGCGTACGGAAACCGGCGACGGTTCCGCGCAACTCGTAGCTCGGTACTGGGACGTAAGCGGTCTGGTCGGCAAAGTTGCGCGTCTCGAAATCGTTGACGACACAACCTCCGGCAAGCGCGGATACGTCATGGTCGACGATATCGGGGCATGCAGGCACCGTTCCTGCAGGATTCACTGGGTAAATATACGAACCTAACGCTCAAGAGACCTTCTGCCATGAGTAACCGCCGTACGTTCTTAAAGTCTGCCCTTTTCCTGCCGCCCCTTTTATCCGCCAAAGTGTTCGCGCAGGACAATACAGACTCGTTACTACCGAGCCTTACCCGGATTCATGGACGCCCGGCTCTCTTCGCTGACCTGGCAGTATACGGCACTTCAGCGACTCCGATGGCGACCCACCGCAGGACCATCGACCAAGAGGTCAGCGCAAGATTTAGCACCGTTTTGAAGCGGGGGACCCGGCTGCTCTTAGGCGGCGACATCCGCTATGTCCCGGGCGAGAACGAGGCGTATCACGCTAGCTCTATGACAGGCCTTTGTGATAGAGTCGCCGCCGAGAGCGGAAGAACATTATCCGGCTTCCAGAAACAGTTTCTAGCTGCCCGCCTGTTAGCCGTCTACCTCTCGGCGTACGCAACCTACGATAATGAACTGGCGACCGCCGGTTCGGAACAGCAGAACGCACGAGGCAAACCGAGCGCCATGCTTGCCATGCCGTCTCTGCGGTACATATGCAGCGGCATCAGCAACCTTTACCAGTCCATCGCCAACGCCTTTTCTGGATCGTACCGAGTGGAATGCCGCTACGTCGGGGGGTGGCAGCGACTGTTAGGTGATAACCCTGTGACCTGGGAAAGCAACCATGCCTGGAACGCGGTCACGTTCGGAAACGGCTTGACAATACCGCTCGACATCACAGGATTCGCCCTGAACAGGAAGGGGACTCCTACCGAAAGGTTGATCGGCAGATGGATCCTCCCGACAGACCCCGTCGGCGTGGAACTATTCCACGCACGCAACTATGGCTATTACCGCCATGAGCGGCTGGCAAACGAGTTCCCGGATGACAGAGGCAAGGACAAAAGCCCGCTACTTGACATGCCGTTCAAGGAGTGGGCTGTGGTGGATACCACGCGGTTAATAGACGTAGAGCGTGCGTTCATTAACTCTGTTCCGGTATAAGACCACCGTCGCACGGCGAGGTGCATCCCTTCTGTTGCACCCCGTAAAAGCGACTGATCGTCGCTGCTTCGCTCTCTTCCGCGCCCGCCATCCTGTGAACGGTCAGGCAGGGGGAGCAGGCATTGGGGATTGGTTCGTCAATAGGTGTAGCGCTTTCTTCCGCATAGGCGCACGCTTTATATGTATCAGAAAACGCTCGTTTTATGAGACCGGAGAAGGCACATGTACAGACTACGGAACCAGCAAAGTTGCCCCGAAACGATAGCGAATCGTGTGAACTTGAAACTGCAGCAAACGACGGACCGCGACTGCGGTTCGGGGCGCCCCGAGTCTGGGTCGGTGGATCGCCCGCCATGCATCGCCTGCCGTGCATCCGGGACCGGGTCTTCCAGGGTACCGACATTCCTGCACTCCGGAACGGGGAAAAGACTTGCATGACCGGTCACCGATGATAATGACGGATGGGTCTGATGAGGATCAATGAGGAGTTTCGGAGGTGGACCAGAACCTCACAGGACCTCATCTGGCGTGTGGTAGTGTGGTATCCGATGGGCACTATGCTAAAATTGGGAAACAAGGATAGGGGAGTTACAGGACAGCATGACAGAGATCACAAATGGGGAAGTGAACGATAGTACAAAGACCCGCGTAGATACCCGCGTACAGGTTAGCGTATCGGCGGCAGAGTTCGTTCTGGGGGCAAGCACCCTGGCCGGACTTCCGAAAGCGCGACTACCGGAACTTGCGCTCATCGGCCGGTCGAACGTTGGTAAATCGAGCCTGATCAACCGTCTTGCTAACCGCCGCGGGCTTGCACGGGCAAGTTCCACCCCTGGACGGACCCAGGAGATCAATCTCTTCCGGTTTACCCTCAAAGCTCCGGCCAAGCCACGGCAGATCCACCTGGTCGACCTGCCGGGCTACGGGTACGCCAAGATGCCGCCCGGCAAGCGTGACGAGCTCGCCTTTCTTATGCAGGAGTACCTGACACGGCGCGAAGGGCTCAAAGTGGTGTGCCTGTTGCTGGATTGCCGTCGTGACGTGGGGGACGAGGAACGCGGACTCCTGGCGCTCGCGTCGGAACACGGCCGTCGCGTGGTGGTTACCGTGACCAAGGCCGACAAGCTCGGGGCCACCGAACTCGCGGGGCGTCTGAGCGTCCTTTCCGACGGGATCGGGATCGCGGTCGTCGATCTGATTGTGACGGGCGAGAAGTCTCCGGTCGCCCCCTGGTGGCAGCGGGTTCTGCCGCTCCTGTAGAGATCCGCCCACGGTGCGCCCTTCCGTCGTGTCGCGAGGCAGTAGCCTGCCGGGTGGTCCTTGCGGGCGTGCGCATCGAACCTGGCACTGCCTTATGCCTGTGTACCCAGCGTCTGGACATGTTCCTTCGAATAGTGCCAGCCGGTAAGCACGGTCAGGTTACTTGCACCACAAGCAGTCACTTTCGGAGCCGAGCGTTAGTCCGTAAAACGGTCGTTTAATGAGATCAGAATATCTAAAAGGGGTCGGTTCCCGCGCCCGACGGTCGCGGTTTCAGAACGTCGCCGGGGCGGGAGTCTCGAAACGCTTATGGAGGCAATGTAAGACTGACTAAGTACCTCATCCCGTTGAATAGTTGAAATTTTGTCCCTCTTCAAACTTTGGATAAAGGTGACGCAATTTCACACGGGCATCCGCCGCAGTGAACTG
>JAYULM010000503.1:0-1850 GCA_043763605.1 Armatimonadota bacterium | reverse complement strand
GAAAGTTCATTTGCATATTATGTTTGGCGTGCTCGCTCTCTTTGCGGAGCAGGTAGGTAAGACGAAGGAATGAATCTACATTTTTGAAAGAGGCTCTTCTCCTATTTCTAAAAAAAGCGGGTGACGGGTTTATTCAGTGGTAACACAGGGGAATAAGAATTGTGTCAGCGAAAAAGCATCGCAAAACGAAAAATTCTTCAAAAAAATCCCGCGACCTTTGCGGAAATAACTGGGAAAGCAAAACAAAATGGCAGATAACATTCACCACGGAATTGACGATAACCCGAACGGCGACGCCCAAAAGGGTGCGGCTCTAGGCGGCATCGGCGGCGCGGTTACCGGGCTGGCGGCAGGCTCAATCGCGGGTCCGGTCGGTGCTGTACTCGGTGCGATCATCGGCGGCGTCGCCGGGGCGGCGGCATCTGGCGCGGCGGTAGCGGCGGTTGACCGAATCGACAACGACAACACGGTTTCCGGTCTCGGCGGCACGACGCATGACCTTGACGCGGACGATAATACGGTCTACAGCGATACCACGGTAGGGAATAGCGTTCCGGGCGTCCAGACCGGTGGTTACACGGCGGCGGGGACACACGACAGTCGCGGTATCATGGAAAAGACTGCAGACACCGTTACCGGCGACGTATACGATGACAAGCAGGGCGTACCGGTAGCCGGTGCCTACAACAGCGGTATTACCGGCGTGAACCGACTTCCCGGTGAGGAGCAAGGCTCCCTCAAGACTGGCGGCTATGCGAACGACGGCACTCCCGACACCCGCGGAGTGGGCGAGAAGGTTGTCGATGGCATTACCGGCGACGTGGTTGACGATAAAACTGGGCGGGTGGTCGATCACCGCTAAGAATTGCTCGCCGGAATGGGGCACGGTGGCGCGTCCCGGACGGATAGAGAAAACGAAGAACCCCGCTCGCCGGTTGTCCGCGAGCGGAGTTTTTCCTGTTCAAGACGATCCAATTCGCGTATAATGGCGCGAGATGATCGAAACCTTACCGGGGCATAACCCCGTCACACTGCTCGGTATGCGCGTGGATCGCGTGACGATGGACGACGCCCTCGCTCTTGTCGAACATTACATCGCGGGGCGTACTCCACGCCATATCCTGACAGCCGACGCCTCGATGGTGGTCACGGCGACTGAGGACCCGGAGTTCGCCGCCATCGCCGCGAAAGCGGACCTTGTCACGCCGGACGGTGCCGGAATCCTCTGGGCGACGAAGCGGCAGGGCAACCCGGCAGTGTCCAAAGTGAGCGGTGTCGTGCTGGCTGAAAACTGCATTGCCCTTTCGCAGACCAAAGGCTGGCGGATCTTCTTCTTCGGCGCGGCACCGGGCATTGCCGAGGAGGCAAAAGCGCGGATGCTGGCGCGCTACCCGAACGCACAGATTGTCGGGCACCGGGACGGCTTCTTCAAACCCGAGGATGAGGCGGGCGTCGTGGAACAAATACGCGCCGCCCGCCCCGATATTCTACTGGTCGCGCTCGGCATCCCGAAGCAGGAAAAGTTCATTGACCGCAACCGCGCCGCGCTCGACATCCCGGTGATGATCGGCGTCGGCGGGACGTTCGACGTGTTCAGCGGGTCGGTAAAACGCGCCCCGGTCTGGATGCAGAACGCCGGTCTGGAATGGCTACACCGTCTCGCCGCGAACCCGAAAAAGATCAGCAAGGTGGCGATGTTGCCGCAATTTGTGTTGATGGTCTTGCGTGACTCTTCAAAATAAAGTCTATTTGCTATAGTCTTCGTCAATTCGGTTGAAGGTACTTGCAATGACGAAAACAAGCGGCCCCCAAAGTGTCAGGAATCGAAGCGATGGCTTTAGCCAAAGCAG
>JAYULM010000502.1:0-26721 GCA_043763605.1 Armatimonadota bacterium | reverse complement strand
TCAGAAGCAGGGGATGGCGTTGCTGGATTGCTTGCGCTCCGTCTTTGCAGGAAACCCCGTTTTGCCTTCCCTAGATCATGCCTGAATAGTTACCATTTTTCAGGTATTGTTACACCACTTTGGAAAGGGAAAAGCGATATGAATCAACGACACGACGATTACGACACCCGCCCTGTCGCCACCGTGCCGGATTTTCTGAATGTCGGCTCGATTGCGCCCGATTTTATGCTGAGTGGGGATGCGGACACCCCGAGAACCCTCCACGACTTGCGTGGGCAGACGGTGATCGTGACGTTTTCTTCAACGGAATGGAACCCCGCAAACGCAGAGCAGACGGCGCATCTGTATAACGCCCTCCTGGAAACGACTGCCACCACCGACCGTGAAATGCTGACCGACATCCGGCGTGACGGTGACGGGTTCGCTCTCGGTTTCGCGGGAGACGTTCCGGCGGTCACGATCCCGGTTCTGCACGATCTGGATATGAACGGCGCGCAGGCGGCAGCGTTCGGCGTGCGCGGCACCCCCGCCGTGTTCGTGCTGGACGCGGGCGGCGTGGTGCGCTGGAGCCATGTCTCGGTCGGGGGTACGTCGCCGCGCGTGGATGACATCGTTTCGACATTACAGGCGATGCATCCGGCGACACAATCGCCCGCAGGCGGCAGTTCCGGCGAATGGCGGGCGACGCGACGCGACTTCATCGCCGCCGCGCTCGCCGGGGCTATCGCTCTCGCCGCCCTGCCGTCGTCCGCCGAAGCGCAGGCGGGGGCGACGCGGGCAAAAACCCCGTCCGGCGCGACGCTCCCGGTAAGTCTAAATGTCAACGGCAAGACGCACAAACTGAACCTCGATTCACGCGTGACGCTTTTGGACGCCCTGCGCGAGCATATCGGTCTCACCGGCTCGAAAAAAGGGTGCGATCACGGGCAGTGCGGCGCGTGTACCGTTCACATCGACGGCGACCGTGCCCTTTCCTGTCTCGCCCTCGCCGCGCAGCAGGAAGGGTCAACCATCGTCACCATCGAAGGACTCGCCAAAGGGGAAGAACTGCACCCGGTGCAACAGGCGTTCCTGGATTATGATGGTTACCAGTGCGGGTACTGTACTCCGGGGCAGATCATGTCGGCGGTGGCATTGATCCGCGAAGGACGCGCCAAGAATGACTTCGAGATACGCGAAGGGATGAGCGGCAATCTTTGTCGCTGTGCCGCGTACCCGCATATCATCGCCGCCGTGAAAGCCGCCCGCGATGGCGGGAAGCGCGTTTGAAAGGAACCGTGATTCATGCATCCATTTCGCTACGAGCGCGCCCGAACGGTAGTCGGCGCGATAGAGAGTTTTGGCAACGATAGGAACGCCGCGTTTCTCGCCGGGGGGACCAGCCAGATCGACCTGATGAAGGAAGATGTCCACCGCCCCGCCGCGCTGATCGACATCAAGCGCGTACCGCTCTCGGTGATCATGGCGTTACCCGACGGCGGACTTCGACTCGGTGCGAACGCGACCAATACCGAGGTCGCGTACCATGAGCAGGTACAGAAGCGGTACACCGGACTTGCGGAAGCGATCCTTGCCGGGGCGTCCGCGCAGATTCGCAACATGGCAAGTACCGGCGGCAACCTGCTCCAGCGCACCCGTTGCCCATACTTCCGGGATACGGCGATGGCGTGCAACAAACGCGAACCCGGCACCGGTTGCTCCGCGCTGGAAGGCATCAACCGCGTCCACGCCGTGTTAGGCGCGAACGAGAAATGCGTCGCCACTCATCCCTCCGACATGTGCGTCGCTCTTGCCGTGCTGGACGCCACGGTGCAGGTGCAAAAGCCGGGCGGCGGTACGCGCACTATCCGCTTTAAGGATTTCCATCGACTGCCCGGCGACGAGCCGCAGAAAGACACCGTGCTGGAACAGGGCGAGTTGATAACGTCCGTGGACCTGCCCGCGTTCTCCGGTCGCTCGCACTATCTGAAAGTGCGCGAACGGGCGTCGTATGCGTTCGCGCTGGTTTCCGTCGCGGTCGCGCTGGAGATGGACGGCGACACGATCAAATCGGCGCGTATCGCACTCGGTAGTGTGGCGCACAAACCCTGGTTGGCGGAAGACGCGGCGAAGCGACTCGCGGGCAAAAAGCCGGACGCCGCTCTGTTCCGCGCTGCCGCCGAGGAAGCGTTCAAGGACGCCAAGCCGCTGGAGCATAACGCGTTCAAAATCCCGCTCGGAAAAAACACGCTGGTGCGCGCCTTGATGGAAACGAGCGGGTTGATGCCGTTGCAGGGACCGGCGGGAACGGCGTTCGCGTCCAGCGCGGGCGGCGTGGCGGGCGACGACATGCCGGAGGGGTAGACGGGGGTTTTTAAACCCCGAAAGCAGTACACAGAAAGCGAAAAGAGAACCTATGAAAACCGTTGGACAACCCGTCAACCGACAGGATGGTCGCTTGAAGATCACCGGCGCGGCGAAGTATTCCGCCGAGTGGTCGCTCCCGAACATGACACACGCGGTCCCGGTGCAGAGCGCGATTGCCCGGGGGACCATACGCGGGTTCGATCTGGACGCGGCGAAAAAGGCGGACGGCGTGCTCCTGATTCTGACGCACGAGAACCGCCCGGCGATGGGCAAACCGGGCGACGCGTCGGCGGTCGGCGGGCTGATCGGCGAGAATGTCGTGCCACTGACGGATAACGTCATCCACTACAGCGGGCAGAATATCGCGCTCGTGGTCGCCGAAACGTACGAGCAGGCGCGGTACGCCGCGACGCTGGTTAAAGCGACCTACGACGCCCTGCCACCGGACGTGGAGATGGAAAAACTGCGCGGCAGTGCGATGGAGCCGGAGAAATTTTTCGGGACCGAGGAGGCGCAGATAGTGCGCGGGACGCCCGAATCCGCACTGGCGGGCGCGGCACAAAAGGTCTCGGCGCGGTATATCACGCCGCACGGGCACCATCACCCGATTGAGCCGCACGCAACGATAGCGACCTGGGACGGTGACAAGCTGACCATGTACGACGCGTCGCAGGGCGTCGGTCTGCCGCAACGACTCGCGGCTGGCGTGTTCAACGTGCCTGTGGAGAACGTCCGCGTGGTCTGTCACTTCACGGGCGGCGGTTTCGGCACGAAAGGAAGCACCTGGCCCCACACCTTTCTCGCCGCGATGGCGTCTCGCATGATCAAACGCCCGGTAAAACTGCCGCTGATGCGCCAGCACATGACTTCCGCCACCGGACACCGCCCGGCGACGCATCAGGACGTGGCGATGGGCGCGGACGCGACCGGAAAGATCGCCGCGCTACAGTTCGACACGCTGACCGACAGCAGCACCCTGACCACGTTCTTCGAGCCAGCCGGTCTGACCTCGCGCCTGCTCTATGCCGTGGATAACTACGGGATGAAGCACAAGGTCGCCAACGTCAACCTCGGGGCACCGATCTATATGCGGGCACCGGGCGAGGCACCGGGGACATTCGGGATGGACTCGGTCATGGACGAAATGGCGCACGCCTTAAAGATGGACCCGGTAGCGTTCCGCGTCGCGAACCACGCCGACATCGACCCGAACCTGAAAAAGCCGTGGTCGAGCAAGCACCTGAAAGCGTGTTATGAGCGCGGCGCAGAGATGATCGGCTGGAACAAACGCAAGATGGAGCCGGGCGGCTTGCGCGAGGGGCGTTATCTGGTGGGATACGGGATGGCGACGGCGACCTACCCGGCGAACCGGATGGCGTGCGGGGCGCGAGTGCGCGTGTATCCCGACGGGCGCGTGACCGTGAGCGCGGCAAGCAACGACATCGGGACCGGGACGTACACGGTGTTGCAGCAGGTGACGGCGGAAGCCTTCGGCGTACCGCTCCACCGGGTCAGGGCGGAATTAGGCGACACGACGATGCCCTCCGCGCCGATTGCGGGCGGTTCGTGGTTGACGGCGTCGCTCGCCCCCGCCGCCGTGGAAGCGGCGGAACAGGCGATGGCGGAACTCACGACGCTCGCCGTTGCCGACAAAAAGTCCCCGCTCAGCGGGCGGGACGCGAAGGAAATCGCCTGGAAAGACGGGCGCGCTTTCGTGAAAGCAAACCCCGATAAGGGCGAGACGATGGCGGCGATGGTGAAGCGGTCCGGGAAGCCGTATTTCGAGACCTGCGTCCGCGCCCAGACGATGATGGACGCGAAAGACAACCAGGGCTTGAAGCAGACGCAACGCCCGCCATGCGGCGCGGTGATGCCGAAACCGGAGCAGGACCGCGACATGGATAAATACTCGTTCCATTCGTTCGGGGCGCAGTTCTGCCGCGTGCGCGTGGACCCGGAACTCGGCACCGTGCGCCTGACACATTTCGTCTCCGTGATGGATGTCGGCACGATCCTGAACCCGAAAACGGCGCGCAACCAGATTATGGGCGGCATCGGCTTCGGGATCGGTATGGCACTGTCCGAGGAGACGGCGTACGACCCGCGCAACGGTCGCCCGGTCGCCCGGAATCTGGCGGACTACCATGTCGCGGCACACGCCGACGTGCCGGATATTCAGGTCGAGTTTCTGAATATCCCCGACCCGCACCTCAACCGCCTCGGCGCGCGCGGCGTGGGCGAGATAGGTACCACGGGAGTGGCGGCGGCAATCGCGAACGCCATTTTCAACGCGACCGGGAAACGATTGCGCGAACTGCCGCTTACGCCAGACAAGGTGATCGGTTAGAAGGGAATTCGGACATTTCGTTCGTTGCGGGGAATTTCATTTCTCGGTCCGTTCGGGGAACTTCGTTCCTCCGGTGGAAGCGCGACGCTTGGTAATCCTGCGGATTAAGGAGACAGTACGGTTCGCGGTGATGCGTCGCGACCTCCCGCGTTCCGAAGGAACACCAAGCGTCCGCGCTTCCACCGGAGGAACGAAGTTCCCCGAACGGACCGAGAAATGAAATTCCCCGATCCCGACGGAGGGTCGAAGTTCCCCGCTGCTAAATCTATGAAAGAGTTACAGGAAACACTGGACGGCGCGGAGCGGTTGCGCGAACACGGCGAAGAAGCGGTGCTGGCGACCGTGGTTGCCGTGCGCGGGTCCACATACCGGCGCACGGGGGCGCGGCTCCTGCTCGATAAACACGGCTGGGTCTCAGGCGGGATCAGTGGGGGGTGTCTGGAGGGCGACGTTCTGCGCAAAGCCTGGTGGCGCACCGGGGCGAACGGGTACGCCCTGGTGACGTACGACTCCACGACCGACGAGGACGATGAAATGGCGTGGGGACTCGGGCTGGGTTGCAACGGGATCGTCCGGGTTTTGTTGGAGCGGGTGCCCTGCGGGGGAGACGAGCCGGAACCGCTCGCGTTCTTGCGCCGCTGTATCGCGGGGCGGCGGGCGGGGGTCTATGCGACCGTGTACGAATCGCCCGACCGCCCCGGGTGGGTCGGGCAACGCGTTTGGCAGAGCGAGTCCGAAAACGGCGCGACGGTAACGGACGCCGCGCTCCAGGAAGCGATCACGCGGGACGCGTCGTCGGTTCTCGCGGCGGGTGTTTCCCGGGACACTTTCTACTCCCTCGAAAACGGCGGCGCGGTTTCGGTATTCCTGGAGGCGATCCGTCCCCCGACCCCGCTGGTGATTTACGGAACCGGGCAGGACACCCAGCCGGTGATCCGCTTCGCCAAAGCGTTAGGCTGGCATGTCACTGTCGTCGCCCCACGGACCCCCGCGAGCACCGCGCACCTTTCGCGCCGCTTCCCCGGCGCGGACGCCGTGATTCCGGGTCTCGCGGCGGACGTGAGCGGCGCGGTTTCATTGAACACCGATACCGCCGCACTGTTGATGACCCATCAATATTTCGACGATCTGGCGTTGTTGCCTTCCCTGTTGCGGTCCCCCGCCGGTTACGTCGGCGTTCTCGGTCCGCGCAAACGCGCTGACCGCCTGTTAGCGGAACTCGCCCGTCACGGGGAATTGTTCACGGAGGGCGAATTAGCGCGGCTTCACGCCCCGGTCGGACTCGACATCGGCGCGGATTCGCCGGAGGAGATCGCGCTTTCCGTCATCGCCGAGATCAAGGCGGCGATGAGCGGGCGCGCCGGCGGTTCATTGCGCGAACGGTCGAGCACGATCCACCGGCGCGAGGGCGCGGACGATTCCCTGCCATTGCGAAGAACGGAAAAAGTCACGTGTCTGCTGACGGCACGGTGAACCCGGCGCGCATCGCCACTGTGATTCTCGCGGCGGGCGGCTCGACGCGGCTGGGGCGACCCAAGCAATTACTGAACTTCCGGGGCGAGCCGCTCGTCACCCGTGCCGCCCGTGTCGCGGGTAATGTCGGCTGTTTCCCGGTAATCGTCGTCACCGGGGCGAACGCGCCCGAAGTGGCTTCCGCTCTGGAATCCACTCCGTTCGTACACCCCGTCTTCAATCCGGACTGGGAAAGCGGCATGGGAAGTTCTATCGCGGTCGGGGTTTCTGCTTTGCTAACCCGCTCCGCCCCATTCGACGCGGTGCTACTGCTGGTTTGCGACCAACTGCTTGTCAGCACGGAGTCGATCCTTCGCCTTTGCGAAGCGCACCGGGAAACCGGGAAAAGCGTCGTTGCATCCGGCTACGGAAACGTCTGGGGCGTCCCCTGCCTTTTCGACCGCGTGGTGTTGCCCGAACTCGCCGGTTTGCGTGGGGCGGGCGGCGCAAAGCCGATCATCGAAAGGTACCGCGAAAAGGGCGACGCGGTCAGCGTCCTCTTCCCCGGCGGGCTGTGCGATGTAGACACGCCCGCCGATTGGGAACGGTGGCAACAATTCGATGGCGAAAAACCACCTCTGGCGACCTGACAGGAAACTGCGGCGCGTCAGGAGAACGAAATCATACCGCGCGCCGGGGAGACTTCATCCGGGATAAGCCGGACCGACTTTTGCCCGAGAAACGAAACCGATACCCCCCCATGCTCGTTGCCGCTACCACCATCCTGCTCGCTACGACTGCCGCGCCACCCACCCCGGTTGTCCGTCAGGTGCTCCCGTCCGGGATTCACCTGATCGTTTCCCCGCGCCCGAACGCCCGTCTCGTCGCCATCGAGATCCGGGTGCGCGGTGCGGGTTCCGCGCAGGAATCGCCCGAGGAGAACGGTCTCGCGCACGCCGTGGAGCACCTGCTTTTCAAGGGAACGGAGTCGCAGGGACCGGGCAGTTTCGACGCGCGGTTCGAGAACAGTGGCGGCGAAGCGTTCGCGCAAACGCTCCGTGACGGCACCGCGTTCCGCGTCTGTGTCTTCCCCGAACAATGGAAGGGCGCGCTGACGACGTGGAGCGAACTCCTGCAAAAACCGGCGTTGCGCGAGGCGGATTGGGCGACCGAACGGACCGTGATCTCGCGCGAAATGAGCGTCGCGCAAAGCGAGACCACGAAACTCGGCTTGCAAACCCTTGCCACGGTCGCCTATCCCCCCGGCGACCCGTACCGCCAGCCGCTGATGGGGTCCGTCGCCAATGTCGAACGCTTTACGGCGGGCGATCTGCGCGCTTTTCACGCGAGACGGTACCGCCCCGAGAACCTGACTATCGCGGTATCCGGTCCTGTGACGACGGAGGAAGTGGGGTTAGTGGTCAGTGGTCTGTGGTCAGTGGTCAGTGCCGTAACGGGGGAGGCGCGCCCTGTAGTTACGCCCCCCACCCCGGCGGGTACTCCCCCACTGACCACTGACCACTCCCCACTGACCACTGACCTTCCCTCCCGTGCCCCGCTTTTCACCGACGATGAGCAGACGGCGCGTAAACTCGCCACGGTGTATCTCGGTTTTCCTGCCCCGCGCTTGCAGACCGCGCCGGGCGATGCGGCGGCGTGTGATGTGCTGGCGGTGATGCTGGGGCGCGGCTCGGGCGGTATCCTCGGCGAACGACTAACGGGCGACAAAACACTGGACGCGATTTCGGTACAGGCGGAGTATCAGCCGCAGACCGACCGCGCCCTGTTCGTGCTACACGCGACCGGCGCGAAGCGAAGCATCGGGCGAATCGAGGACGTGATCGTCGAGGAGTTGGCGAATCTGAAAGCGCGGTGTGCTACCGGCAACGATGCAGGACTCGATGATCTGTTGGAAGTGGCGAAGTCGGGCGCAATCGGCGATGAGCGATCCCAGCGGGAAACCGTGGAGGGCGAGGCGAAATATCTGGCGTATCTGGACATGTTGAACGCCCCGGACGGCTACGCTGACAAATACCGGGAGCGGGTCGCGGCGGTGACGGTCGCCGATTTAGCACGGTTGCTGGATTCCTATGTCGTGCCCGCGAAACGCAGTGTCGCGGTGATCGGATTGGCGGCGATTGGCGGGGCGGCGAGTGCGCCCGCCGCGCCCGATGCGGAGGCGGTCCAATGAAGCGATTTTTGGCGTTCGCCGCGCTGTTTCTGATTCTCGCTTCAACGGCTGGCGCACAAAGCACAACCGTACGCGAACTGCCCGGCGGGGCGACCCTGATCGTTTCGCGGGAGCCGGACGAGTCGAACGTGGTGATCGAGGCGTTCTTCCGCGTCGGCGTCGCGGATGAGAACGCGAGCGGCGAGAACGGCTTGTCGGCGTTGCTGGCGCGAACATGGGCGGGTGGCGGCGCAAACCGCTCGGCATGGCTGCTTTCCCGCGACATCGGGAAGTTCGGCGCACTCGCAGTGTGGAACACGGGCGACTACATCGAACTGTGGACGATCAGCGGAACGGCGGAGCGGGTGATCGCCGCACAAACCCTGCTCCAGAACATCGTCGCCGCGCCGCTTTTCGCGCCGGGCGTGATCGAGAATGCCAAACGCGAGATCGAGCGGGAGCGTTCCGTGCGCACGGACGGATTGCTCTCCGAGGCGGTTCACCGGTTGCGCGGGCGTGTCTTCGTCGCGTCGTCGGCCGGGCGCGACCCGTTAAGCGACCCGGATAGCCTGGCGAAAGCGACCCCGGCGAACCTGCGCCGCTTTTACGCACGGACCGTCGGCGCGGACGCCGGGCGCGCCGTGTTCGTGGTTGCCGGAAACATCCAAGCCGACGACGCGGAAACCCTGATCCGCTCCGCACTCGCGGCGGGCGACTGGCAGGGGTTGCTAAACACCGGAAAGGCGATTGGCAAGCAGCCGGAACTTCCGACAGACGCCATTCCCGAGGGCTTGAAACCGCTCGACCTGCGCCGCGCCGCGCCGAGCCGCTACTCCCTCATCGGTTTCGTCGCGCCGGGAACGATTGAGGGCGCGAAAACGACCGCGACGCTTCATGTCCTGGACGCGGTCGTCGGCGGCGGGAAAGCCTGCCGCCTGTTCGCCCTGCGCGACCACCCCGGCGGCGACACGCCTCCCATCGGGTACGACATCACATCACGCATCGAAGCGGGGCGTAATCAAAGCCTGTGGGTCGCGTCGGTGTCCGGCGTAATCCCGCCGTCGCCGGTCGCGCAGGACGCCGTCGTCGCCACGCTCCGCGCCTTCGCGAATGGGAACACCCCGGTCACGGAGGAGGAACTGTCACGGGCAAAATCGTTTCTGAAGGGCAAGCATCGGCGAGAACGGCAACGCCTGACGGACCGGGCTTCCGCGCTCGGGTACGCACAGGTGATGGGTCTCGGGGCGGCGTTCGAGTCGGACTACGACGCGCAAATCGACGCGATCACCGCCGCCGACGTAAACGCGCTGGCGAAACGCGTCTTCGCCGCGAACGCGGCATGCGCAATGACGGGCACACCGTAGAAAAGCGCGGATCGGGGTACGCTATGGAACTACTTTCGGAAGGAAGGGTTGTTCCACTATGGATACCCAGACAAAGACGCCGCTGACGGTTTACGGGACGGATTGGTGCGGGGATACGAAGCGCACCCGCCATCTACTCGACGAAGCCGGAGTCGATTATCACTATGTGGATGTGGATGCCAGCCCCGCCGACGAACAGAAGATCGCCGGTTGGAACAACGGACGGGCGATCCTGCCGACGCTCGATCTGAACGGGACGATCTCAGTCAACCCGCCCCCGCTAACGCTCGCGGAGTTGTTGCGTGACGGCGGTTACGTCGCCGCTTAGCGGATAGTTCGGCTTGTTGTTTCGGGCGTTTGAACGGACCCTAAAGGGTTCCGCTGGAAGCCTTCGGCTGTAGACGCTTCGCGTCGAGAAATCGTCAGATGGGCGCACGAATTGTCCGCCCTCGGTGACGCGAAGCGTCTACAGCCGAAGGCTTCCAGCGGAACCCTTTAGGGTCCGTTCAAACGCCCGAAACAAACTGCGAAATATAGAAAAGGAACTCCCTATGGCAAAACCCGTACTCCTCACCATTGACGACGACCCGGAAGTATTGCGCGCCGTGGAGCGAGACCTGCGCCAACAGTACGGCGACCGGTACCGCGTGATGCGCGCCGAATCGGGAGAGGCGGCACTCGACGTATTGAAGCAGTTACAGGAGCGCGGGAGTACCGTGGCACTGCTTTTGTCGGACCATCGCATGCCGGTAATGGACGGCGTGACGTTTCTGGAAGGAGCGAAGGCGTTGTTCCCCGCCGCCAAGCGGGTGCTCCTGACCGCTTACGCCGACACCGACGCCGCCATCCGCGCGATCAACGACGTGAGCGTGGACCATTATCTGCTCAAGCCATGGGACCCACCCGAGGAGCGGCTATATCCGGTTTTAGATGATCTGCTCGCGGACTGGTCGGCGTCGTTTCGCCCGCCGTGGGAAGGGATTCGTGTGCTCGGCAACCGCTGGTCGCCGGAGTCGCACGCCGTCAAGGATTTCCTCGCGCGGAATCAGGTGCCCTATCAGTGGCTCGACATCGAAGCGAAAACCACCGACGCCGAAGTGCGCCGCCTGGTCGGGTCGCTCGGCGACGGCGCGGATCACTTGCCGGTAGTGCTGTTTCCTGACGGTACCAACCTGTCGGAGCCGACGAACGCGCAAATCGCGGAAAAGGTCGGGCTGACGACGCAGGCGAAACTGCCGTTCTACGACCTCGTTGTCGTCGGGGCGGGACCGGCGGGGCTGGCGGCGGCGGTCTACGGCGCGTCCGAGGGGCTGTCCACGGTGATGATCGAGCGCGAGGCACCGGGCGGTCAGGCAGGGACATCGAGCCGCATCGAGAACTACCTCGGTTTTCCGTCCGGGCTGTCGGGGAACGATCTGGCGCGGCGCGCGGTGGATCAGGCGAAACGGCTCGGCGCGGAGATTCTCGCGCCGCAGGAAGTGGTCAAAGTGCGCGTCGAGGACCGGTACCGGATTCTGACGCTTGCCAGCGGTGGCGAAATCTCCTGCCACGCTCTCCTGATCGCCACCGGGGTTGCGTGGCGGCGGCTGAACATTCCAGGGCTGGACCATCTGACCGGCGCGGGCGTGTATTACGGCGCGGCGGTCACGGAAGCGTTGTCGTGCCGTGACGAAGACGTGTACGTGATCGGCGGGGCGAACTCGGCGGGTCAGGCGGCGATGTACCTGTCGCGCTTCGCGGGCAAAGTGACGATGCTGGTGCGCGGCGATTCGCTACGCAAAGGTATGAGTGATTACCTCGTGGATCAGATCGAACGGACCTCGAACATCGAAGTGCGCCTGAAAACGAACGTTGTCGCGGCAGAGGGCGAAACGCGGCTCGAATGTATCGTGCTGGAAAACAGCGAGACCAGTACCCGCGAAACCGTCACGGCGTCGTCGCTGTTCATCCTGATCGGCGCGACACCGCACACCGAATGGCTGGAAGGCGTCATCGCCCGCGACGAACAGGGATTCCTGCTGACGGGGGCGGAGTTGCCGCGCGACGAAAAGACGGGCCGACCTGCGGGCTGGCCCCTGGAACGCGACCCGTACCTGCTGGAATCGAGCGTTCCGGGTATCTTCGTCGCGGGTGACGTGCGGCGCGGCTCGGTCAAACGCATCGCATCGGGCGTCGGCGAAGGCGGCGTCGCGGTATCAGCGATCCACCAGTATTTGAGCAAGGTATAGATCGGCAGTTTTCGGACGCTGAAGGGTTCCGCTGGAAGCCTTCGGCTGTAGACGCTTCGCGTCACCGGAAGTGTCTGGCTTGCGCAGCAACCGCCCGACTCCCTGACGCGAAGCGTCTACAGCCGAAGGCTTCCAGCGGAACCCTTTAGCGTCCGCACAGGATAAACATGGAAAAGATACCCATAATCGAATCCCTTCGCCAGGTTCCCCTCTTCTCCGGTCTGCCGGACGCGGAGCGGGAATGGCTCGCCGCACAGGGGCAGGAAAAGTGGCTGGAAATCGGGGAGTACATCTCGCAGCAAGGCGATCGGCCGAGCAAGTTCGGCATCCAGTTTTCCGGGCGAAGCGACTGGATGACCACGATTGGCGCGGAGGAAGTGTTCGTACTCAGCCACGACGCCAACACGTTCTGGGGGCACGAGTTGCTCCTGCTGGACAAGCCGAGCCCGGTAACGGGTCGTGTCACCGAGACTATTCATCTGCTCGAACTGGACCCAGATGCGTTCTGGCGGATGCTGACGCGGTTCCCTATGATACTGCGCGGGCTGGTGACGACCGTAGCGGAGCGTTTCGGCAACCTTTCGGAGGCGAACCAGCAACACGCGAAACTGATGTCGCTCGGCACGATGGCGGCGGGTCTGGCGCACGAACTGAATAACCCCGCCGCCGCCGCGCAACGTGCCGCCGGTTCGCTCCGCGACGTGTTGCGGACCTTGGAATCGCTGTCGATGAAGATGGGCGACCTGTGCCTATCTGCGGATGCGCAGGCGTACCTCGCACGCTTGGGAACCGAACTCGCGGGGCGGATGGTATCGGCGCAACCGCTGGACGCGCTGGCGCAGAGCGACCGCGAGGAAGAATTGACCGAGTGGCTGGAGGAGCGCGACGTTGCCGACGCGTGGAAGATCGCCCCGACGCTGGTGCAGGCGGGCTTGGATGTCACGGAACTGAGTGCGATGGCGACGAACCTTCCAGCGAACGCGCTGGGCGACGTGCTACACTGGCTGAGTGCGACCCTGGACGCGTCCGCGTTGGCGGGGCAGATCGAACAAAGCGCGAGCCGTATTTCGGAGTTGGTACAGTCCGTGAAAGCCTATTCGTACATGGATCAAGGTTCCGTGCAGGAGGCGGACATTCACAACGGCTTGGAGAGCACGCTGACGATGCTCGGTCACAAAATCCGCAAAAAGAACATCACCGTCGAGCGGGTATATGACCGCGACCTTCCCCGGTTGGACGTATACGGCAGTTCGCTCAACCAGGTTTGGACGAATTTACTGGACAACGCGATTGACGCCGTGAGCGACGGTGGGAAGATCGTGGTGCGCACCGCACCCGACGTTGACCGGGTACTCATCGAAATACAGGATAACGGGGTCGGCATCCCGGAGGATATTCGGGACCGCATCTTCGAGCCGTTTTTCACTACGAAAAGCGTCGGCTCGGGGACTGGCTTGGGCTTGGAAATCAGTCGGCGCATCGTGGTCGGTCAGCACAAAGGCGATATTCGCGTGACTTCCGAACCGGGCGATACGCGGTTCTCCGTGCGGCTGCCGCTTCATGTCGCGGCGGCGTCTGCGGCTTGAAGCAACGACGGGGGATTCCAATCCCCCGAACAACGACGACGAAAACGACGCGATAACCCCGTTTGCCGCCCCTCCCCCGTTGCTGTACAATATACGGTATATACTCCCTCCGAAAAAAGCGAAACCAGCAATCTCATGGCACATACTTACCAGGCAGGCGATAGCGTCTCCATCATCGCCCGCGAAACTATCCCCGCCGACACGAAAAGCGGACTCTATTACCCGCACTTCGGCAACCTGCGCGGCAGCATCTTGAAACTATACGGCGAAGAAGCCAGCGTTTTAGTCGACCGCGACTCGCTCCCGGACACAATCCGAACCCGTCACATCGAGAACGAAGTAGCGGAGCGCAAGAAATATGCCGACCGCCTGTCCGAAACTGCGCGCGGCGGGCTTTCCGAAAAGGAAAAAAACTTCCCGCTCCAGTACACGATTTTAGTCGCGCTTAAAGACGTGCAACCGGATCAGGAAGGTGCCGCAAAACGCCTTTCCGCAAAAGACCTCGAAGCAAAGGAAGCCGCCTTCCTCGCCGAGCGAAGCAGTAAGAAGAAGTGATCGATTAGTGGTTAGTGACCAGTGGTCAGTGGTCAGTGACCGATCTAATGGGGATATTCCGATACAGCGAATCCTATTCTGACCACTGACCACTGGTCACCAACCACTAACTAAATGCCTCACATTGCCCGTATCGGTAGCAAATCGCCGAAGACTCGCTTGGGGATCGCCGCTATTTACGCGGTACTGATTCTGGGCGCGATTACGACCGTGTACCCGTTCCTGCTCATGGTCGGGACGGGCATGAAGTCGCAGAACGATTACAACGACTTCACCCCGGGCGCGTTGGTGCCTCGCTACCTGTACGACGACGCCGCACTGTTCAACAAGTACGCCGAAGATAAATACGCTAACAATCTGGACGACATCAACGCCGCGTATAACAGCAGTTTTGACAAACCGGTCAGTGTCGCCCCGCCGAAGGATTCGTCTTCCGGCCTTTCCGCCGCCGCCGCTTCGTGGTCGGGCTTTGTAAAGACGCTCCCGGCGTCGGATAAGAAGGTCGGGTTCGCCGAACATGATGCCGCGCCGAGTTTATTGCTACTGAAATACCGTGACTGGTTACGCGTGAAGTTCAGAGACGATATTCGCGCGATGAACGAGTCGTATACGGAAGAAAGTGTGTCGTTCGACACCGTCGCGCCGCCGTTCGAGCGCACTGCCTTGCGGGACTGGGTGCCGGATGTCGCGAAGCCGAAGGTGCGCGACTGGTATTTATTCCGCGAAACGCTCCCGGATCACTTTTTCGTCCCCATGCTCGCCGATCCCATGTATCGGACTTGGCTCCGGCAAGAGGTTTACGAGGAAGACCTCGCGGCGTTGAACGCCGCATGGAAAACACGATTCTCGGATTGGTCGGCTGTGTCGCTTCCCTATTTCGCGCCCCAGCAGACGAAACAGCGCACTGATTGGGAAACGTTCGTGCGGACAAAACTTCCGCTCCGTATGGTTGGCGTTGATAAAGTCCTGATCTTCCATACCACTGAGGAAGAACCGAGTAGTTCAGGGCAACGGGCGTGGCGGAAATTCATGGCGGGAAGAAAACGGGCGGGGGCTTCTACAGCCTTGCTTCCGAGTACCATCCCGACGGACCCAACTGCAAAATCCGACTGGACTGCTTTCCTGAGCGTTGACGCGCCGACGGACTCTCTCACTGCGGAAACACCGGAAAACAAGTGGCGTTGGCATGCTGGCACCGAAACGCTCGCCGTAACCTCGCTGAGGGATATGCATCGTGATCCCTTCGGCGAGGGAGGAACGCAAGTATTGCCACCGCAAGCGCATATTGATCAGCAGTACGTGCAGGCACATAAATCGGAACTCCGGCAGGATTACGCGACTCGCAACTTCCGCACGGTCGCCGGGTACATTTTCCTGCATGGCAACGCGGTCCCGAACACGGTCATCTTCTGCGTGCTCGCGATCCTTTCCGCCGTGATCGTCAACCCGCTTTGCGCGTACGCCCTTTCGCGCTACCCGCTCCCCTATGCGTATCAGGTGTTGCTGTTCCTGCTGGCGACGATGGCATTCCCGGCGGAAGTGGCGATGATCCCGAACTTCCTCCTGCTCCGTGACCTGCACCTGCTCAACACGTTCTGGGCGTTGGTGTTACCCGGACTCGCGAACGGCTTCTCGATCTTTCTGCTCAAAGGGTTCTTCGACTCCCTGCCGAAGGAGTTATATGAAGCCGCGATTCTGGACGGCGCGACCGAGGTCGGCATGTTCCGCACGATCACGGTCCCGCTGTCGCTCCCGATCTTCTCGGTGATCGCGCTGAACGCCTTCACGGCGTCCTACGGCGCGTTCCTGTTCGCGATGGTGGTTTGTCAGGACCCCAAAATGTGGACGCTGATGGTCTGGCTGTACGATCTGCAAGCGTCCGCGCCGCAGTATGTGATCATGGCGGCACTTACTCTCGCGGCACTCCCGACCCTGATCGTGTTCATGTTCGCGCAGAAGATCATCATGCGCGGGATTATTTTGCCGTCGTTCAAGTAAGATTGGCGAGCTCGTGGTTTGGTCGGACGGTGAACCGTTCCGCTATGCGCCTTCGGCGGACGCTCTGCGAGCGGGGAGACGATTACCGGCGGGCGAAACGCTTCCCAAAACCCGCAGGGTTCCCGCCGAAGGCGCATAGCGGAACGGTTCACCGTCCGATCACTCCACCGATCAAACGCCCGACCCAACTCCACAAACCTACGGCGGCACCACGGTGGGCGGAACGACAACACCGGGCGCGACAGCACCCGGTTCCGGGGAGACCGTGGGCATGATGTGCGGCGTCACGAAAACCACCAGTTCCGTCTGGACGCGGCTTTTGCTTTGCGACCGGAACAGATTTCCAAGCAACGGAATATCGGACAGGTACGGGATGCGGCGGTCCGTTACCTGCTCCTGATTCAGGGTCAACCCGCCGATCACGATGGTTTCGCCGTCGCGCACACGGACGGTAGTGTTCGCGTTGCGCGTCGAAAGCACCGGCAACCCCGTCAGTTGATCCTGCTCCGTGATGTTCGAGACTTCGGGCGCGATGGTCGTCGTCACTTCACCGTTGCCGCCGGTCAGCGGCGTCACCGCCAACTTCACGCCGACATCCACCGGCTGGATTCGAGTTTGCGTCTGCCCGAAGTTGTTGGTCTGCGTCTGGATGAAGCGTTGCTGACCGATGAAAATGTTCGCCGAGTTGCCGTTGACGACCGCGAGTTGCGGGCGCGCCCGGACGCGCGCTTTCCCCGTCCTTTCCAGCGCGCGGAGCGTGAGCGCGAAATTTTTGGGCAGTACGCCGACCGTGTTATACGTGAATGAGCCGATGCCGGTATCAAGTCCGGCAATCAGCGTACTCCGCGTGTTGTCGAGTAGTATTCCCAGGTCGCGGTCGACGTTGTCGGTGAATTCCACGGCAATGGCTTCGATCATGATCTGCGGCGACGGCAGATCGACTTTGTTCAAATCCTGCCCGATCTTGGCGAGCATCTGGGACGGTGCCGAAACGACGACGGCATTCTGTTCGGCGTTCACTTTCACGTAGGCGTACAGGAAGTTCGGGAGCAACCCGGACGCGGTATCCGCCTTCGTGTTCTGCATCCGGTACGACTCGGTGGGGGAAACGCGGTACGTGGCAAGGTCGGTCGGAACGCCTTCGCTGATCACGAACAACGCACCGAGGCGGGAAAGCGCGAGTCCGTTCGCGGTCGCGATACTTTGAACGGCGATTTCCGGCGCGACATTTCGCAGGTTCACGGTCACTTTCCGGTCTACTGCATCATCGACCGCCCCGGTGATCCCCGTTTTCTCGGCAATCAGCCCGATCAGCGCGTGAATATCGGCTTTCACTGCGCGTACGGATACGCGCCCGTCAGCATAGGTAACTTGGGTGGAGGTGTCCGGCTTTTCGGAAGCCGCTTTCGCTACTCCTGTCTCGGCACCATCGCGCCGTCGCTCCACGGTGCGCGTGGACAGGACCGTGATCAGCACCCCCTGCTTATCCTGCGTGGACGAGACGCGCGAGCTCGCCGCCGTGAAGTTGTAGATCGCAAGGTTCAGCCCGACGCCGTTGAACGCCCCCTGTGGTGTGGTCAGGGAAAGGTGCGACACCGGGTAACGGTTGACGTTGAAAAAGTTTTTGCCGACGCCGTTGCGCGCGGTGGGGAACGAAATGCTCAGGTTTTTCCCATTGTCACCGCCGCGCCGGACATAATCGAGCACGCCGTCGGAGGTGACAATGATCTGCACACCGTTGGAAAGCGGCGTCACTTTGACGCCGGTGATCGTTGTATAGGACCCGGCTGCTCCGGGCGACCCGCCGCTGTTCCCGCCGTCCTGCGCGAACGCTCCCGGCGTCAGCGACAGAAAGCAGGCGATGAGAACGAGCGCGGCTATCCGAAAAGGTTTCAATGAGTGGCTTCTTTCTGAATCCCGGCGTCCGGGGCGGCAGAGACCGAGTCGGTCGCTGCTCCCGGCGGGAGCGAGCGGGCGGTAACAAGTATCAACAGGGAAACGTCGGTCGCGGTGCGGCGGCGCGACGAAAATAGATCTTTGAGCAACGGGATATTTCGGAAAAACGCCGGGGTATTGCGGGAGCGGCTTTCCGTCCTGGTGTTCAGCCCGCCTACCAGCACCGTGTCGCCCGGGCGCACCCGCAAGAACGCGTTGACCTCCCGGATACCGACAGTCGGTAGTCCGGTCCCGGCTTCGATGGCGTCCACGGTCGAGAAACGCGGATGCAGATCGAGCAGGATGTCGTTCTCGCCGCCCGCAGTCGTCGGCGTGACCGCCAGCGTGGTCCCGATTGGGAGCGGGATAATCTCCACTGTCTGCCCGCCATAGTTGTTCCTCAGAACGGACAGAAAACGCGTCTGCCCGAAAAACAGCGTGCCCCGCTTCCCAGACATCACGGTCAGATACGGGCGAGCCACGAGACGCGCCCGCCCTTTCGCGATCAGGGCGTCGAGCCGCACCTGCAACGTTTCTTTCTGCCCTTCCTGTAGCGCGACGGTGACTTGCCCCGCGTCGCTGTCGAAACCGACGCGCCCGCCGTTTACTGTCCCGCGCAGTATGTACGCGGCTTCCTCGGGGTAACTCAATTCGTACGCCTGCGCTTCTACCCGCACCTGCACCGGGGGGCGGTCGAGCGCGGCAACGTCGCGGCGGAGTCGCGCCAGCAGATTGGGCGACCCGGTCGCGATCAGGGCGTTCCGCTCGGCGTCCACGCGCAGATACGGGAGCAGGAAGTCCGGGAACAGGAGGCGTGCGGCGTCGGCGGAAAGGTTCGCGAGCGGGAGCCGCTCGGACGGCAGGGTGGTTCCGAATCGCCCGACGAGAAAGCCGCCGCCCTGCTCGGGAAGTCGCGCGGTCAGGGTCAATCCGAGTCCCCCCGTCAGTTTGCGGAGATTTTCCTCCAGCGGGCGATCCGGCAAAAATACGTTGATGTCCGTTTCCGCCGCGTCCGGCTGGGCTTGCAGGGAAAGCCCGGAAACGCGGGCGATTTCGGTCAATGTTTCGTCGAGCGTCGCGTGTAACGCTTCCACCGAGACCCGTTTTTCGTCGCCGGTCACGCGCAGGTTTCGCTTCCAGTTTTCCGGCGGGGAGCGGCGCATCCGTTCCGGGTTCCGGTACTGCTCGGCGCGGTCGGTGATCACGGTAATCACGACCGAGCGGTGGTCGGGCGCGACCACGATACTCGCTTCGCGCGGTTTAAGGACCACCGGGTTGGAGAAGTTCCAGCCCTCGTATCCGTCGAAGCGGAACGTGAAATAGGACACCTGAATCGGAACATAGAAGCGTATCTCCAGGTCCACGCCCGGCGTCCCCGAGCCATCCTGTGTCGGGTCGTCGCCGTCCTCGAAAAACGGGAACGCGAACGGGTCGCGGCTCAAAAGTACCACGGCGGAATCGACCGGGTAGGCAGCGATCTCGGTGAACGCCGGGATCTTCTGACGCGCCCCGGCGAAACGCAGACGGAACACCCGTTTCGCGAGCGGAACGTCTACCTCGAAATCCAGAAACTCCTTGTAGTCCACTCCTAATTTCACGTCGCCGTCGGTCTGGATCGTGATGCGTACCGCGTTCGGCAACACTTTGGTCTCGATAGCCGTGATGTTGTAGAACGACTGCGTCAGTTGTGCCGACGCGCGCGATACGAATCCGAGAAGTGCCAGCAGATAGAACACAACGGGATACGCCAAACGCCGCATTACGGTTTCGCCCCCGGTGCTGGCACGGGGGCGGGAGCGGGCGACGCGCCCGGCTTGGGAAGTTTGAGCGACTCCGGGAACGGCGGATTGGCGGCGGGCGGTGCCGGGGGTGCCGGTTTCGTCAGGTCCGAGTTCAGGAAGCGGTCCTTGAGCATCCGCTCCTCCATTTCCGGCAGGTGCCCGCCGTTCGAGAGAATGCGCGGCGTGATGAACAAAGCCAGTTCGGTTTCCGTGGTCTGGATATTGCGGCTCTGGAAAAACAGCGGACCGAGGAACGGAATGTCGCCGAAGAATGGCGTCTTGGTGCGGACGCTACGCGACTCCTGCTGTGTCAGTCCGCCGATCACGATGGTCTGCCCGTCCCCGGTCCGTACCGTGGTGTCCGCCGTACGGCTACTTTTTTCCGGCAGTTTCGTGATCGGGTCGAGTGCCGACAGCGTGGACACCTCGGTAGTCACCTTGACGAGAATCTGCCCCTTGCCGCCGGTATACGGGATGATATTCAGGCGCACACCCGCCGCGATATTGTTGCTGGAGCCGCCGCTGTTCGACTCAATTGGAGTCGCGATATAGCGTTGCAAGCCGACGAAGATGCTCGCCGAACGCCCCGATACGGTCGCGATGCGCGGGTTGGCGCGCACACGCGCCTTGCCTTTCTGGATCAGCGCGGTCAGGTTCGCGGTGAACTGTTTCGAGGTCGCGGAAAATCCCAGATACCGAATCGTGCCGTTGAACGCGTCTACCGCCGGACCCTGTCCCGCGTTCAGATAGCTGGACGACACGCCGAAAGCATCCAGCGACGTGTCGGTCAGTTCCACGAGGAGTAAATCCAGTACGATCTGAGACGCCGGAATGTCGAACTGCGCGATGTCTTCGCGGAACTTCGCCAGCACTTCGCTGGGGGCGGAAAGGACCACGGCGTTCTGCTCCGCGTTCACCTTCACATAATCTTGCAGGAAAACGGGAAGCAGGTTGCGGGCGTTGGCGGCGATGACGTACTTGGTCGGGATCGAGGCGATGTCGGACAGCAGATACGACGACGGCGAGCGCGGAATCCCCTCGCTGATCATCGTGATCCCATCCACGTCGGCAACCGAAAGCCCGTACGCCGAACAGATGTCGGTGATCGCCTCCCGTGCCGGTCGATCCTTGAGATTGATCGTAATGCGGCGCGAAACCGAATCGTCCACCAGTAGCGGTAGGTCTGTCCTGGACGCGATAGCCGTGAACAACTCCGGGGCATCGACGGAGACGGCGAAGATCGTCAGTTTGGCTTTGTCACCGGTGATGCGATAGGTACCCCGCTCCGGCAGGGGCGAAGCGGGCGTCGCCGCCGGGGGTGCGGCGGCGGGCGGCGCGGAACCATCCTGCGCCCGGGAAAGGGCGGGAAAGGTCAACAGCGTTCCTAATACGGCAGGGAGCAGGCGAAATCGCGACCTTCGGAATTCGGTCAGGGAGAACAGGGTCGGTATCCTTTCGGCAGACGGGAGCGGGAGATGATACCTGTAAGACGGCAAGCCGACCGATTCGTTACGGCACATGGGTATTTTATTTTTGTGGACCGTCTGGTTCACTGCTTCCTGAGCATCATATTGACACCCTCCGGATTTAGCGTATACTGAAAATTAACATCGCCACGAAAACGGAGAGCGTCTTGCGTAGAACTGTTACGAGAGTCAAAACCAGAACCGCCAGTGTTCGGCTCAGTTGCCGCGTCAGTCCTATCACAAAAAGCCGCGCTGAACAGGCAGCACTCGTTTTGGGGAAGACCATCTCCCGCTTTGTTGAAGAAGCGATAGCCTTACGCGCCGAGGAAGTGCTCGCCCGTCACGAACGCATCGTCTTATCCGAACGGGACTTTGCCGCGTTCATGAAGGCGATTAACAGCCCTGCCGAACCACCAACGCCTGGCTTGCTTGCTGAAGTCGCCGCGTATAATGCGCGCCACGCGAAAAAAAATCTCCCCTCCGACGAATTGTAAGTCACCGCCCCACGCTCTAGATTATCCGATGTCCCCTCCATTAGCCTCATGGCTTCATTCCCTATTGCTGGGGACGCGAGGAGGCGATCCCGGTTCGCTTGTCGTACGTGGGCGGTTTCGTGAACAACGTTTGCCACCAACGGGCGGCATCACGTGTCAGAACAATAGACGACAATGATATTCATTCTTCCGGGCATTTTGCTTCTCGGCATGATCGCCCTTTCGGTCTGGGCGTTGTTCTTCCGGGCGGTCCTGAATCAGGACCGCACCGTCCGTGAGGCGCGCCAGCGCAACGCCGATTTCGAGCGGTGGCTTTCTACGCCGGGCGAGCGGCTCTACTGTGTCGCCTGCCGGGAAAAGTTCGTGGGACCGTTGCCCTCGACCGGCTGTCCCGGTTGCCACGTGCGCGCTTTTGTCATCCCGGCGCGCGCGAGCGACGATCCCGCCGTCGCCGCGCAAGCCTCTCCCCTCCCCGACTCACCCATAGAAAGGGGCGGTGTATCACCCGAGGATCTGCCCGCCGGAGTACGCGACTCAGCAACAAGACCGGCGGAAATTCTCCAACAAAGAAAGAAAATACGATGAAATTCTCAAAGACGGGTTGTCTCGGGATCGGCGGCGCGAGTATCGTGCTCGTCGTCGGCTTCCTCATGATCTCGCTGGCACGCGGCGGGCATATGCCCGGACCGACGTATATCGCCCCCGGCAACGTCGGCTTGCGCATCGACAACTATCGCGGCAAGACACAGGACGCGCTGATGCCGTCCGGCGTCCACTGGCAGGGCATGTGGGAGACCGTGATCGAGGTGCCGACGATGCAACGGACGCTCAGTTTCGAGGGCGACCATCCCATCGATGTCAACACGTCGTCGAACATGCTCACGGCGGATGTCACCGTGCAGTACAGTGTCCGGGGCGATAAATCCCCCGCGCTGTATCAGGACTATCAGGACACGTTTGCCGATCTGGAGGAGTTCGAGCGGGTGAACATCCGCCCCGCGATCCAGGAGGCGGTGAACTACGCGATGGGCGATCTGGATACCGCCGCCGCGATGACCACGGACGGCAAGACGAAAGCAGAGATCCGGGCACTCGCCATGTTGCAGAAGGAGTGGGGACCGCGCGGGATCGAGTTTCGTAACCTGCTGATCCGCGCCGTGGAGCCGGACGCGCAAGCTAAGGAACTGCTTTCGGCGACCACCGCGAAAATGCAGGACATCGAGAACGCCAAATTGACTTTGGAGCAACAGACAATCGACAATAAGACGGCGATTGACGAGGCGACGGCGGAAGCGCGTATCAACCGCGCCCAGGACTCCGCGCTGACCGACCTGTATATTCAGGACAAGATGCTCCAGCAGGTGGACACGATCTACCTACCGTCCGACCAGATCATGGGGATGATACAAAAATGAAAAATCCGATCACGCTTCGCGGCGCGGCAACCGCGCTCGCTATTGTTTGCTCCCTTTTCGCGCTGACCGGATGTGGTACCGTGGTCAAGACCGGCAACGTTGGTCTGGTCGTAAATCACTACTCCGGCAAGGTGGACGGCAACATCCGGAGTGCCGGGTTCAACCCCCTTCCCCCGGCGTCGGGGTATGAGATGGTGGAGATCCCGACGCACAAGCGCACCTACACGATGGTACGCAGCAGCGGCGAGGGTGCGCGCTCCGGCGATGACAGCGTCCGCGTAAACACGGCATCGACCAATGTTTTGAACATCGACACGTCGGTGACATATCATTTAGCGTTCGACCCGGCGCGCCCGGAGGATTTGAAGACCCTTTACGCTAAATACCGGTCGCAGTTTCAGGGGAGGGGCTTCGACGCGTTCGAGGAGAACCAGTTGCGCCCCCTGTTCCGCAAATATGTCTCGAACGCGTTCGGCAAGATGAGTACGGTAGACGCGATGACCGGCGACGGCAAGAACCGCGCGGCGGCAGACGCCCGCGCGGAGTTGAACAAGGTGCTGAACGGCGATTCGATTGTGATCGACGAGGTACGCATCCGCGCGATCTGGCCCGACGAGAACACCAAGAATACCCTGCGGACACACCTCGTCGCGGAGCAAAACCTGCGCTTATCGACGCTGAACCAGCAATTAGCCGCGATCACGAACGCCCGCAAGGTTTCCAAAGCGGAATCGGAGGCGAAAGCCGCCCGCATCCGCGCCGCATCGCTGACGCCGCGTCTCGTGCGCTTCAAGCACCTGGATAACATCCGGATCGTCGGGGTACCGCGCGGAGCCATCGTGAATGCCGGGTCGGCGGAGCCGCGCGTCACGGAAACTCCCGAGGGAGAGCAACCAGAGGCGGCGGCGGGGCAGTAGGCGGGGGTCGCACTTGTCCCCTCACCCCTGGGCACCCTCTGGGTACCCCTCTCCCTCCGAAGGGAGAGGGGTACCCAGAGGGTGCCCAGGGGTGAGGGACGGGGAGTGGAAGATTGTTATAGTCCCCCGGTGTCTCAGTCGTGCTGTCCGGTATCGTCCTCCCGACGTTCGCGAACCGCCCAGCCGGATCTCCGGGCGCAGTGCCAGCGTCTCAGCGTTTTGCGCCACCCCGACGAACCCCGCCACGAACTCCATCGGCAATTTTTCGTCCCAGTAATTCCAGGTAAATGGGGCGACCGAGAGTGCGGGCGGCAGGAAGCCCGAGGTAATCCCGGTAAACCCGGCGTCCTCCGACTCGGATGGCTCCCAGCCCAGGTGCCGATTGCGCGACGGTTTGCCACGTCCGTCCATCGCCCCGTTGTAACGTGCCCGTGCCTCATCCCGAGAAAGTTGGAAACGCTCTTGAAGCCGATGCACCCGCTCCCGCGCGGCAATAGGACTGGGCGGGGCGGGGGCGAGATACGGAAACAGGTTGACGACATGCCCGTTGATGTACGGTCCCCCGCTCTCGTCGTCAACTTTGTAGAAATTCCGCCAGAACGACCGGTCCAAATCCCCCTCGCTCGCGGCGACGAACCGGTCGAGTATGGGGAGCAGATGCCGTGTCCACCAGTGCAAATCGTATTCGGCGAGTGCCGCTGCCCCATCGCGGACGGAACGCCAGTCCTCCGTCGTACCCTCCAGAGTGATTTCGGGGATGCCACAAAACGAGACCACGTCGTAGTCAAAATAATTGCGGAAGGCGTCCATCAGAGTTACCTCTAACGCCGCCCGTGCCACGATGTCGGTGGTCGAGAACGAGCGGACGACAAGCCCGTGTCCGCGTCCGCCGACGTGTGCCCGGATCTGGTCGGAAAACTCCGCGAACACGTTCTCCCAATCGTTGCCCGCGAAGCCGCGCACGAACTCGTCCCGCCGGACCGTGATTTTCGCCTTGCCCGTGTGCGCGACGAAGCGACTGCGCAGTGCCTCCGTGCTCGCGTTGATATGCTGCGCGACGCCTTGCGCGATCAGAAGCCAGATCATGTCGGGCGACAGAACGAGCGGTCGGTGTTCGTCGTAGGCGAGATTGACGGCGTAAAGGAAGGCGTGCGCCGGTTCCCTCCCCGGCAAAACGAGCGGCTTCGTGTGACGCGAATATGCCTCTAACGCGCCCGCCCCGCCGTCCTGCCCGAGGGTCGCGGCGAGTCCGTCGGCGTAGACTACTTCCGGGAGCGGGCGCGTCGCCCGCTTCACGTCCGAGACGGCGAACGTTAAGCCTGCCGCGTGTTCCAATTGTGTCATGAACGGGTCCATTTCGTTTGCCTTTAAATGTCAGTCACTCATCGTTGATTTGTTGGCGTAACGTCGCCGCCGCGAAGATCGAAACCTTTCCACCGGCTTGACCGGGAACGTGCCAACCCACAGTCGGCGGTGGCGGGGATAGACTCGTCTTCGAGTTGACAGAACAGTACGTCAGCAGGGTGCATTATCGTAGAAGTGTTGACCCCACAACCGCCCAGTCGCATCAGAGTAAGATCGTCTCGCCGCACCAGCATTACGCTACCGCAACTGCCCGGATGGGAACGGGGGTCGAAATGATCGGAACGCTCGAACGAGAGCGTCGTGCTATCGGGAGACCACAGTGGGCGGTGGGCTTTGTGTGAATTTGGCACTTCCTGAAAACCGCCGGAGGCATCCAGAACAAACAGCCGGGGTGGGGTCTTGCGTTTGGCTTCCCGGGTCAGTTCCCGTTGCGTAATGGTAGTGCCATCCGGGAGAACCTCCACATAATTCTGGATGACGGGATGATTCAGAACCGAAGACCACTGGCTGTTCGATGTGGTCGGCTCAATCCCCTCGGGCAAGTAGTCACCCAATGGCCATGCGACGACTGCCGCTTCCTGATGAGAATCACAGAAGGCGTGACCGAATAGCGGGTATATCTCCAGCCGTTCCAGTGCCGGATCGAAGACGGGAAGTCGTCGGAGGGTTCCCGTGATCACGTCGAGGTCGAACAGCCCCGACCGTCCCTGCGGTTCGGAAAGTACCGATAGGTGCCCTGTTCTACCCGAATATATTACGCTCATCGTGTCGCTTGCTTCTATCAGCGGGCGCGACTCCCCACTCGCGACCGCCAATACCCACAGCCACGGGGCAGATTTCTTACCCAGCGGTTCGCCCCACACCCGGTACACCAGTTCCTCGTCGGATGCCCAGGCAAGTGGCGTGATCGGGCTTTCGTTATTTATGAGGAGCGGCTCGCGATCATCCGCGAACCGCACTTCAAACGTCTCCATGAACAATTCTTGGTGCAATGACTGGAGCACGAGGGCATGACCCGAAGGCGAAAAAGCATGATATAGCCCGTCTGCGAAGGAGGCTTCCCATTGTTTTACCAGCGTCATAAAATTACCCCTCCATTTTCACCACGAATCGATCCCGTCAGCGTGTCTGACGTGCGCTTATCTGGCTTCCCTTATGTTGAAAGTATTCTACCTCAGACAAGCATAAGCACTTGTGCGAATATAGGTTAGACTATCTCCGCGCTACACTCAGAACGTTTCGAGAGTAGCGGCGTAATGAAACAGGCTCAGGATGGTCTAACCTAAATTCGCACAAGTGCTT
>JAYULM010000501.1:0-6495 GCA_043763605.1 Armatimonadota bacterium | reverse complement strand
ACCGGGGCGGGGTCGGTCTTGTGCAGGAGGTCGTTGTAGGAGCGCGCGGCGTCGGCGTACTGCCCGTTCATGTACAGCGCGAAGGCGTGATTGAACCATGCCCACCCGTGCAGCGGTGAGGTGATCGGCGTCAACTCCCGCGCCGCCTCGAAGTGTTTGAGGGCATCCTCCGGCATCTCGCGCACGGACACGTCGTACTCACCGACCAGAAGGTGAAGTCTGGCTCTTCGCGAAGCATCGTCGCGCGAAACATCAAGGGCGGGACTCTTCAGTTCCCGTCGCCATGACGCGACCGTTTTCGCGTCGGGCGGGTTATGCAGAAGTCCGGCTTCGTCAAGCAGACTGTTTTCCGGCAGAGTACCGTCGGGAATTCCCGGTTCCGGCAACACATCCGCCAGAGCCTCGGACGAAGCGATCAGCGTGGTCAGGGCAGCGACAGCGGCGGCACCTTTGATAAAACCACGGCGGGAAGAAACATCGTTGGGGGACTCTTGCCCCGATAACACCTTTGCCATTGGAGAAACCTCTTAAAACCACGAGTCGTCAGCAGTTCTGCAACGATCCTGCCGTCGTCCTGGACGGTCATTCTGCAGAAAACAGCAGGGAAAGATTCACCGCGCGGAGGTCGCCCTCCTCCTTCCCCATGCCGGTATTTTTACCAGTTTTTTCAGAATATTTTCAGGTCGTCGGAGGCGCGGGAAAGATACCGACGAACGGTTTCCCCTACGTTGCCTCGCCCTACCAGACCCCGCGTGTGGTATTCGCCCCCCTACCCTTCAATCGCCGCCCGGCGCGACTGGATCGCTTTCAGGTGCGCGTTGTCGAACTTCGGGGTGCGGTCGAACGTGAACAAGCCGTTCTCCTCCGGGTACACGTCGGTCAGTTGCGTGTAGCAGTAGCCGAACATGTTCGGGTCGTCCAGGAGCGCGTCCAGGAGACCTTTGAAGCGGGCGTAGAACTCGTCCAGGTTTTTCACCCGCTCGCCATATCCCCACGACTCCTTGTTCTCGAACGCCGCCGGGTTCCACCAGATACCGCCGAACTCGGAAACGAAGTACGGTTGCCCCCGGTACGCGATGTTGGTCGGCTGGTTGTTCCAGCCCTTGTTGACGAACGGGTCGTCCTTTTCCAGCCCGGCGTGGTTCGCTTTGAACTTTTCCGGGTCTTGCTCGTAGTCGTGCGCGTCGTAAATGTCGGACTCGCGTACCCGGTGCGCGTAGCCCGACGCGTCCAGGACCGGGCGGCTGGTGTCCATCGCCTTGCACGCCAGGAACATGCCGCGCGTCACGTCGTCAAGCACCGTGATCCCCTCGGAATTGGTTTGCCAGGTCTCGTTCATCGGGCACCAGCCGATGATCGACGGGTGCGAGTAGTCCCGCTCCAGGGCTTCGAGGAACTGCGTGATGTAGGTCGCTCCCGGTTGCTGGTGGTTCCACTGCGCCCCGTACTCGGCGCAACCCCAGTCGCCGAACTCGCCCCAGCACAGGTAGCCCATCCGGTCGGCGTGATACAGGAACCGCTCCTCGAACACCTTCTGGTGGAGCCGTGCCCCGTTGAACCCGGTGTCGAGCGACCGCTGGATATCCGCGACCAACTCGGCGTCGGTCGGCGCGGTCATCACCGACTCGATCCAGTACCCCTGATCCAGAATCAGACGCTGAAACACCGATTTGCCGTTGATGCGGACCTTCTTGCCGTCGATAGAGACCGAGCGTAGCCCCGCGTACGATTCCGCCCGGTCTATAACCGCGCCGTCGCCGTCCACAAGTTCGATGATCACGCCATACAGGTGCGGGTCGTCCATGCTCCACAGGCGGCGTCGGTTCTCGGGAATTACCAGATCGAGGCGCGGTGCGAGATCCAAATCGGCGCGGGTTTCGGCGCGCGCAACGACGCCGTCGCCGTCGCTCACGGTGGCGCGCAGGCGCAGACCCGGCGCGTTCCGCGTGATCGGTTGCTCCAGTCGTATCGCGCCGTTCGCGACATCGGGCGTCAAACGCGGACGTTTCAGGGCGGACAGGACGGGCACCGGTTCCATCCAGACGGTCTGCCAGATGCCGGTCGTGCGCGTGTAGAAGCAGGAATAGGGGGCGTACTGATTGGACTGCTTGCCCATCGGCTTCGGCTCTTTGTGTTTGTCACGCGCGCGGACCACGATCACGGCGTCCTCGCCCGGCTTGGCGACCCCGGCGAGTTCGGCGGTGAACGGCGTAAATCCGCCGCGATGGCGGGCGACTTCGGTCCCGTTCACCCAGACGGTGGCGTCGTAGTCCACCGCTCCGAAATGCAGGAGCACGTCGCGCCCTGCCCATTCGGACGGGATCGCGACGGTGCGCCGGTACCAGACCGCATTCAGAAAGTCGGGGTGAAAGACGGTGGATAACTCGGACTCCGGGCAGAACGGGACGACAATAGTATCCAGCAACGTACGGTCTTTCAAACCGCGTTGCGCCCCGGAGTCGCCGTAGTCGGCTTCGAACTCCCAGGTTCCGTTAAGGCAAAGCCAGTCTGTGCGGACAAACTGCGGTCGGGGGTATTCCGGTCGGGGAATATCGGTGGTCAAAACGGCAAACTCCTATACATGGGCATATCGCAGGTTTAGAATAACATGATACCGAATAAATGGACATGGGAAACATACACATCCCCCTTCGCGAAAAGCACACCGCGCCGAGCGAGGCGGACACCGGCAGGACGGGCGATGCGACCCGCGAGAAGATCGTCAGTGCCAACCTGTTCGCCCCGCTGTCCCGCCGGTACGGCATCCGGCTGTGCGGTACGTCAGACGCGTTCGCGCCGTTCTGCTTCATACGGCACTGCCCGACGATGTGGCAGGTACTGGCGACAATCGGCGGGGAGGGCGAGGTATGGGACGCAGACGCGGGACAATGGCAACCCTGCCGCCCCGGCTCGGTCTATGTCACGCCGCCCGATGCGCCGCACGGATACCGGGGTCTTCCGGGGGAAGAGGCGTGGCAAGTGGCGTGGGCACAGATCGCGCCGAAAGCGGTTCCGATGTCCGCGTTGCGTCCCGCACTGCTTCGTGCGGACGGCGAACCGTTCGCGGCGAGTATTCGCGGTCTGCACAACGAGACGATCCAATCGCTTTCGGGGGACGCGCTGATTTCCGAAAGTTGGGTCGCGCTGGTGCGCGCGTATGCGCTACGGTTTTGCGCCCTCGCGGTTTCCCGGGAACACGGCACCCCCCCGGGCGACCCGCGCCTGGTGCAGGTCTTCGCCGCCGTCGCCGCCGACCTCGTCCGCCCGTGGACATTGGACGATTTGGCGCGAATCGCGAATGTCAGCACGGAACACTTACGGCGGCTATGTCGCGCCGAAGGGATGGAATCCCCGCTCCGGCGGGTGACGGAGTTGCGCCTTCGGCATGCCGCGTCGCTACTCTCCTCCGGCTTCTATACCGTGGAGCGGACTGCCGCCCGCGTCGGCTACGCCAACCCGTTCGCGTTCAGCACCGCGTTCAAGCGGTTCTTCGGGCAGTCGCCCCGCGCGTTTCGAACGCGGGCGACCGATGCGGACCGACTTTAACCCACCATAACACCATCGAAACACAATGTCACCCGAGTTGTAACTGTTTCTCGGCACGGACGATGGTGCCTTGCGGATAGTTCGGCTGGTAATCCACGCGGTCCGCCAGCATTTCGACCATCGGTATTCCCCATCCGCCGATGCGCTCCCCGTCGCCCTCGTGTATACGCGCTGTACCCGGTGGCAACACATGATCGCGGGTGAACCCCGTCCCGGTATCCGTGACCTTTACCGTCGCCAGGTTATCCGACAGCGTGATCTCGACGCCGAAATCGGCACCGTGCGCATGGCAGACGGCGTTGGTTGCCAACTCACCGACAAGCGTTTCTATGTCATCCACGTCCTGCGGGCGGACTTTGAACGCCCCCAGAACATCGCGGCTGATGTGCCGGACCAGCGCGACGTGCGACAAGTCCTCCGGCAGACTCAGCGATAAGTTAAATTTCATTCCGTGTGGATCTCCCCTGATTTTTTTGCTTTAAAACTACCCGGTCCTTCTCTATCGTTTCCTTCGGTCTTTCCGGCTTGTTGACTATATACCCATTGACGGCGGCGTTGAACGGTTTTACTGGTTGCCTTCCTGGAAAACGCCCTGGAACATGCCGACGTAGAACGAGATCACGATGTAGGCGACCACACACGCGGCGACGATCAGTGTCAGTACCCCGGTAACGACGGCGACCTGATGCGCCTTGGCGTCCGCCTCGTTTTCCAGATAATCGGCGACCTTGTTCATCATCGTGTCGAGCGAGCCGGTCTGCTCCCCGGTGCGCGCCATCTGGATCGCGAGCGGCGACAGTAGACCCGAACGCGCCAGCATCCCCGAAATCCCCTCGCCGTTGTTTAGCGCGGGGGCGTGCGACAGGAGTTGCTCGCCGATAGCACGGTTGCCGCACGCCCGCGCCCCGATCTCCACCGCGCGGTACAGGTTGACGCCGCCCGCGTACAACGCCGCCATCGCGCGCGCGAACCGCGCCGTGGCATACTTGCGGGCGACATCGCCCGCCCCCGGGATATGCATCTTGAAGCGGTCCCAGAGCGCGCCGTATGCCGGGAACTGGTTCAGATACCGCCCCAGCCACCAGACCGCGAACGCGATTGCCCCCACGGTCGCGGCGAACCCGATGCGCGACCCGACCAGGTTCGCGCCCGTTTTACCCATCCCGGCTTGCACGAACGTCAGGATGAGAATGACCAGACCGGCGACACTGAGTACGATCTTCGGGTAAAGCGTTTCGCGCTTGAGTTTGCGCCGCGTCTCGATCTCGCGCTCCAGGTAGTCGGCGATACGGTCACACATCGTTTCCAGCAAGCCGCCCGTTTCCCCGGCGCGGATCAGTTCGATCTGGATAGGGGTGAACGCGGCGGGATACTTTTCCATTGCGTCGGAGAACGGGTGCCCGCTCGCCACGGTCGCGGTGGCGTCGACAAGGATCGCCTTCAGCCGCCCGGAACGGGTTTGTTGCGCCAGCGTGGAGATCGACTGCACCATCGGTACGCCCGCGTTGAGCAGGGTGCCCATCTGCCGGAACATCATCGCGAGTTCGGTGAGCGGCACGGAAGCGAGGAACGGCGCGATATGCACGCTGCTCTGCTCGCCGATGCGCCGGGCGGGCGGTTGCGGCGTGAACCCCGGCGTGAACGAGCCTCCGGTCTGGGTCGCGCCGCTCGGCAGGACCACTGTTGCCGGTCGGGGATTGATCGTCGGCGCGAGGTGCAACGTAAACAGTCCCTGATCCCGCAGACTGCTCGCCGCCCCGCGCGCGTCGGGAGCCTCGATGATCCCGGAAACGTCCTTGCCCTCTAAATCTTTGGCTTGATAGGTAAATGTTGACATAATGGCTCGCCCGATTTTCTTTCCCGCAGATATTCTAACGCGAAACGGGGGCGAATCGTTGCGGCAATCTGCCGGAAGCGAGAATCACTCTCAAAGGCGACAACCTGGATTCCCTTCCGCCGATGCTCTTGGCAGCGACCGATGTTGCGCAGGTTCCGTAGTATGCGCGGTTAATCGGCATGGTAAGTTTCGGATGCGGTAGCGATTGTCTACTGATCGTCTGCCAAGCACCCTCCTAACGAACGGTTCGAGTATGCGCGCCCGTTACACGGCGGGCGGCAGACTCCTGCCGCCACGGCAGTCGCGGGACGATTATCCTTGGAAAAACCGGCGCATTAGAGCCGTAGCGACGCCTGCGCGACGGGTCCGAAACTGCGGCGGTGAATCGGACACGGTCCGTGTTCGGCGAGGGCGGCTAAGTGAATCGGCGCGCAATACCCCTTGTGACGGGCGAAGCCATATTCGGGATACAGTGCGTCCTGTTCGGTCATGTAGCGGTCGCGCGAGACTTTCGCGAGGATCGAGGCGGCGGCGATGGACGCGGAAAGCGCGTCGCCTTTCACAATCGCCGTGCAGTGGGCGTGCAGGTTCCGCACCGGCAAGCCGTCTACGAGAACGGCGTCCGGGGTGACGCACAGCCCGGCGACAGCGCGGCGCATAGCGGCGTGCGTGGCTTGCAGGATGTTGATGCGGTCCACCTCGTCCGGGAACGCCCACCCGACGCCGAACGCCACGCCGGAAACGGCGAACCCCTTTTCGGAGTCGGTGACGATCCGCACGAACGCCGTTTCGCGCTTCGCTTCCGTCAGTGCCTTGCTATCGGTGATCCCCGTGAGGTCGTAGCCGTCCGGCAAGATCACGGCGGCGGCGACCACGGGACCGGCGAGCGGACCGCGCCCCGCTTCGTCCACCCCGGCGACGCGGGCATGCCCCGTGTCCCACGCGGCACGTTCATACCGCCACAGGTCCAATTCAGTGGTGGGATTTGACATTCGTACCTTCGGGAATGATATTTAGTATCTCGCCCGGGTCCGGCATCCGGGTGCCGTCGAGCGGTTGAAGAACACAATGATCAAGGGCAGGAAGGCTATAGTCAGGTTGGTAAAACGTAG
>JAYULM010000500.1:0-6503 GCA_043763605.1 Armatimonadota bacterium | reverse complement strand
ACTTTCGGGCGGAACGTATGCACGTGCTCCAACTGGAACGACGAGATCTCCGCCACGATCACGCCGTCCGCCGGGCACTCGACCGCCGCGACGATCAGAGGCGTGCGCTTGCCCTCGTCCTCGGCGATGTTCCCCGCCACGAACGTTGTCAGGCCCGCCTCCCGGCAGATCGCGCCGACGAGCGCGGTAGTCGTCGTTTTACCGTTCGTGCCGGTGATCGCGAGGATCGGCGCGACCGCTAACCGGTACGCGACCTCGATCTCCGACCAGACCGGAATCCCCCGCTCGAACGCGCCCGCTATCGCCCGCGCGGTTTTCGGCACACCCGGCGACGGCACGACGAGATCGATTTCGCCCCAGTCCGGCTCGCCCACCCCCAACGCCAAACGGACGCCCGCTATCCCCTTCGCCTCGGCGACGCGGGCAGGGTCCAGTTTGTCCTCCGGTTTGCCGTCGTACACGGTCACGGTCGCGCCGCGCTCCGACAGGATGCGGGCGGTGGCGAGTCCGGTGGCGGCGAGTCCGATTACGGCGATGCGGCGGTAGGTCCCCCCTATCCCCCCAACCCCCTTTCCCCCCTCGGAAGGGGAGAAAGGGGGAGTCAGAGAGGGAGGTGTCACTGCGTCGCTGGACGCCCCGCCCGGAAGCGAAGCGACACCGGCTCTTACTCCCCCTTTCTCCTCCGTCTGCGGGGGGAAAGGGGGTTGGGGGGATAGGGGGGACACAGGCAATAGGGGGGCTACTCCCGAGTTCTCCATCATCCTAACTTCCCGACCGCCTCGCCGATGCGCGTCAGCCCCTTCTCAATCGCCGCCATCGAGGTTGCGTAGGATAGCCGGACGTAGTCGCCCGCGCCGAAGCCCGAGCCGGGCACGACGGCGACCTGCACCGTCGATAGCAGGTAGTCCGCGAAATCGTCCGAGTTGCCGATGGTTTTTCCGTCCGGCGTGGTTTTGCCGAACAGTGCGGATATGTTCGGGAAGACGTAAAACGCGCCGTCCGGCTTCAGGCACGTGATGCCGGGAATTGTGTTCAGCCCGTCGGTGATCACGTGGCGGCGGCGGTCGAACTCGGCGACCCAGTCATTCAGGAACCCCTGCGGCCCGGTTATCGCGGCGACGGCGGCGTACTGCGCGATAGAAGTCGGGTTCGACGTGACGGCGTCCTGAATGCGCCCCATCGCGGAGATGATTGACGTTTCCAGCGCGGCGGCGTACCCGATGCGCCATCCGGTCATGGAGTAGGTTTTCGACACGCCATTGACCGTGATCGTGCGTTTGGCAATCTCGGGGTTCAGCGCGGCGATGGAGATAGGCACATTCCCGTCATAGACGATCTTTTCGTAGATTTCGTCGGAAACGACATAGAAATCACGCTCGACCGCGAGTTCCGCCAGCCGCTCGATGGTCGCGCGGGGCCACATCGCGCCGGTCGGGTTCGACGGCGAGTTGAGCACGAAAATCTTGGTACGCGGTGTGATCGCCGACTCGATCTGCGCCACGGACGGGGCGAACCCGGACGCGTCGGTGGTATCGATAATCACCGGGGTCGCCCCCGCGAGTTTTACCTGCTCCGGGTACGAGACCCAGTACGGCGCGGGGATGATGACTTCGTCGCCTTCCTCGCACATCGCCTGAAAAATGTTGTACAGGGAGTGCTTCCCGCCGCACGAAACGATGACCTGGTTAGGCGCGTAAGTCAAGCCGTTATCCCGCTGGAACTTTTCGACAATCGCTTTTTTGAGCGCGGGGATTCCGGCGGACGGCGTGTATTTCGTGAAGCCTTTTGCCAACGCGTCAACCGCCGCGTCTTTGATATGTTGCGGCGTATCGAAGTCGGGTTCGCCCGCGCCGAACGCGACGACATCCAGACCGTCGGCTTTCAGTTGGTTCGCCTTCGCGGTGATAGCGAGCGTAGGCGACGGGGAAACATTGATAGCGCGTTGCGACAGGAGCGACGCGGAAGATTCGGACATAACGGCACGGTTCCTTTTCATGTCGGCGGCTCACCGATGCGTCAGTGAGCCTCACCGACGCCTTGGTAGATTTTACCGCCATCGGCAAGCGTCAGTATAACGCCGACGAAGGGGAGTTTCAACCGGGGAGGGCGTTGGGTGTTCGGTGTTGGGACGTCGGTTGCGTCCGTCGGTTGTGATCATCGGTTTCACCGACGCCTATAGGTGGCTCCGCCACCGAGCGTCCTCCGGACGCGCCGAATACGAATCATTCGCGCGGTTGCCGAGCATTCCCGGCATGCCCGCGTCCGCAGGACGCTCGGTTGCGAAGCCACCTACAGGCGTCCGTGAAACCGATGATCACGGCTGGGCGTACCCGGCAGGCGCGGACGATAGATCATAAGCCGAAACGATGGCGACAGGTTTCATGGCGACTCCTTTGTGCGGATGACTTATGTGCAACCTACCCGCGTGGCACCCTGACGGTTCTATCCAACTGGTCTGGTCAGGCGACCTGTAATGTCGATTTCATCAGAACCGTGTTGTATGGGTTCCAGGTCAAAAGCACATAGTAAATGGTAGTCGAACCCGCCGCGCCTTTTGTGAACCGCTCCACGACGTAAGGTCCGTATTTGGCACCCCAATCATTTTCGCGCCCCGGTTCGTGTACGGCGTCCGTCGCCGCCTTCGTTAGTCAAGGGGGGACAACACAGTCGGCACGAACAGATGGTTAGCCACACGTATACATATCATTAGGGCACGGTATAAACAGCACCGTTTTGACGGCGATATTGTCGCTCAGGCGGTACTGGAAGGCTCTGGAACCAAGACGCGAACGATGAGGGTACCGTACACCACTCCCCTGAGTTTGCCATTATGACACCTTTTTGCCGATCGTAACTGTAGCTATACGAAGCAACCTTTTTGCCGGAGAGATGCCCTGGTCGAGATAAATTGATATATATCAAGTAATCATATTGTTCGAGACCGGAAGCCTTCTTTGTATGGCAAGTGCTTTGCTGTAAGGTCATTATCATCTGTGGTGATATTACGGAAGGACTGGAGAGAGCCTTGTTGGAATTAATAGCACGATGCCTGAGAAAATAAGCAACAGTATCGCCGACAATGGGGGTATGGTACTGATCATAGTCGACGCTATTTATCGTGACGTCTTGAGCCTTATGTAATTCTTTCAAAACGGTGCGCAACGGTAGTCGCCCCTCACCCTCTGAAAGACGCGAACTGACGCAAGCGAGGACTACCACTGCCGCAACCGCGACCACTACTCGGGGGACCGTGAATCCAAAGGGCTTAATCAATGTTGCCATAATTTTTATACTTCTGTGAGAGCGTTCGGGATGCCGGGTGCCCTCGGCGCAACTCCCTAATGAGTCATCAATTATTGATGACTCATTAGGGAGTTGCGTAACACGGGGGTACAAGCAAGTTTGATCGATGCCCTGGTTTAGAGTCCGGCGACATATCTGACTGAGTTGCATTTACGTTGAAATGGCGTAACAATCTTGTATCTTAAAGAGGTACGCTCACCACGATATTTGTAAAAAGTCTCAGAAAAACTGTTTCGACTGTTGCCGTCAAGCGGGTAACTACTGAGCCTGGTTGTACAAAACTAAGCTCCCTCCTCCCCGTTCGTCTGATGGGAAGCCGAACTTACGGGTGCCAGGTTGCCCATACAAGCCGTGTAAAGTCATCTTGCCGTCGCCGAAGACTACGGGCGAAATTGTCGAGTACACGGGCGCACCGAATAGGGGCAGATACCCAACGACGCCCCAACAAGTCGACCACATCTTGGCAGCGATCAGTGCTTCTTGCAAAGTTGCTCCGGTTCCCAGAGAGTGCATCAGAGATCTCACATAATTGTAGTAATTACGGTTGCCCAAGACATCATTTTTCCAACCGATGGCAGCACGGTTAGATCCCGGTCCTGAGATCGACCCCGTGGCCGACCCGGACAAGAAGGCGGCGGCAACTGATCGATCCTCCCGGTATTCGTCAGGGTCTCCGTAAGACCCTATACCATCACCAAACACAGAGCATCCGTGAACGAACACGAAGCTATATGGCACCTGACCGAGGCTGCTTTCTTTGCGGGCGATATGAGGACCGATCTGATCTTCCGGACGCGACCAAAGCCAGTTTTCATCTCCATCATCGTCGACGTCCTCGTAGCAGTCAAGGAAGCGACCCGGCACACCGTGGGTGGAAATAAAGAATACGTTATATCCAGGCAACAGGCTCTGTATCGTGGGTTTTCGGTAGCGTTGGGATGCACGGACGTGATGACCAAAACGCGGTAGAAGTTCTTTGAGAGTGGTTTGAGCACGGTTAGCACAGTTCTGAAGCAACGGATTTTTCAGGTCATGGTTTGCCAAGACCAGAGCTTTATTGGTAACTCTGAAACGTTCTATTACCGATGTGTAGGTGTTCCGCTCCGACCACATCTCCCCAACTAGTGTGATTACGGACCCGTGCTTGAACTGGGTGCTGTCGTACCGCACTCCCTGCTCCCAGTATTTTGGGTGTGGTAATGGTTGACCGGAGAAATCTTTGTCTACAATAGTGGTCGGTGGCAGAAGAGTTCCTGCCACGTTAGTACCCGAGATCGTAATCCGCATCCGTTTCAAACCGTTCGGGTCAGGTTCGCCTGTCCAATAATTATATACTCCCCACTCCACCTTGGTTCCGGACACATCCCCCTGCAGCACAATCGGTTCGCCGTTGGCAGGATAATACAACGGTTGATATGAAGCATGAACAGCACCAGATGTCTGTCGTCTGCCGGTACTGCTATTGGCTACGTTATTCCAACACTTCATCCCCGGCGTTGTCTGACTGACCTGCGGATTGGCAGCATCTAGGACATCTGCTCGCGAAAACGGCGGTAAAGAAACCACGAGCGTAGCGAGAAGGAAGATCATTAACACAACATTAGGCGACAAAGCAACTAGATTTGTAAGTTTTTGTCGTCGGTCACAAAAGGCAGCCAGCGTCTCGCTTTTTTCCATCAAAGTGTTCCTTTCGATACGGGAGTGACGGGTGAATTGGTCCTACTTTTATGGTGCATAGGGACTCTATGTTTTCCTTGTTTAGCCCGAGCTATCGGTTTATTAGTCTTCGGGAACGCCTCTCTTGCCTTGATATTCGCTTTAAGAGAGGGCGACTTTGTTTTGCTAAGTCGCTCATTTGCGTTCTTAGAAACTGGCGGCGAGACTTTTCGATCTACAGGATCTTGCTTTACTATAGTTTTCGATGGTGAACTGCTAAAAGCGGTCGAAGTGTAAGAGTCCCCGCCAATCACTGCGCCCGTTTCCTTATCTACCCAGACGAAGAAGGTGGATTTCCCTTTTATGCCGGCGCATTGCCACGCAAGACGGGACTGAATTGACACAGGATCTCCTTCGCCGTAAGGTCGCCATAGATCATTGGGTTGAACCACTGCCGACTCGACATTGTCAATGCTCGCTCCCGCGATTCCGGCACTAATTAACTGGTCTCCAGCAATCTGCACGGCTTGCGCACTGGTTATATTTTGTGGCGTCCCGGCGACTGGTGGGATTGAGACGAACCCCAGGTTGAAGATCTGTATTTGCGCTGTCTCTGCCGATATGATCACTACGGCTTCCTCGCCCACATAGGGTCCGGACGGATGAACACGCGCCCAGCGCACTGTCCAGATATGACCCCACACGGAAGGCGGTGAACTGAGTTGCTCCTTTACAGGTGACGCCTCGCCAACCTCAGACGAGACAACTCCTGCGGCGAATAAGACGGTGTTCGCCTTGTCCACAGCCGCTGAGGATGTGATTGACGTTCCCGCCGCCTGCTGGCTATTCAATTGTTGCTCCATTAGTGCCGAGTTCTGGAAATGGCAGACCGTACTTGTACCATCGACTACTTCTACCACCTGTTTGCCGCCTTGGAAGGAAACAAGCCAGCGGCGTTGCCAAAACGAGTCCGTGCCTCTGATGCCAGTGTACCGGACAGGTGCTGGGAACTGTGCACTTGCCGAATTAGGATCGACCGAGGCTCCGATCTGCTCGCAGAATTCTGCGGCACGTTGAATTATCTGAGCGGAAACGGATAGGGCAGGGGATGGCTGTGCGCTTCGTTCTATCGAACCTGAGCTCGTTCCAGTAGCGTTGGATGCGGCAACTACGTAGAAGTAAGTGTGTGCATTTAATAAACCGGAGTCAGAGAACGTTGTCTCGGCTGTCGTCCCGATAACCGTGTAAGGTCCGCCGCTCACTTCCCCTCGTGAGATCGTGTAGGACGTTGCCGCATCTGCCGCCTCCCACAGCAACGATACCGTTGTATCGCCTGGGGAGGCGATCAGCCCTAGCGGTGAGGGAGGAACAGGTCGGCTCGGACGAGCATTAGCTTCGTTAGAATTCCCACTCTCCGCTAAGTCTCTGTTTGCTGTTACTACATAGTACTTTAGTTTCCGGTAAGTGAGGGGTTTTGCAAGACACGGGTAGAAGCCGTACAAAGGGTTACCATACTCTCCGCCAACCCTACCCATATGCGAAAT
>JAYULM010000499.1:0-26793 GCA_043763605.1 Armatimonadota bacterium | reverse complement strand
ACAATTGCCGCGCTGTCGATGCCGAACTTTTCCAAGAGTTCTTGCGGGGTGCCGGAACGGGGCATGTCGCGCACACACAGGTGCGTGAACTTGACGAGTGGGACGTTCGCCTCCGCGAGTACGCCCGACACCGCGTCGCCGATGCCGCCCTGCGCCCAGTGGTCCTCGGCGACGATGATATGGTTCGTGTCCTGAACCGCCGCAACGATGGTCGCCCAGTCAATCGGCTTCACCGAGTACAGGTCGATCACGCGGATGTTGATCCCTTCGCCCGCTAAGGCGTCGGCGGCTTTCAGGGCTTCGTGCAGAGTGATGCCCGCGCCCACCACCGTTGCTTTGTCCGAGTCGGACGAGCGCAGGGTCTTGGAACCGCCAATCGGGAACGTTTCGTCCGCGCCGTACAGGACCGCCGTCTTCTCGCGGGTTGAGCGCATGTAGGAGATTCCCGGTCGCTCCGCCATCGCCTTGACGAGGTGGATGGTGGAAACGGCATCGGACGGATACAGGACCGCAGAACCGTGTACGGCGCGGAACATGGCGAGGTCTTCGAGTGCCATCTGCGACGGGCCGTCCTCGCCGATGGAGATACCGGCGTGCGAGCCGACTAAATGCAGGTTCGCCCGCGATACCGCACCCATGCGGATCTGGTCGTAAGCGCGGGCGAAGAACGCCGCGAACGTCGAGCAGAACGCCGTGTAGCCGCGCACCGCGAGACCCTGCGCGATAGAGACCATCACCTGTTCGGCGATATACGTTTCGAAGAACCGATCCGGGTAGGCTTTCTTGAACGTTTCCGCGAACGTCGAGTTGGAAACCTCGGAGTCCACCGCGAACACATCGCCGCGCGACGCGCCGAGTGCTTTCAGAGCGTCGCCGTATGCCTGACGGACGGCGTACTTGTCGCCCAGTTTGTATTCCGGTGCGACGAACGCGGCGGACGCGGATAGGGCGGCGGGTTGGCGGTCTTCCGGCTTCTGGACGCTCACGATGATGTCGCCCTTCGGGTTGCCGAGTTCCGCGATTGCCTTTTCGGCTTCCTCGGGTTTCAGTGCCTTGCCATGCCAACCGGGTTGCCCGGACATGAACGAGACGCCGTGCCCCTTATCGGTCTTCGCCAGGATGCCGACCGGCTTGGTCGCGGTCATCGCCTCCGCGTACGCGCGGGCAATCGCCTCCACATCGTGCCCGTCCACCACTATCGCGTGCCAGCCGAACGCTTCGAAGCGCGCTTTATAGGCGTCCATATCGTGACCGAGTTGCGTCTCGCCGCGCTGACCGAGTTTGTTCACGTCCACGATGGCGACAAGATTGTTCAGTTCGTAGTGCGCCGAGATCTCCAGTGCTTCGTACATCGAGCCTTCCGCCATCTCCGAGTCGCCGCAGACGATCCAGACCTTGTAGGGGAGTTTATCAATGTACTTTCCGGCGATAGCGACACCCGCGCCAATCGGCAGACCCTGACCGAGCGAGCCGGTCGCGGCGTCCACATACGGGATTTCCGGGGTCGGGTGCCCTTCCAACTTGGAGTCGAACTGGCGCAGGGTGAGCAGTTCGGCATCGTCAATCGCGCCGACCGCTTTGTAGAGGGCGTACAGAACCGGACAGGCGTGTCCCTTGCTGAACAACAGGTGGTCGTTGTTCGGGTGCTTCGGGTTCTGGAAATCGTATTTCAGGTACGAGATCGCCAGTACCGCCATCAGGTCGGCGGCGGACATCCCGGAACTCGGGTGACCGGAACCGGCGGCGGTAGTGCAGCGGATCGAATCGGCGCGGAGTTGCGCGGCTAAATCTTTGTAGGCTTGGATCGTTGATGCGTCAGGCATGGTAATAGTTCCTCGAAAACGGTTTGGGTGGGGTGATAACCGTGTATTTTGTTATACCCGGGGAATGATTCATTTTCGGCACGGGGTTTCCCTTCTGCCTTCATGTCCTACCCGGACGGGGGCAACCGGACGTTGCATCGTTGTTACCTGCGGTGCTGTGTTACTGGTTAGCGTTTGATGCTATTCGGAGCGGGTGATTTTTGCGGTGGTGCTACCGCAGTCGTTGCCGGTGGACAGCACGACGTAGACGCGAAACAGAGCGACCGCGCCCGGAGCCGTCAAGCCGCCGCTTGTGGTGAACGTTGTCACGCCCGGCGCGACGGACGCTATCGCGGTTTCGTCCTCCGTTTTGTACGACGGCGCGGGCGCGGTGCGGATGCTGTACGACGCGACGGCTGGGTTCGAGGGGGCTACCCATGTCAACACTCCCTTGCCCTGCGCGGCGTTCCAGGTGCCGGAGACGCTCACGGGGGCGCGGGCGGCAAAAGCGCGGGAATCGTGTCTATCAAGGGCGATGTGACCGGGACACGCCCCTTTGCCACCGACCGATACTGCCGCCCGAAGTGTGGCAGGGGAATGAGATCAAACGCGATCCCGGTACGACGCCTGTTTACCGCTGTAGCCAGCATGCACGATCCGGGGGAACCCGCGCGATACAATATAAGCGTGTCATCCGCCCAAAAACGAATCAGCGTCCTCACCCCGAAACGCCGTGAGTGCGACCTATCTGCCCCCGTCACCGAGTTCCTCGCCGCGCAGGGCTATACCGTACGCGCCGAGGTCAAGAACTGCGACATTACCGCGACCCGCGATGACTTTCTTACCGTCGTGGAGCTGAAAACGGCGTTCTCGATGGATCTGCTGATACAAGCCGTGGAGCGTCAGACCGTCGCCGATGCCGTCTATGTCGGTTTGCCCGCCGAGGGGACGTTCGCGAAGTCGCCGCGCTACGACAAGCGGCGGCGCGGGATCGAAACCCTGCTCAAACGACTCCAGATCGGCTTGATCCTGGTCCATTTCGCGCCCGAACCGGACGTGCCGCCGCGCGCCGAGGTATCGCTCGACCCGGTCACCGAGGCGAAACCGAAGCCGCGCCCCCGGAAGCGACAGACCATCTTGCGCGAGATCGCCGGGCGGTCGGGCGACTACAACGTCGGCGGCACCACGGGTGTCAAGCGGACCACGGCGTACCGGGAACAATCCATCTTTCTCGCGGCGTGTCTGGAGAAGCACGGCACTTGCTCGCCCGCGCAGTTGTGTATTCTCGGCGCGACCCGGAAAGCGGGCGACATGCTATTCAAAAATGTTTACAGTTGGTTCGTGCGCGAGGGGCGCGGCGTGTACTCCCTCGCGCCGGACGCTATCGCGGAGATGGAACGGGACTGGCTTCCGGCTTTGACCTTCCAGCGGGCGCGGGTGGCGGCGTTCGCGGCGCGGTGAATGAGTACAGGTAGTTTTTATGACAATGCCTCATGACGAACCGCCTCGAAAACCGACCACAAGCACTTGGCGCGATTTCGTTGATGTCGATCTCGTCGCGAAAAACCGCCGTGATCTGGCGGACTACTTGCGGTTTCACAACCGGCTCCCGGATGACGAAGATCAACGCGCGATAAAACAGCATCTGCAACGGTTGGCGCAAGACGCCGTCGTGATTCATTTCGATGACCCGCGACAAGCAGCCGAAGTGTTGCGAGCGGGCAGATTTTACTCGTCTATGGAACAGGGCAACATTTTCCCGGAGTTGCTGGAGAACCGCGAACGGGCGGAAAGGGTACTGTTCGGCCAACGATCCCCCAGGTTACCCGATATTATTTATGCCACCCTCGGAGATACAGGTAGTCACGGATACGGCGATGTGGCGATCTTTCTGAAGGATGGCGTGAAAATACGCGCGACCGTGACGCGAAAAGATTCGATGAACGCCATGACCGCGTCGGACTTCGATCCCGTGGGTGCCGTCTGCGTCGCCAGCGGCTTCGACGAACTGGACTGCCTGACCGTGCCCTTGCGCATGAAGGACGAAATCACCGCCGCGAACCGAATCGAGGATTTGTCCGTGAACGCCTACTTTGAGGTTCAGATACATGGGGGCGTAACCACGGAAGATATTGAACGTCTATCCGTTCCGCCGAGCGTTGCCAGCGACACCCTGCACGAGTGGGCGCGGAGACGGGGTATAATTGTTGAGGAGCGAGAACGATGAAAGTGACACCGGATTGGGGAGACATTGATGCCGCGAGTGATCCACGGCATGCGATGATCCCGTTCACCGACCGCGTCCGGCTGACGCGTGACGATTACCCGACGGTGGTTTATGCCATCGGCAGGAAAAAGGGCGAAATCGTCGTGGAAATAGAAACCCGGGGCGCGGTGTACACGCATCTGCTCGGGAGCGTGATCAACCATTCCCCCGGTTTATATCGCGCTATGATCGAGGATCGGCTCGCCTCGCTGCCGACCGGCTGAGTGCGAGGATCGTCCGACGTTGCTACGGCGGCGAGGGCACGGGACTGGCTCCCGGCGTTGGCGTTCCAGCGGGCGCGGGTGGCAGCGTTCGCGGCGCAGTGAATTTTCCCCACGTGGCGGCGTTCAGTTCCGCCACCTCGCCCGACAGCAACAAAACCGTCCGCGTCCCTTCCCGGTTCGGCTCCGAGGCGAGCAGGGGAACCTCGCGCACCGAGGGGAACTGCTTGCGTTTCTTTCCCGATACCGCAGGGTTGGGCTGATAGGGCTTGCCGGTGACGGCGTCGGCGAGAACAGCGGTGTCGGAAAGGTACTTTGGGGAAAGGGCGTTTTTGAGCGCGGCGGCGGAAGTTGTCGGTGGCAGATGACCGGTGGCGGCTTCGTACGACGCAATAGAGATCGCCACGGCTTGCAGGTTCTGCGCCGCAGTCGCGCTACTTTTCTTCGCGAGTTTCGCCTTCGCCTGTTTGGCGAGATTCTCGGTCGCGGAAATCATGGCGTAGAAGAACAGCATCACGATCAGGATGACCGCGCCGCAACCGAGCGTCTTACAACCGAGTTCTCTTCCTTGCATGGCTTGGGTAAGTGTATCGTTTCTTTTTGTTCTGTGTGGACGGCGCAGGACAAACGATGACGGATCAGCGTAGGAAGTCGGTTGTCGTCGAGGTTCGCATTCCGCGTCCCGTCATTTCCCGGACGAAATCGGTGCCGAGTTGCTCGAACCCGCCGACGCTGGACGACGCGTCGGTTATCAGCACCAGTTTCTTGACATAAGCGTCGTCGCCGAACGCGTCCGCGATGTCGCGCACCGTGTTCGCGACGCAGTGGGAGAGGGCTTGCCCGGCGACGAACACCACATCGGCTTCCAACAGGGTCTGGATCAACGCCGTGTTGGTCTGCGTCGTCGGGTCTTCGGGGTCGGGCACGTCCGCCTGTATCGCGCTGTAATGTTCGGTGAAAATGTTCGAGCCTTTCGTCACGAAATCCAGAAGTGCTAAGTTCTCCCGCTCCCAGTCGTTCAGCGCGGCGAGAAGTTCCGGCATGACGTTGTGCCCCGCGCTACCGATCAGGCAGTGATAGGGCCAGATGCAGAGCGGGTATCTGCCGCCCGCCTCTAATTTTTTCACGTAGTCCTCGGTGCGTCGAAAAAAGCCGGGGTTTGTCGTCGTCCACTGCCCGGAGTCGAGGTCGGCGACGTTGATAATGGTGAACGGGTCCGGGTGCTTTCCCGCACTGTCTTTCCAGAAGATCGGGTGCGCGACATCCACGATCCGGTGGCTGTCGAGTGTCACGTGGTAGCCGTCCACGCGGTTCCCGAGGCGGCGGACCATCGCGGCAAGCCGCCGAGTGTCATCGTCCGCTCCCGCGACATACAGTGACCCTTTTTGCGCATCGCAAAAGTCTACTTGCGGGTCGATTATCAGTCCGTCAACTCTCATCGGTTTCGTATCCTGTTGGCGCTGTGGATGTTGTCAATTGTGTATCACGAACATCTATTTTATAATGTTTTATTTACACTAAGTCAAGGGGTTTCCGGGATCGGGGCGGATTTATTTTTTGTGATGCCCGTACGCGGTCCCTGCCTCCGCCGACGGTTCGACGCGAAATCGGCACCGCCTCTGTGCTACAATGTTCGTATGAACACCCTGGAACCCATCGCCGTCGAACCGCGCGACCTTTTAGAGCAACACTTCGGCTGGCGCGAGTTCAAAGGGGGACAGGAACGGGTGATCCGCTCGCTTCTCGCCGGGCGTTCCGCGCTTGCCGTGTTCCCGACCGGGGGCGGCAAATCACTCTGCTATCAACTGCCCGCGCTAACGTTCGAGGGCATAACTCTGGTCGTGTCGCCGCTGATCGCGCTGATGAAAGACCAGATCGACTTTCTCCAGCGGCACAATATCGCGGCGGCGCGGCTCGATTCGTCGCTGACACTCGACGAAACCAAAGCCGTGGAGGCGGGGATGTTGTCCGGGACGCTGAAACTGCTGTACGTTTCGCCGGAGCGGTTCAACAACGAGCGTTTTCTGTCGCTTCTGTCACGCATCCGTATCGCATTGTTCGCCGTGGACGAGGCGCACTGTATCTCCGAGTGGGGACACAACTTCCGCCCCGACTACCTCAAACTCGCCGAAACCGCCCGCGCGCTGAATGTCGAACGCGCCCTTGCCCTGACCGCCACTGCGACGCCGTCGGTCGCTGAGGATGTCCGTAAAGCATTCGACATCGCGCCGGACGACACCGTGATCACCGGCTTCTATCGCCCGAACCTGCGCATGGCGACCACGCCGGTACCCGCGCACCGCCGCGACGAACTGCTTCTGTCCCGTCTCCAGAAGCGCAAACCGGGACCGACGATTGTTTACGTCACGCTACAGAAAACGGCGGAGCGGATCGCGAAGTATCTGTCCGACAACGGCTTCGCGGCGTGGGCATACCACGCGGGCATGGACAACGAAACGCGAGCGAGTGTGCAGGATCAGTTCATGGCGTCGCAGAACGGAATCGTCGCCGCTACCATTGCGTTCGGGATGGGTATCGACAAATCGGACGTACGCTACGTCTACCACTACAACCTGCCGCACTCACTCGAAGCCTACTCGCAGGAGATCGGGCGCGCGGGGCGGGATGGGGAAGCGTCCACCGTGGAACTGTTAGCCTGCCCCGACGACGTTCCGACGCTGCAGAACTTCGCGTACGGCGACACGCCGACCTACCCGGCGATACTCGCCCTGATCACCGATCTCCTGACACGCGGACCGCGCTTCGACATCGCCCTGCATGAACTGTCGCTCCAGTTCGACATCCGCCTGCTGGTGATGAAGACAGTGATGACGTATCTCGAACTGATGGGTGTGCTGAAGCAAGGGACGCCGTTTTACGCGGGCTACGAGTTCCGTGTCCTCACGCCGCACTCGATGGAGTCGGTCGTCGCGGCGTTCCCCGGTCCGGCAGGGGAGTTGGTGGGGAACATCTTCAACGCCGCGAAGTTCGGGCGCACGTGGTACTCGCTCAACCCGGACGAAGTCGCCGAAACGCTCGGGGTGGAGCGCAAGCGCGTGACGCGGGCGATTGACGTGATGCAGGAGCGCGGCTACGTCGAGGCGCGGGCGAGCGACACGCGTCAGGTGTTCACGCGCCTGCGCCCGGAAGAGAACGCGTCCGTGATCACCGACGATCTGATGGAGCGGTTCGTGAAGCGCGAGGAGAGCGAGATAACCCGGCTCCGGCAGGTGCTCGAACTGGTCACGCACGACGGCTGCCAGGTGAATGAACTGGTCGGCTACTTCGGCGAAAAGCGGGACGCGCCGTGCGGGCACTGCACGTTCTGCCTGACCGGGAAAAAGCAGGTCTTGCCGTCCGCGACCGAACTGCCGCCCATCGGCGACTCGCTGTTACTGGAAGTCTCAAACGTGCAATCCGCGCACCCGGACGCCCTCGGGACCGCGCGGCAACTGGCGCGGTTCCTGTGCGGGCTGTCGTCGCCCGCGCTGACAAAGGCGAAACTCACCCGGCACCAACTGTTCGGCGCACTCGAAAGCCGCCCGTTCGGCGAAGTGCTGGACTACGTCGGGGACTGAGCCGGGAGCATCCAGTCCTCGAAATGAGTCCCGGGAATGGCGGCATAATGGCGGACGTTGCGCGTGACGACGATTGCGCCGTTCGCCTGTGCCACCGCCGCGATCCTGCAGTCCGCGCTCCCGGTCCGCTTGACGGCGGCGGAGAACGAACGGTAGATCTGGTCCGCCGCGTCGTCGTACGGCAGAAACGGGTATTGTGCCAACTCCTGAATCAACTCGACCAGCAGTGCGTAGCCGCCGCCCAATTTGCCGCGCGTTTCTTCGGCACGGATTCGCGCCAACGCCCCACGAATTGTTTCCTCGGCGGTGATCTCGGTCAGGAATACCGTGCCCGTGGTCTGCATGGTCATTCGCGCCCGGACGCGATCCGCGTTCGCGTCGTTACGGAACAGTGCCGAAAAGGTATCCGTGTCGATTATCGCCGGGCGCGTCGGATCAATCGTCGGTAACACGGGCATTATCCTCTTCCCTCACTTGGCGAAGTGCCTCCTGATAGGACTGCCAGTCGTCCTCAGAGATCTTCGCGCCCCGCCCGAGACGGCTAACGAAGGCGTCGCCCGTCATGCCCGGCGATTCCGTCGGATGACTGCCGTTACTGGATTCCAGGGGGATGTCCACCGTGATCAGCCGCGCCTGCTGCACCGCGTGGACGGCGGCGCGGCGGAAGTTGGCGACGGCTTCCTCCTCCGTCGCGCCCTCGGCGGACACGGCGAACCGCCCGCTCCCGGTGACGCGGAACTGGCGGTTCGGCAACTGTTCTAACAAGGCTTGCGTCTGCATGGTGCTATTTTACCGCCACCGACCGCTACGCGGCTACCAGGGCAACGTGTCGCCGCCGTGAAAGAACCCGCCCGTCGGTCCGTCGTCCGGCAGAAGCGCGAGCGTGACCGCCGTTTTCGCGCCCTCCGCGATTTCGAGCGGCGCGCCCTCGCCGCCCATATCGGTTTTGACCCAGCCGGGGTGCGCGGCGTTCACCTTGACGTTCGTGCCCGCTAATTTGCGTGCCTGCACCACGGTCAGCATGTTCAACGCCGCCTTGGACGACGTGTATGCCTCGCCGAGCCACTCCGCCGCGACCTGATCCGACCCGACGACCGTGAGCGAACCCAGAATACTCGAATGGTTGACAATGCGACCGGCAGGCGCGGCTTCCAAGAGCGGCAAGAGTGCCTGCGTGATCGCATACGGCGCGATGACATTGGTCTCGAAAACGTCGCGCAGGATTTGCGGTGTGGTCGTTTTGCCACCGCCGACGCTCGCGTTGTTCACGCCCGCGTTGTTGACGAGAATATCCAGCCGCCCGAACCTTTCACCGAAAAATCCCGGTAGTGCTGCGATGTCGGCTTCGCTCGTAGCGTCTAACTTGACGAAGTGCGCGTCCAACCCCTCGCTCTTGAGCGTTTCCGCCGCCGCGTTCCCCTTGTCCGCGTCCCGCGCCGCGACGACCACGGTTATCCCGTATCGTCCCAACTGCCGTGCGATCTCCAGCCCCAAGCCTTTGTTCGCGCCGGTTATAAGAGCGACTTTGTTTTCGTTTGCCATGTTGATCCTCTCCACACATCCCGACTGCATATCGCGGGTATGTTCCTTCTTGCGATATGCGACCTGCTCGGGGATTGTTCCCATTTTCCTTTTTCTCGTCCGCCCCCGGGAGATACCCGACAAAAGAAAAAGGAAAGGAAATGGTTACAAACGCGGCGAACGGGATGTGTAACTATGGAACCGATCATAACGCCGCATTTCAGTGGTAACCCGGTGTTTCCGGGATGGTACGCCGACCCGGAGATCCACTGCTTCGCCGGTCGCTACTACATCTATCCGACCACCTCTCGCCCGTTCGCCCAGCAAACCTTCTTTGAATGTTGGTCGTCGGACGATCTGACCGACTGGCGCAACGAGGGCGTCATCCTCGACTTCGGCGAGGTGCCGTGGTCGACCAACTTCGCGGCGTGGGCACCGTCCTGCGCCGAGTGGAACGGCAAGTACTATCTGTACTTCTCCGCAGGGGACGGCGCGGGGATCGGCGTCGCGGTCGCGGACTCGCCTGTAGGACCGTTCCGGGACGCCATCGGGTTGCCGCTCGTTTCCGGCTATCCGCATGGGGCGCAGGCGATTGACGCCCACTGCTTCGTGGACGACGACGGGAAGGCGTACCTGTATTTCGGCGGGCACGGCGTTTGCGTCGTCGCGCCGCTGACCCCGACGATGTGCGCGTTCAACCGTGCGTTTCGCGACATCACGCCGTCGCCAGGGTACGTCGAGGGACCGTTTATGATCAAGCGGCGTGGCAAATACTACCTTATGTGGAGCGAAGGCGGCTGGGGGGATCATTCGTATCTCGCCGCGTATGGCGTATCGGATAACCCGTACGGACCGTTCGCGTACGGCGGGAAGATCCTGGAAAATAACCCCGAAGTGGCGAACGGCGCGGGGCATCATTCCGTGTTGAAACTCCCCGGCACGGACGACGACTGGGTGATCTGTTACCACCGCCGCCCGCTGACGGAAACGGACGCCAATCACCGCGTCGTGTGTGTGGACCGGCTAATGTTTAACGCGGACGGCTCGATTGCCCCCGTGTCGCTCACGAACGGGGGCGTCGCGGCGCATCTGGCGACATTTTAGCGTCCGCGCTTGAATCATTGACGCCGTTCGGGGACGGTATGCCCGCTCCTGACTGGGTCCCGTTCGTTTCGTGGGGTTGTTACCTCCGCGTGAGCGGGGCATCGCGGTATAATTACGACAGGAAAACCAAGCCCATGAAAGTCATCCCGCCGCCCGCGCCGCCCTATATGGAGTTCGCCGTCCGTTGGACACGCGACGATTGCGACAAATTGGAAGCCGCCGGGGTGCTACACTACCGCTACGAACTAATCGAAGGGGTCATCATCCGAAAAATGGGACAATATCTGCCGCACGCAGCGACCGTGGGCGACGCCCTCGCGTGGCTTTATGGGCATTTCGACAAACGGTTGATTCTGACGCAGACCAGCATCGCTGTCGCGCCCGGTGAAACCGCCCTCACCCGCCCAGAGCCGGACGTGATCGTGCTCAACAAACCGAAGCGCGATATTCCAGCGGACGAACCGCGTCCCGAGGACATCGCCTTGCTGATCGAAGTATCCGATACTACGCTGGAGTACTATCTGCAAACGAAAGCGGCGGTGTACGGTCGCGCCGGAGTTCCGCAGTACCTGGTCATCGACATCGTCGGGCGCGTCGTGTACGTCCACACGAATACGCCGAGCGGCGTGTATCAGTGTGTGACGCGCAACCCCGGCGACGCGCTGACGCTTCTCGCCGCCCCGCACCTCGCCTTCAGCGTGGACGACCTGCTGTTACCCACGGCGTAAGGGAAGCGCATTACCGGGAGAATATACACGACGCGCCCGGTCTCGTTCACGCACGAGGGCGTCGCGGCACACCGGGCGACGCGTTAGCATTTGCGCCGGGCGACGAGTCCGAGTGTGCCGATGCCCGCGAGCGCGAACAACGGCAATGTTCCTGTTTCCGGCACAGCTACGGCGGCGTTGTTGAGAAAGAGCGGCGCGTTTGCCCCGGTCTGCCCAATCTGATAGCCGCCGTCCGCGTCGAAGAATCGCGTGTTCAAAACCGCGCCGTCCGTGAGCGTTCCCGTCAGGTCGTAGAACGTGCCGAGAATCCCGTTGCCGTCGTCGCCGCGTGTCGCGGTCGCAAAATCGAGCAGTAAGTCGTCGCCGAAAATGTTGAACGCGCCGTTGTCGTAGGCGTAGAGCGTGTCGCGGGAAATGTTGCCGCCGTAGACCCAGGTTTCGCTGTTCCCTGACGCGGACAAGTCGGAAAATGTACCGTCGGTAATGTAAGCGCGGGCGTTGCCGCTTGTCACGACACTGCCCACGGTTCCGCCGTTGATGAACGCGACGCTGTTCTCACTCACCGTGACCGCTCCGGACACTGTGCCGTAGTTCATGTACAGTTTCGCGTTATCCTCGGAGCGTAAGGAGGTTGCCTCGCCGCCGCTAACGACCACGCGAGAATTGTTGAATGCCCGCACATTCTGCATCACCGCGCCCGCTACGAGCGTCAAGTCCGCCGACGAGTTGTTGCCGACGCGCACGTTCGCGTAACTGCTGTACGAAGCGTCGCTAAAGACGCGGTTCGTGTTGATGTCGCTGTTGAACACCGCGAATCGCCAGCCGCTGAAACTGCCGACGTTTCCCCCACGGCGGTCGGAGATGTTGAGTGTCCACGTGCCGCTCACGTTCATCCCCGCGAAGTCCGAGAGCAAGCCGTTCGCAGTCGAAACACCACCGGAGGGGTTCGTGTTGCCGACCGGAACCGTCGCGTAGGAAACACCGGGCGAGACTACGCTGTTGTCGCCTGTCGCCGCCGCCGCCGAGCCAAAGTTCGCGCCGCCCGTTGTGACAAACGTGTAACTCCCGGACAGATTGGAATTGGCACCGACTGTCGCACCGCCGCTACCAACTAAGCGATCACCGCTACCTATTACGCGGTCAATAATGTCTACGGTTGTACCACCGTGTGAAAGCGTGACGGTGAGGTCACCGACCCACGTATGTTGTAGCCCGACAATCGTAATTGAAGTGAAGTCTGCCAGAACAAAGTTGTCGGCGATGAGCAACGTGGACGAGATACCCCCCGCGTTGTTGTCGGGGATCACGCTACCAAGCCCATTGCTATATGTGACCGATTGGGCGAACGCAATCGTCGGTGCAAACGCGATACAAGCCAGTGCGGCGACAACCGCGAGTGATTTGTGGTTCATACAAGACTATCTTTCTTCGATACGTCGGTTCCGGTCGTTGCCGGATGGTTTATCAATGAGGAAGCGGGGCGCGTCGTCGCCGCGTTTCTTACTTCTTGCGGCGCACGACGCCGATACCGAACGTTGCGACGCCCGCGAGCGCGAGCCACGCCGTTCCCATCTCCGGCACGACGGTGACCGCCGCGCTATTGAAAAACAGGTTCGAGGCAGCCGCCCCGTTGCCGCCCACGGACAAGCCGCCGTCCGCGTCGAAGAAGCGCGTTCCTACGAGACTCGTGCCGTCCGTCAGCGTTCCCGACAGGTTGTAGAAGTTGCCGAGGTTGCCCGCGCCGTCCGTGCCAGCCATTTTACTCGCCGCATCAAGGGCTAAGTTGTCGCCGAATAGACTGATGCTCGCCCCGCCCGCCGCGCCGAAGACCGCGTTCGCCGACCCGCCGCCGTACACGAACACGTCGCTCGTGCCGGACGCCGACACGCTACCGAACGTTCCCGCTAATACGTAGGCGTTGGCGTCGTCGGCGACCACGACGCTCCCGACCGTGCCGCCGCTAATAAACGCGGTGCCGGTTTCACTCACCGTGACCGCCCCGGAAACCGTACCCGCGTTGACGTACAGTTTCGCCGCGCCCCGCGCAAGGAGCGAGTTCGCCGTGCCGCCGTTCATAAATACCCGCGACTGCTGGAACGCTTGCAACTCCTGCACCGTCGCCCCCGCCGCGAGTGTCACGTCCACGCCCCTGAACCGACCGACCTCCACCGTGGGGAACGCGCCGTACAAATCGTCGCTGATCGTGTAGTTGCGCGAGATGACGTGCGAACGTGTAACCATGAATTGCCAGCCGGTGAAACTGCCGATGTTGCCGTTATTGCGGTCGGATAGATTCAGCGTCCACGCGCCGTTCACATTCTGCCCCGCGAAGTCGTTTAGCGAGCCGTTCGCGGGCGAAACGCCCCCAACGGGAGCCGTGTTGCCCACGGGAACTGGAACATACACGCCGCCAGCCACGACGCCGTCGTCACCTACCGCCGCCGCCGCCGCGTTGAAGTTCGCGCCGCCCGTCGCGAAAAACCGGTAGAAGCCGGAAAGGTTGGAAGAATCCCCGGTAGAAGCGTCGCCGTCGCCTTGCACCCGATCAAGGATGTCTACTGTTCTGCCGCTATGCGAGAGCGTCACGATCAAGTCGCCGAGGAACGTATGCTGTAGCCCGATGATGGTGACGGACCGGAGATCGGTCATAGCGAAGTTGTCGGACACGTTAATGGTGGAAGAGATTCCCGCCGCGTTGTTGTCGGGGACGTTGCCACCAGTTCCGCCGAAGTACGTAGGCGATTGTGCGGAGGCGATGGTCGGCGCGAGAGCGATAGCGGACATTGCGGCAATGAGTGCGAGCGATTTGTGGTCCATACAAGAAACCCTTTCGTGTCAAACGTCGGTTCCGGTCGTCGCCGGAGAGTTTTCGATGACGGCGCGATGTGCTACGACGCACACCGCTGATCGCCGCGAGCGAGATGGATTATGGGAGCAGGAGCGTTCCCGTGTCTGGCATGTCCGTGCTTTTATCGAAATCCCGGTCAAGCCGCGCGGCGTTCCGGTCCTTCCCGGACGTTGTCGCGCCAACGTGTCGCTGAAAGCGTATCGCGCGGCTCACGGATCGTCGCCGGATCGTGTGCAATGTGCGAGAAATGGCAACGTCGGGCAACGATCCCGGCGACACCTCATGCATCATTTGCCTGTCGCATCGTATCCCGGTTCGCCGCCGTGACCGGAAATCGTGTAAAATGTGCGGGAAATGGCAACGATTCCTGACCCGGCTGTGACCGGACGCGATTGCGTCGCGCGGTCCCCGGTATCGGAGCCTTGTAGCGCGTTGCTCCAGTCGTTGCGGACCGGGCGCGGGTTCTCCCTCAGCCACACCGCCCGCGCGGCGCAACTCGATAAATCCACGCTGTCGCGCTGGGAAAAGGGGCTGCGCCAGCCCAGTATCACCGAGTTGGAGAAGGTACTGTCGGCGTTGGAAGCGACGCCCGCCCAGCGGACACGCATACTCGCTTCCGTGTCCGCTCCGAGAGCCGTCGAGGCGTTCCGCAACATGTCGGCGAACGGCGAAAACTCCGTCATGCCACCGGTCGCCGGGGACCTGTTGCGGGCGATGCGCCATCGTTGCGGGAAAACACTGGCGGATGCCGCCCGTGCCGTCGGAGTGGCGCATAGCACGTTGCTCCGCTGGGAGCGCGGCGAAGGGTCACCGTCGCACGATCATCTGCACCGGCTCTGCTTCACGCTCGGGGCGCACGCCACCGAAGCCGCCGCACTGATGGCGGGCGACGGTCCCTGGCTCGCGGCGGAATGGGGGGACGACACAGAAACGATGCACGTCCCGTCCGGGGATGCCGCGTCCGACCTCGCCCGCCGACTTTCGGACCGCCTGGGACACTTCGCCTACCATCCCGGCGGCACGGGTGCGTTACGGGATCTCGGGTTTCTTTCCCTGGAGGCGACGCTATGGCGACTGACGCACCGGAGCGGCGGCACGGCATCCGCCACCTTCCGCCACCTGCTGACACACACCTACGCGCGGCACGCCGAGTATCTCGCTGAGCAAGCCCGCTGGGAGGAGTCCCAGCAGATCGCGCGGCGTTCGCTGGAAACCGTCCGCCCGCTGTTCGGCGTGACGGGGGAGAAGTTACGATTGAAACGTACCGCGTGGCCCGTCGCGTTGATCGTTCTGGTGCGAGCAACCATACAGCGGTGCGGGAAAAGTGCGAAGCATCGCCGGGTGGCCGCCGAGCGCGGCATCGAGATACTGACCGACTGGCTGGCGTACAACCCCGGTCGACCCGGCTACCACTCCTGGCAGATCAGCGAAATCGCGTGCCACTACGAGACGTATGGGCACATGGGGCGGGCACTGGAGTTCGCGCAGCACGCCTGCCGACTGACGGAAGCGGCGATGGATATTTCGGAAACGGACGCGGTTCTGCGGCGGCGCGACTACGCCCGGTTGCTCACTCAGGCGGGCCGCCCCGAGGAAGGGCTGGCGTTGCTACAAACCGTTTCCATCTGGCGGGGACAGCCGGTCCATCGGGCGGGTGAGTGTCTGACAATCGCCGAGGGGCTGTACGAGACGAGCGACAGGGCGGGCGCGAAGGAACACCTGCATACCGCGCTGGCGATCATCGGGGAGAATCGCCTGGAGTCCTTGCGATCCCGCGCCGAAACTCTGGTACGCGCTCTGTGAGCGAATGATCACGCCTTCGGGCGTAGAGTATACTGACGACAGGAGAACCTGAGCCATGGAGACGACAACGGTATTGCCCGCCCCGCCGGAAATGGAGTTCGCCGTGCGCTGGACGCGCGACGACTGCGAGGCACTCGAAGCCGCCGGATTTCTGAACTACCGCTACGAACTGATGAACGGAGTGATCATCCGAAAGATGGGACAATTTCTGCCGTACGTCGGCACTGTAGGGCAAGCCGGTGACTGGCTCAAGGGGCATTTTGGCAACCGGAACGTTGTCGCGGAGGCAAGCATCACCGTCGCGCCGGGAGAAACCGTGATCGTGCGTCCCGAACCCGACGTAACGTTGCTCAACAAGTCGCATCTGACTATACCGGCGAAGGAACCGCGTCCCGAAGACATTTTGATGGTGATAGAAGTATCCGACACGACGCTCGACTACGATCTGCGGACGAAATCGGGCGTTTATGCGCGTGCCGGAATCGCGCAGTATTTGGTGATCGACATCGTGGGGCGCGTCGTATATGACCACCGGTTGACCGCGAGCGGTACCTATGGGCGCGACATACGCAAACCGGGCGACGCCCTGACACTGATTGCCGCGCCGCACCTGCCACTGACCGTTGATGATCTGTTGTTACCGCAGTCGTAGCCGCGCGAAGTTTCTTCTGCCCGCTTTGAACGCGTCGCCGTCCGCGACCGTGACCGAGGCTTTCGCGTCTTCCACTTTCACCCCGTTGACGGAAACACCGCCCTGTTCCACGAGTCGCCGCCGCCGGTCATTCATTCGGGCAGAATGGCTATGTCCAGTTTTTGTAGCCGCTCTACGCGAGTAATAACGTCAATCTGAGCGATTCGTTCGTCGGATATTTTGAACTCGAACGCGACGATGAGCCGTCCGTTTGGCGCGACGACTACCCCGACCGCACCGTTGACCAGAGCGATGTGAGAAACTTGTGCTCGCGCCGCGTAAGAGAGTGCCAGTCCCGCCACGGCGGACGCGCCGTTTGTCTCTCGCGACTTCGCATCGGTAGTATTGTCGGCACTAAGCACGACGTCCGGAGCGAGTACGGCGACCAGTGCGTCGAAATTACCGCGACGCGAAGCCGCGAGAAACGCGGCGACAACCGCTCGATGGCTTTGCGTTTCGCCGCCGGAGACCGAAACGTTTCCTTGAACACGCCGCCGCGCCCGACTCGCCAGTTGTCGCGCCGCGCCGGATGACCGCCCGACAATGGGGGCGATCTCGTCGAAAGACAGAGCGAACATATCGTGTAGTACAAATGCGAGACGTTCGGCGGGCGCGAGCCGCTCCAACACAACCAGCAGTGCCAACCCGACCGATTCCGCCAATAGTGTTTCGCGCTCCGGGTTGTACGCGCTTTGCGGGTCGGCAGGGTCGGGGACGTGCGGATTCATCGCCTCTTCACGCCGTGATTTGCGGGTACGCAACATATCCAGACTCACTCGCGCGACAACCGTTGTCAGCCAGCCGCCCAGATTCTCGACGCCGGTCGCGTCGGCGCGGCTCAGGCGTAACCACGCCTCTTGCACAGCGTCGTCTGCTTCGCTCTGCGAGCCGAGCATCCGATACGCCACGGCTTCCAGGTGCGCCCGATGCTCCTCAAATTGTCCCGCCAGCCACTGGGAATCGGTCATCGCTTCGTCCTTCTCCTGATTCGGTCTCGTGGCGAATAGCCGGTTTCGCTTCGTCCTTCGGCGGAAAAAGTGCGCCAAGTACGCGGCTTTCGGGTCGCGTCGCCCATGAGGTTATCACGCAAACCGCGAAGAAAAGCGGCCACAGGTATTGCACCACGGTATCGCCGGAAAAAATGTGCGAGGCGACCGCGCCGGACATGTCGAAAAAGGCTCCCGCATACGCCCACTCTTTCAAACGTGGCAGGCGCGGCGCGAGCAAAACCGCCGCTCCCGGCAATTTCCACACGCCCAAAATCGTGGCGAAATACGGCGGGTAGCCGAGATGCGCCATTCCCTCGTCAATGGCTTTCGGGTGGAGAAGATCCCCCACCCCGCCCGCAGTCAGAGCAAACGCGAGAATCGCGGTGCTTCCCCAATAGACCAATGTTTTTGTTTTCATTTTGTGGTTTTCCAACGTGGGGAAGGGTAGCCGTCGAGCCGAATCACCAGCAACGCCCTGTCACATTCCCCGGTTCTCATCCGTCACAGCCTTGACGGATACGACCCGGTCAATGTGACAGGGCGACAAGTTCGAAACGAAAGGAATGGACGATGGAAATTAGGCAACCCCGTATGAAGAATCCGGCACTGATTCTTCCCGACGTGATGTCCGCTTTGATGGCTTTGGGGGCAGCGGTAAAAAAAAGCGATGTTTCCTCCCAGACGCTTGACTTAGCCAATCTGCGAGCCAGCCAGATCAATGGTTGCAGTTTTTGTGTAGATATGCACGCCCGCGCACTGCGAAAGGCCGGGGAGAGTGACGAACGACTGTATGCGGTAGCGGCATGGCAAGACGCCCCCTATTTCACGGATGCCGAACGTGCCGTTCTCGCGCTCACGGAGGCGGTAACCCGGTTGAGCGACGCTTCCAACACCGTGCCGGACGCGGTTTGGGACGAAACCGTCCGACATTACACCGAGCCGCAAATGGCGACGATCCTTATGTCCATCGCCACGGTCAACCTTTGGAATCGCCTGAATATCGCCACAAAGCAGGTGGCAGGAACCTGGCAAGACGCCCATTAATTCCAGAGAAAGCAAATATGCAAGAAAACGATCAGAAAGCAAAAAAGAAAAACGATGATGAGAGTGCGGTGCTGGAGGCAATCGCCGCGATGCCGGAGCCAGACCGTGCTATAGGCGAGCAACTCCATTCCATCATCACGACGAATGCTCCCGACCTTTTGCCCAGAACATGGTACGGCATGCCTGCGTACACCAACGGTAGTAAAGTCGTCTGTTTCTTCCGCAGCACGAAGAAATTCGACGAGCGGTACATGACGATTGGATTCAACGATGTGGCGAGTCTCGATGAAGGCGCACTGTGGCCGATCTGTTTCGCCCTGAAGGCATTGGGGGATTCCGAAAAAATCGCAATCGCCGCTCTCGTGACGAAAGCGGTGGGCTGAAACTTCGCGGCTGACTCGCAAAGAGATGTTTCGCTACCGCGGCGACGCAGGGCTTCTGGCTCCCCCCTTTCCTGCTCAGGAGAGGGGGGTAGAGGGGGAGGTTCCGAGGCGAAGCCGCGCAAAATTCTTGCGCCCCGCTTTGAACTCGTCTCCATCGCTAACGGTCACGATTGCCTTCGGGTCGGCGATTTTGATGCCGTTGATAGACACGCCGCCGCCCTCGATAAGCCGTTTACGCTCACCATTCGACGCCCCGACACCACACCCTTCCAGTAGCGCGATGAGGCTGAGCGGGTTTTTCGGGATCGTGACTTCCGGCGCGTCGGCGGGGAACCGCCCTTGCTGTGGATGCGACGCCATGTTGAAACTCCCCGGCACGGACGACGACTGGGTGATCTGCTACCACCGCCGCCCACTGACGGAAACGGACGGCAACCACCGCGTCGTGTGCGTGGACCGCCTCCACTTTCGGGAAGACGGCACCATCGCCCCTGTGACACTCACGAACGAGGGTGTCGCCGCGCATCTGGCGACGCGTTAGCGTCTGCGCCGCGCGACTAGACCGACCGTGCCGATGCCTGCGAGCGTGAACAGTGCTAGCGTTCCCGCTTCCGGCACGACTGCCACCCCGTTAAAGAATAGCGGCGCGTTAGCCGCGCCCTGCCCGAATGTGTGCCCGCCGTCGGCATCGAAGAAGCGCGTGTCAAGTGTCGTGCCGTCGGTGAGGGTTCCGGTCAGGTCGTAGAACGTGCCGGATATGCCCGCTGCGTCCGTGCCCGTCATCGCCGAGGTGAAGTCGAGTAGCAGGTCGTTACCGAAAAGACTCACGGTGCCGTCGCCGTAGGCGGAGATGGTGTTTTCGCTGATGCTCCCGCCGTACACATAAATGTCGCCTCCTGCGGCGACCAGGTCGGTGAACGTGCCGTCGAACAGGTACGCCGTGGCTCCCGCATTCGCGGTGACCGTGCCGACCGTGCCGTCCGTGATGTTCGCAATGCCGTTGTCCGACACCGTGACACTTGCCGCCGACCCGCCGCCCATCGTCAATCGACCGTTTTCCGTGACCGCGATGTTGCCGCTAACCGTTCCGTAGTTCATGAAAAGCCGCGCCGTGTCCTCCGCCCGCAAGGAGGTCGCCGCGCCGCCACTTACCACAATGCGCGAGGCGTTGAACGCCCGCACGTTCTGCACGACCGATCCCGCCGCGAGCGTAAGATCTGTACCGGACGTGATAGCACCGACGCGGAGTGTGGTTCCCTCGCTATAGGACGTGTCGCTGATGGTGCGGTTCGTGTTGATGTCGCCGTTGAACACTGTGAAACGCCAATCGGTGAATCCCCCCAAGTCCGCCGCCCCACGGTCGGAGATGGTGAGCGTCCATGTGCCGTTCACGCTCATTCCCGCGAAATCGGACAGCAATCCGTTCGCACTGCTGACACCACCGTTGGGGGTAATACATCCGACCGGAACCGTCGCGTAATTGACGTTGGATGGCACAACAAAGCTGCTAGTTCCTGCCGCCGCCGCCGCAGTAAAGTCCGCGCCGCCCGTGGTCACGAACGTGTAGTTACCGTTTACGTTGGAACTGTCCCCGGCTACCGTATTGTTGTCGCCGAATACGCGGTCGAGGATGTCCACGGTCGTGCCGTTGTGCGAGAGCGTGATAGTGAGATCGCCGACCCACGTATGTGTCAAGCCGTTAATGCTGACCGAGGTGAAGTCGCTCAAGGCAAAGTCGTCGCCGACAATCGCGGTTCTTGAAACGCCCGTCGGGCTGTTGTCGGGGATCGCGCCTCCGACTCCGCCGTTATACGTGACGGATTGGGCGTTCGCGGCAAGCGGCGCGAGGGCAATCAGAGACAGTGCGGCGAGCGCGGAAGATAATTTGTGGTTCATGCGAGAAACTCTTTCGTGTCAAACGTCGGTCCCGGTCATTGCGGGGGAGTTTTCCTAAAAACGGGGTGCACTGTTACCGACGCACCTGCCTACTTCTTCTGCGCGAACACATTTGATTCCTGCCCGCTTGGAGATAAAATTAAAGAAGAGTCCATGGGTGGCGTCTCCAGCGTTCCGAGAGGGGATGGTTCACAACGGCTGACGACCGCGCCCCGTAAATGTGAAACCGGGCACTAAATCCTTTTGTGCTGAGGAAAGCAGAACCTAAGCCGTGCCGTCAACCCCCGTATCGCCCGCGCCCTCGGAAATGGAGTGCGCGATGGCTGGACACGCGACGACTGTGAGGCGATGGCGGAGGGGGGCTACTGCGAATTAGCTACGCACTAATGAACGGCATTCTACTGCGCACGCCACCGCAATGAGTGTATGAAGCGAATCGCGAGCGGCACCTAAGCGGCACTTCACACGCGCACCGCGCGACGGACAGACGCTGGTTGCCGCGCCGGTCCCTGACCGTGAACGATTTGTTGTTACCTCAACCGTAGCCGCGCGTAGTTTCTTCTGCCCGCCTTGAACTCGTCGCCGTCCGCGACCGTGACCGAGGCTTTCGCGTCTTCCACTTTCACCCCGTTGACAGAAACGCCGCCCTGCTCCACGAGACGCCGCCGTTCGCCGTTCGAGGTGCCGACTTTGCACAGTTCCAGCAAAGCGAGAATGCTGATGGGGTTATCCGGGACGGTGACTTCCGGCGCGTCGGCGGGGAACTCGCCCTTGCTGTGGATGCGTTTCCACTCCGCCGATGCCGCGTTTGCCGCGTCGCGCCCGTGGTAGATGGCGACGATCTCGGTGGCGAGGCGGTGCTTGGCATCCATCGGGTTCGTGGCGGCGGCGAGAAGCGCGTCAAACTCATCTTCCGGTACGTCGGTACAGAGCAGGAAGTATGTCCGCATCTGCGCGTCGGCGAGGCTCATGATCTTGCTGTACTGGTCGAGCGGTGCCTCTCGGATGCCGACATAGTTGCCGAGCGACTTCGACATCTTCTTCTGCCCGTCCAGACCGACCAACAGCGGCATGAACAAACCGATCTGCGGGTCTTGCCCGATGGCGGTTTGCAGGTCGCGCCCGGCGAGGATGTTGAACGTCTGGTCCGAGCCGCCCATTTCGATGTCGGCTTCGATAGCGACCGAGTCCTGCGCCTGTGCCAGCGGGTACAGCAGTTCGTGGATCGAGATCGGCTCGCGGGCGTCCCAGCGTTTCTTGAAATCCTCGCGGGTCAGCACCTGCGCAACGGTCATTTTCGCGGTCAGCGTTACTACGTCGGCGAACCCCATCGCGCCGAGCCATTCCGAGTTGAAGCGTACCTCGGTCTTGTCGCGGTCCAGGATCGTCGCTAATTGGTCCACATACGTCGCGGCGTTCGACTGAATCTCTTCTTTGGACAGCATCGGGCGCGTCGCGGATCGCCCCGACGGGTCGCCGATCAGCGCGGTGTAGTCGCCGATGATGATCACCACGGTGTGCCCGAGGTCCTGAAACTGACGCAGTTTCCGGAGCACGACGGCGAACCCGAGGTGAATATCGGGCGCGGTCGGATCGAGCCCCAGTTTGACGCGGAGGGGCTTCCCGGTTTTGGCGGACTTTTCCAGTTTGGCGCGCAGACCGTTTTCGGGGACGATGAGTTCGGTGCCGCGCGTCAGACGGGCGATTTGTTCGGCGATTTCGGCGGAGACAGTTACAGTGGTTTCGGAGGACATGGCGAGAATCAGTTTAGCACGGCGAGAGTGTGGCGGCAAACGGTATACTGGTCGCGTGGAGCAAGCACCGCCCGCGCCGCACCTGACTGGCGGACCTCTGCTATTGCGCCGGTTGAATCGGCGAGATCCTTGTGCGACGGTTTTTCGTTCACTGTTTGCCGTATCCGACCACGGACAATAAATTGTTCCGGTGGAAGCCTTCGGCTGTAGACGCTTCGCGTCGGGGAATCGAACGGTTGCCGCGCGAACGTCCCGCCCCCGGCGACGCGAAGCGTCTACAGCCGAAGGCTTCCACCGGAACAATTTATTGTCCGTGGTCGGATACGGCAAACAGTGAACGAAGGCGGCACGGGTAAAGCCGAAGCCCCGTTTTTCGAGCCCGATTTGCCCGACGATCTGAAGCGTCGTTCCCGGATGGCACCGGGTACGCTCGGCTTCCCCGATGTTTGCACGTGGCGCGACCTGTATTTCGCGATCACCGCGCGACGCTAACGGTGCCCGCCCCGGCGAAAAACGAAGGGGCACACCGTTCGGGTAGTCTGTATAAACCTATGCGCTTTTCTTCACCCTTACGAATCCTCGGCAGTCTGCTCCTGATCGCCGCGCTAACGTCGTGCGCGAAGGTGCCGACGCAAACGGATACCACGGCGTCGCGGCTGATCGAAGTCACGGTCACGCTCAACGGTGCCGTGAACCCCAACTATTTCTACTTCGCGCTGATCCATCGCACCGACGATAACAATGAGGCGGGACCGGTGCCGGTGGTCGCGCCGCCGTGGAACAACGGGTTCGCCGCCGCGTCGCAGGCGAATCAACAGGGGTTCGTCGGGACGGTAGTCTACAGCAACTTCGGCGGGCTGTCGGGATACGAAGTGTACCGGGTGCCGACCGACGCGAACAACGTGCCGACGGCGCGCCCGTACGAGATCGGGGCGGGTCTGACCGGGTTCGTTTCGGTCGGGCAACCGGACCAGTACACGACGCCGCAGACCGGGGAGCGGGTGCTGCGCTTCCGGCTCGACTTAGCCCGCCTCCCGAACCCGAACGCCCGCTATCTGAAACTGAACCTGCTCGCCACGAACAACCTGCCCGCCGGGGTGGACCCGAACGCGCCGAAACTATGGGACGCGCTCGGCGACGGCGGTGGCGGGGGCGATGTGGGGAGTCTGAACACGTTTATTACGATTGACGTGACTCAGGACCAGCGGCGCGACAACTCCGCCGGGACCGAGCCGCAGGGCGACGTTCGCGATCACCTCGGACCGCTCATCGACGAGCCGTCGCTCGACATCACGGACTGGTCGGTGCAGGTGCTGTCGCGGTAGGCGGCCGATGGACGTTTTATCGCTATGCCAGCCGTATTCTGCGTGGAGCCCGCCGCTGGAGCGCGAGTCAGTTGCCGGTCAAGCCGTGTTTGTAGGCGAATACGGCAGCCTGCGTGCGGTCGGGGAGTCGCAGTTTGGCGAGGATGTTGGAAACGTGGGACTTCACGGTCTTGTCGCTCAGGTAGAGCCGCTCGCCGATCTCGACGTTCGTCATCCCTTCGGCGACGAGCCGGAGAACTTCGCGCTCGCGCTCGGTCAGGCGGGGGACTTCTCCGCGTTCCGCGTGGGATGTTGTCGGGAGTCCATTTTCTGTCGATTCCATCGCCGCCGTGTCACTTTCCAGAGCGTTCCCCGCTCCCGGTCGAAAATACAGGCTATGCGAATGCCCGCTTAACTCTTATCGGCGTTTCGGGAAACAAACATTAGGCGAATACCCGGTAAATGTAACAGGTTTTCCGTGCCCTTTTGTGCGGTATAATCGGGAGCGTGCCGTCCGCGTTTTCCCCCGCCCTTTCCGTGACCGTTCTGGGTTGCGGTACCTCGACCGGCGTACCCGTCATCGGTTGCCCGTGCGCCATCTGCCGCTCTGCCGACCCGCGCAACAAGCGGTTGCGCCCGTCTATCGTGGTCGAAATCCCCGCGCCGGGCGAACCGCGCCCGTACCGCATCCTCGTGGACACGACGCCCGACATGCGTACCCAGATGCTCCGCGCCGGGATCGACGCGATTGACGCGGTCTTGATCACGCACCCGCACGCCGACCATATTTTCGGCTTGGACGACCTGCGCCAGTTCAATTTTTCGATGGGGAGAGAAATTCCTGTCTACGGCACGCCGGACACGCTGGCGCACCTGCGCAACGTCTTCTCGTACTGCTTCACGGAAACCCAGACCGGGGGCGGCAAGCCGCAACTCACATTGCACCCCTTTTCGCCCTACGAGCCGTTCGTCCTGCTCGGCGTCACGGTGACACCGCTGACAGTCTTTCACGGAACCTATCCGGTGACGGCGTTCCGGTTCGGCGAACGATTCGCCTATGTCACCGACGTTTCCGAGATCCCGGAGCAAACCCGCACCCATTTGCGCGACCTCGACACGTTGATCCTCGGGACGGTCCGCTACGAGCCGCACCCGACCCACTTCGGGCTGGGGCAAGCCCTCACCGAAATCGCCGACCTCGCGCCGCGCCGCGCGTTTCTGACCCACCTCGGGCACCATTTCGACTACGCGACGCTCGACGGCGAAACGCCCGCGCACGTCGCGCCGTGCCACGACGGGTTGACGTTTTCCGTTTCAGGTGAGTAGGGGAGTTTTGAAAAGATCGTTCCCGTTTTTACAGAGCCATTGCCGTGCCCGCTCGGCTTCAGGGCAGAGACTGTGAACGGTGAGCCAGAACCGTTTGGAATGATCCGGTACGGCAAGATGGGCGACTTCATGGGTGACGAGATAGCGCAGGGCATAGTCGGGAGCCATGATCAACCGCCAATTGAAAGACAGGTTGCCACGAGCGGAGCAGTTTCCCCATTTGGTCCGCTGTCCCATCAGATAAACGGCGTTCGGAGTGCGGTCCAATCGCCGGGTCAAATCCTCAATATGTGGCTGGATTGCCGCTCTCGCCTCTTTGCGTAGCCAGTTTTCTAAACTTTTCGTTGCGGGGACAGCGGACAGGGCGGAGCGGCGAATGATTACTTCGCAGTCCTCCCGATGGATACGTGCCGCGCCGTGATACGCACTGCTTTCCTCGACTCGGACGCGGACGGGTTCGCCCTGGTACAGTATCTCTCCCTCCGACACTATCTGTGGTCGCCGCACGGATTGTAACGCGTCAACCCGCGCCAATTGGTCGGTGAGCCATGCCGTATTTGTACGCAGAAACAATGCCGCCTCCGAGTTATCACGACCGGCAGGCAGTGTCACGGCGACGCCCCCCGGTCCGACACGCACCCGCAACTTACTCGCGGACTTGGAAAGCACTATTCGATATTCGACGTTGCGACCGTTCAGCGAAATCGTGTCTTGCGTTTGCATAAGCACTGGATTAACCATTTGCATCCATCTTTGCCAACTCCTCGACCGCCGATTTCAGGAACGGCGGTTCGGCGTCATCCGGATTGAACCCCAACGCGTTGTAAGCGGGGTTCCAGGATTCTGTTAGCAGAGTCCGCTCCACCCGCATTCGTGCACCTTTCGACTGACTCCAACCCGGCGTCAGCAGTTGATTCTCTCGTAACCGTTCGATCAGTTTCCGAGCGCAGTCGGCGACGTAGCCTTCTTCCGCCGAGAGAATTGCCGATCCGCGAAGCACGGTGAACATTTCGTACTCGCCTTTGCCGGTCAGGTTCAGCCGTTCGGGGTCTTGCTTGCTCCGAACCGCCTCCGTGGTAATCCCCTCCAACTCATGCAGCCGCTCCGCCATCGCCACGTCGCTCGCATCGCGTCGCTTTTTCAGGTCCGCCAACCGTTGCCCCAAAAGCCGGTACTGAAACCCGCCCCCATCCTCCGCCAACTCCTGAGTCAATGCCGCTTCCAATGCCGCCGCCTTGTCCGCCGCCGAAGGCAGTTCATCCAGCGCGGTCAATGTGTCCGCGTCAATCTTGTAGACCGGTAGCGAACTCATGATGTAAGCGAATGTTGTGTTTTCGCGGATCAATTCGCGGGTCTTGGCACTCAGTTCGCCATAAGTATTTTTACTGCCGCCCTGCCGCTGTCTGTAGGCGACGTACACGCCGCAAAGCCACTTATACTTTAGTTTCCGGTAAGTGAGGGGTTTTGCAAGACACGGGTAGAAGCCGTACAAAGGGTTACCATACTCTCCGCCAACCCTACCCATATGCGAAATA
>JAYULM010000498.1:0-1869 GCA_043763605.1 Armatimonadota bacterium | reverse complement strand
ACTCCCCCTTTCTCCCCTTCCGAGGGGGGACAAGGGGGTTGGGGGGATAGGGGGGACTCACGGGACTACCGACACGAAGGGCAATTGACAAAGAGAATAGAATCATACCGGCAAAGGAAGATTCGATCATGCTCTGGGCGGACGCGGTATTTATCGGGGGCAGTATCACGACGTTGGACGACGCGAACCCGAACGCGACGGCGATGGCGGTTCGGGACGGGCGCGTCCTGTTCGTCGGGAACGACCGCGAAACCATCAAATATGCGGGCGAGGGCACCGTCTATGTCAACCTGCACGGGAAACACGTCGTGCCGGGGTTCTGCGACGCGCACCTACACGTTTTCTGGTTCGGCTCGTTACTCGCGAAACAGGCGGATCTGACCTGTGCGGCAGGCGTGGACGAACTGTTGACGCGCCTTTCGGACACCGCTGGGAAAACGGACGGTTGGCTGCTCGGGCGCGGCTTCGACCAGGACAAACTCGCGGAACGACGATTTCCGACGCGGCAGGATCTCGACCGGGTTTCGGCAACGCGTCCGATCCTGATCACGCGCGTTTGCGGACACGCGGCGGTGGCGAACTCGGCGACACTGGCGTTCCTGACCGACGATGAGCGGGGACTCGGCGACGCGGCGACCGGGTTGTACACCGAAACCGCCATCGGCGCGATCCGCAAATATGTGCCGCCGATGAGCGACGCGGAAAGTGAGCAGGCGGTGGCGGCGGCACTGAACGTCGCTCTGTCGCGCGGCTTTACGTCGGTCGGTACGCTCCTCGATACGCCAGAGCAGATGGGCGCGTATCAGCGGCTCAAGCGCAAGGGGAAACTGCCGCCTATCCGCGTCACCGCGCACCCGCCGCATAAAGCGGCGGTCGGGTCGCTGGCGGAAAACGGGATCGCGACCGGTTTCGGCGACGAATGGCTGCGCTACGGCGGGGCGAAACTGTTCTCGGACGGCTCACTCGGGGCACGGACCGCGCTCCTCGCCGCGCCGTACGCCGACGACCCGGCTCATCCGGACAACCTAGGAATCCGCATCTACGACCCCGAAGATTTGAAGACGAAGGCACTCGACGCCCAGCGTAAAGGTTGGCAGTTAGTGATTCACGCGATTGGGGACCAGGCTGTGCGCGAAACGCTCGATGCCATTGAGTACGCGCTGGACAACGACGAAGGGAACCGACCCAACTCGTATCACCGACACCGCGTCGAACACGCATCGATCCTGCCTCCCGACCTGCTGGAGCGGATGGCGCGGCGTGGAATTCTCGGGGTTCTCCAGCCGCAGTTCGTCACGTCGGACACGTGGACCGGGGAGCGCGTCGGGGCGGTGCGCGGCGCGTACGCGTACCCGTTCAAATCCATGCACGACGCCGGGATTCCGCTCGCGCTGTCGTCGGACTGCCCGGTGGAAACGATGGACCCGTTCGCCTGTCTCGCGGCGGCGGTGTTCCGTGATCCGTGGTCGCCGGATGAAAGGTTGACGATGGCGGAAGCGTTGCGCCTGTACTGCCTCGGCGGAGCGTATGCGGCGCACAGCGAACACGAACGCGGCTCCCTGACGGAAGGGAAGTTCGCCGATTTCGTGATCCTGTCTGGCGACCTGCTCACCTGCGCAACGGCGGACGCGGTGATGGCACTCGCCGTGGAACAGGTGTTCGTCGGCGGCGAACCGGCGTTTTCCCTCGCCCGTGCCTCCCTCCCCCCAACCCCCTCCCTCATCGGAATGAGAGAGGGGGAGTAAATGCATCGGAGACGTTTCGTTTTTCGCGTATCCCTTCTGTTCGCGAGAACTGCGTTCCCTCTGTCTCCCCCTCTCTCATTCCGATGAGGGAGGGGGTTGGGGGGAGGGAGGCACGGGCGGGCGG
>JAYULM010000497.1:0-6517 GCA_043763605.1 Armatimonadota bacterium | reverse complement strand
CTCATTCCGATGAGGGAGGGGGTTGGGGGGAGGGAGGGGAAACGAGACGGGGTTGGGGGGAGGGAGGAAACACGGGAGCAAGCGAAGGGCACGGACTACCGAAACCCCGCCGCCTTGTACGCCTTCGCGGTCATCGGATGCGCGGCAGTCAGTTTCCAGATCAAGCCGGTGCGCTGGTTTTCCAGGCACAGGAGCATCATGCCGAGGTCGATGCCGATCACGTCACCGTCGTACCAGTTTTTCGGCACGTTGAGCGCGTTCCCGAAGCCGTACTTCCCCCAGGATTTGTCGCGGTAATTTTTCCAGAGCGACAGCATCGCCGTTTCCGAGTCTTCCGGCACGAACAGGTAGCCCGCGACGATGCCGGTCGGCGTGATCGTCCCGCTCACCTTGCCGTCCACCGGGTCCTCGCCGCTGTAGCCGGTCGGCTGGTCGGACGCGTTCACGCCCCAGATATTATTCGGGTACAGTTCGGGGTGCCGCTTGCTGAATGCCACGTGCCCCCGGTGCGCGTTGTAATAATGCTCCCACCAGTCGTAGCCCTGCGCGTCCTTCATCCCGCGCTGGTTGAAATAGCCCGGTGTCATCTGCGCCCAGAAGATCGGCGACGGCGTCCCTAAAACGTCGAACCCCTCGAACTTGCCCGGCTTGACTGCGCGCGCCGTCCAGGACGCCGGACCGAGCGCGTACTTCGGCGCGCCGAGCGCGAGCAGGTACAGATACGGGTCTTCGTAGCCCATCCACCTGCCTTCGAGGAAGCCGCGTTCCGGGTTCCAGCCCATCGAAAGCGTCAGCGGCTTCGGCTCCTTCGGCTGTGTGGCGGCGACCCCGTCGCGCATCCACTGCCAATCGCTACGGGCGTACAGTGCGTCGGCGATCTTGCGCGCCTCGCCGCCGAAATACTGACCGGCAGTGATAGCGCCGAGCAGGAACAAGCCGGAATCAATCGACGATAGTTCGCTGTTCCATTCCCGCGCCCCGGTTTTCCAGTGCACGAAATGATAGTAGAACCCGTGTTCGTGAGGTTGCCTGTCGCGGAACCAGCGGAGCGTCGTCAGGGCGCGCTTTTCGGCGTCTTTCTTGCTCACCCAGCCGCGTTCCACCCCGATAGGGAGTGCCGCTAAGGCATAACCCGTGGAAGCGACGGACGCGACGATGTATTTATCCGGTCCCTCGTCGGCGCGGTTCTTCGCGCGATCTTTGGTCAAGCCGGTGCGCGGGTCGGTCTCGTTCCAGAAGAACGCGAACGCGGCATGCGCGAGGGTGTCACGAAGCGCGGCTGGCGTCGGATCGATTGGCGTCGGGACCGTGATTCGGCGTACCGAGGGCGTCGGGACGGCTTTGGCGGGGGCAGCGAAGGAGGGCAAAGCAAACGTGGACCCTGCGCAAACAGCCAGAGTGGCGCAGAAAATTTGTCGTTGCATCATTTCGGTGATCTTGAAAGATATAGCCCGGGCAACTATGCGCACCGGTCAAAGGACATTACTACCGTCGGATGCCGCTCTGCATCAAGGAGAGCGGCATCCGACGGACCAGGAATTTAGTCGTTCTTGTAGTTCTTCAGGTTATCCCGAAGGGTGAACATCCATGCCAACCCTTTATCGTCGGCGATCTGCTGGCTGAATCGCCACTGGTTGAGCATGGGGGAACCGCTCTCCTCAAACGTTTTCGACAGGTAGATGAACTTGACGTGCCCGTCCATATAGATCACGTTGCCGCGATTTTTGCTGTGCCCGCTGTTCCACGACGATGGACCGGGGGTGATCGCCGCCGGATCATCCGGCGCAGGCTCCTGGTATCCGAGGTACGGACCCGTGTCCGGGAAACGCCAGGAGGTTTCGAGAATGATCAGGGCGTTCGCGGGACTGTCGATACCGGCAAGCGGTTGTGGAAAGGCGGCACCGTTCCCCATCTGATTCGACAGCCATTCGTCCGGTAGCCACATGGAATAGCCGCCAGCGTACAAGCCTGTATTGTTTGTGGGGTCTGCTGTGATCGCCTGGCGACCGACAAAGTCCGGCTCCTCAGCGGTCGGATTCGAGGGACAGCGGAAAACATCGTAACTTTTGATGTACGGGAAGATCATGTTCTTCCATGAGCGCGTTTTGCGGTTCTCACAGTCGCCGGTGTTGCTCGCGGAGTCGCATCCGTCGCCATATCGCTTGGGTATGGTCTCGTCGTAATCCTGCGCATACTGCATCAAGCCAAGTCCGATCTGTTTTTCGTTGGAAAGGCAGGCGGTTTGACGGGCTTTCTCGCGTGCTCGTGCAAACACAGGGAAAAGTATCGCAGCGAGGATAGCGATAATGGCTATCACAACGAGCAATTCGATGAGCGTGAACGCTCTTTTGCTGCAGGTCTTCGTTGTCATTGGTTTAATTCCTTCTTTGGGCGTGCGGATGTTTCTAATCATCCCGGCTATTGGTTGCGCGGCGGCGCGCAGGAATCGCGCCGCAACAATGTTGGCGCGAAAATCAGTTCGGTTTCGGCGACGGTGTCGCCGCGCACCGACGCGATCAGCAGTTCGGCGGCGCGCCCGGCGATGACATCTATCGGCTGGCGTACCGAGGTCAGGCGCGGGACGCACCCCTGTTCGCCGACCGCCTTCGTGCCGTCGAAGCCGACCACGGAAATATCGGTGGGAACATGGAGAGCGCATTCGCGTTGTAGCGTTTCCATCACGCCGACCGCGACATCATCGCTCCATGCGAAGACCGCCGTCGGGCGTTCGGGCGCGGGCAGATCGCGTATCAGTCGGGCGAGGGTACCGTAGTCGCCGCCGCCATAGTTGACCTGGACGCGCGGGTATGTGTCGGTCGGCAAGCCCGCATCCGCCAGCGCGCGGGCGAACCCGATGCGCCGGTCCTCCGCCGCGACCGACCCTTCGGGTCCGGCGACGAACAGAATACGCCGGTGCCCGAGCGACAGCAGATGCTCGGCGGCGATCCGCCCGCCGAGCCGGTTGTCGGTGTCCACGAACCAGGGATTCTGCGCGCTACATTCGCGGGCGAACAGCAGGACGAACGGGTGCCCGCGCTTCGCCAGTGCCGCCGCCAGCGGGTCGTCGCGGTCGCGCAACAACAGGCACCCGTCGGACCGCCCGTCTGTCAGGGCGCGGGTTTCCGCGTCGGCGTCGGCGATCTGTTTCGTGTGCAGCATCAGGTCGAAATTCCGGGTGTTGACCGCCTCGACGACGCCGTGCAGCAGTTCGTTCATGAAGCCGGAACCGCCGCGAAACACGTGCGGCGACTGCATCACCAGCGTGATCGTGTCGGTCGAGCAACGGGTCAGGGCGCGGGCGAGGGCGTTGGGATGGTAGCCGAGTTCGCTCGCGGTCGCCAGCACGCGTTGCCGGGTCTGATCGCTGATCTTGACGTGTGCGGTCTCGCGGTCGTTGAGCACATAGGACACCGTCACCTTGGATACGCCGGTGCGCTGCGCGATGTCGGCGAGCGTCACCCTGCCGTGTTGTCGTTCTTTTCGCATGGTTAGCGGCTTTCGTGGGTTACTTCGGCGGTCCTACCTGGACCTGCGGGGGAAGCGTCGGTGTAGCGGCGGGTTTCGCGCCGGATTGGGCGGGAGCATCCATTGGCGTCGGCGCGTCGGATTTCGAGTCGCAACCGACGAGAGCGATGGTCGCGAACATTCCGCCGAAAAGAAACAGAGTGATTAGCGGTGTGATGAAACGCCTCATTGCGAACCTTTCTGAACCCCTGAAATAACTACCGGACTACATTAACCGGTAAATGTATGCTCTGATTCGATTATGCCATGCCTCTATCGCGTTGTCAAGCCGGTGGGAGAAAACTTTGCCGCCCGAAAACACACGCAGGTCTTGCCGTCCCCGATGGAAGCGGCTATAATAGGAAGTGAACGGTTTGTGGAGAGTGTAGCTCAGTCGGTTAGAGCGTCGGGTTGTGGTCCCGAAGGTCGCGGGTTCGATCCCCGTCATTCTCCCTGTGTTTCACCTACACTTCATAGAACGCCCCACCGGTAACGGTGGGGCGTTCGGTTTGTTCTACGGACGCTAAAGGGTTCCGGTGTAAGCCTTCGGCTGTAGACGCTTCGCGTCACCGGTTGCGAACGGTTTTCGTGCAAGCCAAACGCCTCCGGTGACGCGAAGCGTCTACAGCCGAAGGCTTACACCGGAACCCTTTAGCGTCCGTTCACGCGGCTTCAACAGACGATATCGGCATTAGGTTATACCACCTGCGATTTCGATCCGACATCCGGTCCGTGTCAAACTCAGGGCTATTGCAGAATGACAGAGAAAGCGGGTTGAAACTTGCGGTCCCGATTAATCCCCACCGATGCGGCGGCGCGCGATCTGTTCCTGCCCCCGCGCGACGGCTTCCGCTAATTTCGCTTCCAACAGGGAGCGGGGCGGGAGCGCAGTCATGTATTCGGCGACGCGGACACTGCCCGAGTCAAGTGCGAGCAGTTCGACCTGTTCCGGTCCGGCTTCGGTGCAGAGGATCAAGCCAATCGGCTCCTCCTCGCCGGGAAGCCGCTCGTACTTATCGAGCCAGCGCAGGTACAACTCGGTCTGCCCTTTGTACGCCGCCTTGAACTTGCCGATCTTGAGTTCCACGACCACGAGTCGGCGCAGGAGGCGGTGGTATAATAGCAAGTCGATCACGAAGTCGTCGCCGTCGATCACGATACGCTTCTGCCGCGCGGCGAACGTGAAGTGCGATCCCATTTCCAGCAAGAACGTTTCGATCTCGCGCAGGATCGCCCCCTCCAGGTCCGCCTCGCTGAAATCGTCTGGCAACCCCAGGAAATTCAGCAGGTATGGATCGCGGAAAACGAGGTCCGGCGTCATGCGCCCTTCCTCGGTGAGTTCGGTGAGTTCGCGGGCGATCAGGTCTTCCGGCTTTTTGGAAATCGCCGTCCGCTCGTACATCATTTCGTCGATTTTGGCTTGTAAAGTGCGAACGCTCCACCGTTCCAACTTGCAAAGCTCCGCGTAAAAACGGCGACCGAGTTCGTCCTTCACCAGTAACAACTCGCGAAAATGGGACCACGACAATTGTGCCCACAGTGTCGCCACAATCTGTTCGTCGGGAAACTGCTCCGCAAACTGCACCATGCGAAACATGTTCCGACGGTTAAAACCCTTGCCGTACTCCACCGAAAGAACGTCGCCGACGGTTTCGACGATCTGCTTGCCGTACTCGGCGCGGGCGTCTTTCAAAATCTCGGTGCGAATCCGCTTGCCGACGTACCAGTAGAGCATGGTCAGTTCGGTATTCACGGCGGCGGCGACGCGCTCGCGGGCGGACTGGATCAGACCGCGCAGGTCGGCGAGAAGCGTGTCGTTGTTGGAAGTGGGAGCAAGTTCGCTGGACATGGAATAATTACACCGCGAAATAATCGTAGATTAGTTGAGAAGTGGTGTTTGACAAAAAAACGCCCATTTGGTAGACTTCGCGCGTAGCAATCGTGCTACGTTTCCGTTTTCAGGAGATTTTCCCATCATGCGTCTTCCCATCCCGTTCGCGTCGCTCGTCGCTCGTCGCTCGTCGCTCGTCGCTCGTCGCTCGTCGCTCGTCGCTCGTCGCTCGTCGCTCGTCGCTCGTCGCTCTTGAGCGTATAGCCGCTTCGGCTTTCGCAATAGCCGCGACAACTATTCTTTCGGCTACCGTTGCGTCCGCGCAAACTCTCTATGTCACCGCCGACCGCACCGTGGTGGGTGGCAACCCGATAAACGTCAGCGGATTCACTAATGTCACCGTCGGGCGAAACGCCGTGGATGCCAACTTCTTTGATGTCGACGCCGATGTAATCGGTGGAGTTTCAGAAAGTTTGAGAGTGTTCAACGATAGCACGGTCAACCTAAATGCAGGGCGATTTGACGGATTCGCCTCCTCGATAAATGGCACATCCGTTCTCAATATTAATCAATCCATCATAAATGATATAGATGGAAACGAGGATGGGCGAATAGTTCTCAACGATGGGGAGATAGATGATCTCGTCCTGAACGATTTCAGCGTAGGAATAATCAATGGCGGGTTCGTGCGGTCAATGACACTAAGCAACCGGAGTGAGCTCACCATCAATGGGGGAGCCCTCGAAAGTTTGATCGCCAATACAAACTCCGAAGTCACCGTAAATGGTGGCACGATCCAAGATAACATCGGCATCCAGGATTCCTCTGTCATTGATATATTCGCGGGGACGTTCGGTGATGACGCCGCTGACCGTTTTAACGTCGAGAACAATGCGCGACTGAACTTCAAAAACGGAAATGTGTCCGCCTCGATACGGACCCGAAACAACGCACGGACGACGATTGAAGGTGGCAACTTTGCCAGTACGATTCGGGGTGCTGATTCCACCAGTCTGACCAGCATATCCGGCGGTTTGTTCACACAACTGGCAAGCACCGGTACCGGTGGGAGATTCATTCTGTTCGGAACAAACATTGTTAAGACTTGATGCGGAATTAGGGTAAACTGTCTCATGCTCAATGTTTCTAAGTTGCGTCGCCATCCGCGTCATTTCCACTCGT
>JAYULM010000496.1:0-6527 GCA_043763605.1 Armatimonadota bacterium | reverse complement strand
CCGGGGCAACCGCGTAACTCCTACGAATATAAGACGGTATCTTGTGTACATGTACAAAATATGATACGATTGCATTGACGAACCGAATCACGTCGCGTCATAATGGAGTGAAGCGAACCGTATGCGAATCCCAGGACAAACCCACAGCCGTTTCCTTGTCGGCGCCGCCGTGCTCATATTCGTGTTTTTCGGCGGGACACTGGCGGCATCCGGTGTGGCGTCGCTTCTTGTGGGTCGGCGAGATCCTTCGCGCGGCGCGTTTGCCGCTGTCATGCCGCCCCCGGCAACAGAAGCGATTTCCTGTACCTGCGTTTCCTGCGACGCCCACGGAATTAGAGACGGTAATTGCTGCTGCGCGGGCGTGGACAATGCTACCGAAGCAATGGCGTTCCGCGCGGTCTGTGACACGCCGGTTGACGCCATTACTTTCGGTTCGCCGTTGCCCCCGGCCGTTTTGCCATTTGCGTCAGCGATTCACTCCGCGTTGCCCATGCCACTACGGGTCACTTCCCGTCTCGCGGCACTGGTCCGCCGCACCGGTAGCGACGCGCCGCTCCCTCCAGACGCCCCGCCCCGCTTTTCCTGAATCCCGTCACCGACACTTCCGCCGTGCTTTCGTCCGCGCTTGCGACCCGTTACGCCGACCGTTCGTTACGCCCGGCATCGTCCCCGACTGATTTTAAAAGGAAAACAACCCATGAAAACTGAACAGAACCGCCGCGACACGCGGACCGGCTTTACTTTAATCGAACTGCTCGTCGTGATCGCGATCATCGCCGTGCTCGCCGCGATCCTTTTTCCCGTCTTCGCACAAGCCTGCGGCAAAGCCCGCGCCATCAACTCGCTCTCGAACTCGCGGCAGTTCGGGATCGCCATCGCGATGTACATTTCCGACAGCGACGAATCCCTGCCGCTCAACAACCATGCGCGCCCGAGCGAATGGATTTATGGCGACCCGGACCCGTCCTGGATAGATAGGGTACAGCCGTACGTAAAGGCGAAACTGATGAACCGCCTGCCCGACGACGATTCACTCAACTGGCCCGAGATGATCGATCTCGCCGCGCTCCCCGCCGGGAAGACGCCGCGTCTGTCAAGCTACATGACCAACGCGTATCTGAACAACAACAAGGCGGGTACCGGATGGACGCTTGCTGAGATCGCGTCTCCTGCATCGTGTATCTATGTCGCCGAGCAACGCGAGAACAAAGCCGGGGACCACGCGCACCCGATGTGCTGGGAAGGGTTCGTGGCGTCTACTTGCGTGAGCATCGTTTCCGAAACCGAGATCGAGAAACGCCGCTACCAGGGCGGCGCGAACTACACATTTCTGGACGGGCACGCCAAATGGCATAAGTTCGAGCAAACGTACGCCCCGGCGGCCGGGCGGGACTGGTGGATTCCGAACCGGGGTGCCGCGAAGCAATATAACCGGACGTACTGGGTGCCATGAGTTAGTGGTTAGTGAGTAGTGAATAGTTCCGGAGGGCGGCGGTCGGTCGTCCCCGGAAGCGGAGTCATATGCCCCAGAGGGGCAACCCGCCGAAGGCGTCTAGGCGGGTCATTCATGACCCGATCCCGGACCCGACCGCCGCCCTCCGGAACTATTCACTACTCACTAACCACTAACCACTAATCCATATTGACAACCCCAAAACGGCGACGTATAATCCTCCTGCGCTTCGGCGCGTTCCCCCTTACGCCCTTTTTAATGGGAGGGTGGATTACCGCCGCGAAACCTCGCGGCGAGACAGATGAGTAAGGAGGGGATAAAATTATGGCACAGGTTATTGTACGACCGGGCGAGCCGCTTGATGTTGCTCTCAAGCGTTTTAAAAAGACGCTTCAGCAGGAAGGTACGCTCAAGATCGCTCGCGCTCACGAATTCTACGAAAAGCCGAGCGACAAGAAGCGCAAGGAAGAAGCGTCGCGGCGGCGCAAAATGAAGCAGACCGAGGAGCGGATCTAATCCGCACGATTGAAACAAACGGCTCACAGCGTCGTGAGCCGACTTTCAGGGGGGCACCCCGACCCGCCTGAAGATATTTTTCGCGAACCGATATTTCTGTCGAGCGTGGTTTCACCCCACCGCGCGTGATCCGGCACGGTACCCCGCCGCGCCTTCCATGAGACTGTTTATCCAAAAACGCATGACTCGCCCCAATCCTTTACTTCTGCTCTGGCACCGCTGGGTGTCAGCCCCCCGCGACGCGAGTCGGCGGCGGCGGCGCAACGCCTTGCGAGTGCAGGAGGCGGTAAAACGCGGCGGGGAACGGCGCGCCGCTGAGGCGGACGGCACAGTGCCGGTCGCCGGGTCCACGTGGCGCAATGCCGGACGGATCGGACTCGCCGTGCTCACCGCCGCGCTTCTGACTACTCTCCTCTGCCTGCATCTCTGGCCCAATCGGGTTTCGCTGGATTTAGGCGACATCGCCGACAAGGACATCGTCGCCCAGCGCACAGTGCGTTACGAAGATACCGCCGCCACGGAGGAACTCCGGAACGCCGCGATATACGGCGTCGGGCGACGCTACGACGCGCTCCCCGACGCTTCGAAAATCGCCGTCGAAACCACCAAATATGTGTTCGACATCGCCGGACGCTGGGCGATCTATCCCTCGGAGACCGCCCCGGTGGATGTGAAGACCGGGGTAAACAGCGTCCGGCTCGCGTCCGCGCTGAGCGAAATCCACCGGCAGGGCGCGGTCTCGGTACAGAAAGACACCGTAGCGTACTTGTTCCGGCTGCCGCCTTCGGAACGCGCCGACATGCGGGTCGCGGCGGCGACCCTGACCGAGCGGATCATGGCGCGCCCGATCACGGACGAAAACAGCGACCTGCTCAACGCCCGACGCGCCGTCGCTACCGACACCGATCTGGCGCACCTGTTTCCCAAAACCCGGCAGCGCAAGGTGGTCGCCGACATCATCGCGGCGAGTCTGGTGCCCAACCGCCGCTTCGACGCCCGCAAGACCGCCGACGACCAGCAAGCCGCCGGGAACGCGATCCCGCCACAACTGCGCCGCGTTTCCGCCGGGGAACCGGTCGTGCGGGCGGGGGAGCGTATCAACAGCCAGCACAAAGACGCGTTCGCCGCCCTTGGTTTGCAGAACGCCCGCCTCGACGCCGTCTCGATAGCGGTCATCGGCGGTCTGGTGACCGGCATGGTGGTTTTCGTCACCGTCTATCTGCGTCTCTTCCACCGAAAATTGTACGCGAATACGCAACTGTTGCTTCTGCTCGCTATACAGACCGTGTTAGCAGTAGTAGGTCTCAAGATAGGTTCGTTGCTACTTGGACTGCCGTTCTCCGGCGTCCATTTCGGCTATCTGGGCATGATGTGTGTCGCGTCGGCGGGCATGGCTATCGCCCTGCTGATCGACGCCAGCGTGGCGACGTTGATCGTCGCCCTGCTTTCCATCGCGTCCGGAATGGTGCTGAACAACGAACTGCGCTTTACGCTACTGACGCTCGGCTCGTCGCTGGTCGGGATCGTCGCGGTGGCGACGTTAAAAAACCGCTCCGATTACCTGCGCGCGACGCTAATCCTGTGCGCGACGAATACGGTCCTTAACGCCCTGGTCGGTCTGCTTGAAGGCGAGCAAGACCGCGAACTGTTGTCCGGGGTTCTGTGGGGCGGGATTTCCGGCTTGTTCGCGATGGCGTTGTTCTACACCGGCGTGGCGATCTTCGAGCGGTGGTTCGGGATAACGACACACCTGCGCCTGCTCGAATTGTCCGACCCGGCGACCCCGATCCTGCAGGAGTTTCGCTTAAAGGCACCCGGAACCTATGCCCATTCGCTGATGGTCGGAACGCTCGCACACGCGGCGGCGGAAGGTATCGGGGCGGATTCGCTCCTGTGCCGGGTCGCGGCGTATTACCATGACCTCGGCAAGATGAACCGCCCCGAGTTTTTCATCGAAAACCAGTCCGGCTTGGAAAACGTCCACGACCGGATCGCCCCGTCGCTGTCCGCACTGGTCTTAGCCGCACACGTCAAGGACGGTGTGGAGATGTGCAAGGCGATGGGAATGCCGCCGCGCGTGATCGATGTCGTGGAGCAACACCACGGCACGACGCTGATGAAGTTTTTCTACTACAAGGCGGCGGGGGGGCGGCTCGACCCGGCGATGGAATCCCAGTTCCGGTACCCTGGACCCAAACCCCGGAGCAAGGAAGCCGCGATCCTGTTGCTCGCCGACTCGGTCGAGGCGGCGTCGCGGTCGCTGGAAAAACCGACCCCGGCGCGCATCGAAACGTTCGTCGCCGACATCATCGAGGACAAGCGCGCCGACGCGCAACTGGATGACTGTGACCTGACACTGTGGGAACTCAAGATGGTTCGGGAAACGTTCGCCCGGACGCTGTCCGGCGCGCTTCACGCCCGTATTTCGTATCCCGGCGACCGGAAGCAGAAGCCCGCCGAAACCGTGCCCGGTCTGCCGGAAATGGCGGACATGCCGACCCCCGATGTGTCGTTCGCTCCGCCCCCGAGCGCGTTCCTGCCAATCCTGACCCCGAACACCGCGCACGAAACGGCGGACCCGACGGCGTCGCACGTCGAGAGCGACGTGCCGGACGAGACGCAGATACTCGGCGCGGAACGCCGCCGCCGCTCCCACCCGCGCCGCGAACGCTTACCATAAACCCCGATGGATTGGACCCTATCGCCCTCCTTGCGCGCCCTGCCGCCGTCCGCACTCCCTGACCGCACACGGGCAGAGACGGTCGCCGAAACGCTCCTCGCCGAAGCCGGATACCCCGACGCCGAAGTTTCCGTGTTGCTGACCGACGATGCGGGCATCCATGGTCTTAACAGGCAATGGCGCGGCTACGATAAGCCGACCGATGTGTTGTCGTGGCCGCTGATGGACCTCACGCCCGCCTCGTTCTTCTCCCTCCCCCCAACCCCCTCCCTCATCGGAATGAGAGAGGGGGAGCCAGAGGGACACGCGGTAACCGATTCGCCTCGGGCGCATCTACTCCCCCTCTCTCATTCCGATGAGGGAGGGGGCTGGGGGGAGGGAGAAAACTCGTCGCGCCACAGCCAGCGCAGGGCGTCCGGGAGCAGGGCGCGTCCGTGGCGGTCGTTGTGCGCGCCCTGCCCGTACACGAACTTGTAATCGTAGCCCGAATACTGGAACGCCGCCGCCATCTCCTGATTCGCGAGGGGCCAGTTGCCGAACTGGTTGTCCAGATCGTTCGCGCCGTCCTGTAGAAAAACGCGGATCGGTTTCGGCTCATTTTTGCTACGGCGGATCATCGGCGGGTAGTTATGCCCGCCCGCGATCCCCGACGCGCCGGACGCGATATTCACGTACGTCCCGATCCACGACAGCACCTTGCCGAACTGGTCGGGACGCTCCCACGCCAGCGTGAACGCGCAGATGCCGCCGCTGCTCTGCCCCATCGTGATCCGCCCCGCCGGGTCGGAGCGCAGTTTCACCGTTTTTTCGACCTCCGGCAGTATCTCGGTCAAAATAAAGCGGCTATACTGGTCGGACAGCGTGTCGTACTCGAACGAACGGTTGCTTCCGTCGGGCACGAAGCGGCCGGGATTGATCATCACGGCGACGGTCGGCGGGATCTCTTTCTTAGCGATCATGTTGTCGAGCACGGTGGGCAGATACCACTTCGCCCCTTCACCGTCCTGCACGATCATCACGGCGGCGGGTGTGCCGGGGTTCTGCGCTACTTGCGCGGGAACGTAGACCCACCATTTGCGCTCCGTTTTCGCGAATACGGTGCTTTTCCAGACCGGCATTTCCGTTACGGTGCCGCGCGGCACGGAATCGTCTTTGTCGAACTCCGCCGGGTAGTCGTACGCTTCCAGGTCGCCGCCGCCTTTACGTTCGGTCCCGACCTCGTAATGCCAGCGCAAGAACGTCCCTTCGGGAAGACTGGTTTCGGCGGCGTAAACCGTGGACTTCCCGAGTCGTCGCAAAGGCAAACGATATGTGCCGTCTTCGGACACCAGCGCGGGCGTTACGCCTTTGGGTAGTTCGGTCCCGGCGTCGATGGCGGCGACGATCCGCAAATCATCCTGCTTCGGGTTCGGACCCTTTTTCAGATTCTCCGCACCGAACCATCGCCGGACGCGTTCTGCCAACTGTTCCTTGTCGCTCCGACGATTTTTCACGTCCTCGGCGAACGATGCGACCGATAACGAAGGCAATTCCACTTGCTTCGCCTCGCCCCGCGCAGTTTCCGTTTGCGAGTAAGCCGGTAAGCCGATGGAAAGAGGGAGTAGAGCGATAAGAAACGCAAATTTAAGGGAGTGAAGCATCATAGCACGAATAGGTTCGCGAGAGCGGGGACGAAATCCTGCCGCGTGGGGCGAGCACCAGGGCTATTCAGTTATCTGAGAAAATTGCCTGCCTCGTTTTGACTTCACCCCCTGTCTGTTATTTCCTCCCCCCAGTCCCCTGTCCGTTGTTTTCTCCTTCCCCCAGCCCCCGCCCGTGTTCCCTCCCTCCCCCCAACCCCCTCCCTCATCGGAATGAGAGAGGGGGAGTCCGAGATAG
>JAYULM010000495.1:0-26959 GCA_043763605.1 Armatimonadota bacterium | reverse complement strand
CTGGAAGCCTTCGGCTGTAGACGCTTCGCGTCAGGGAGTCGGCGAGTTGCCGCGCGAACGAAACCCCTCCTGACGCGAAGCGTCTACAGCCGAAGGCTTCCAGCGGAACGCTTCAGCGTCCGACCAAACGGTCCGAACACCTACATACCCAAACCCGGAATCGGGATATTCAACCCACCCGCGCTACCGCTCTTAATCGAAAATTGTGCCTTATCGATGTCGGCGGGGATTTCCGTGTATTGAGACCGGACTGCGTCGAGCGACTGATTCGACGCGGCGAAGAACCCCTCGATATTTTTGGACATCGTGGCATTGTTTTTCTGATCTGTCAGAAACGTAAGTACCTCGCTCGCGTCGCTGGTCTTTTCTCCACCGGCGGCATTGATACTTTCCAACGCGCGTACCCCTCCCCCGAGGATCTCGGTCATGGCTTTGACGGAACTGGTTAAACCACCGTTGTAATTACTGGCAAGCGTCGCGCAAACGTTCGGAGGCGGCTTCTGCTGAAATATACCGGCTGCCGTGTTCCAATTCGCGATCACAGCATTCGTTTCCTTGGTGTCTATCCTCGGACCGGCATTTTTCGGATCGCGCGAAGCCTCCTCGGAGTCCCCGTCCAGTAGTCCCATCCCTTTTGTTCCGACCATACCATCCTTGATCAACGCCTGCATGACCAGAAGCATCTGTGCCTCGCTTTTGGATTCGAGAGAAATTCGATCCGCCTCGAATTTTTTGAGCCATCGCAGGTAATCGACCACGTCGGCGGGCATCGGGGCATTTTTCCCGGGCGCGCTGACCACGGGTGCGTTCTCGATTACCGGGGCGGGGGCGTTCAGGACCGGTGCCTGTACCGTCTGCGCGGGCGGGGCAGACAGGACTGCAGCACCACCAGCGTTCGGCTTCTTCGCGCCGAGCAACCCGCTCGCCGATGCGAAGATCAGTCCGGCGACTATTAACAACGCGCCTACGCCGCCCCCGGCAATCATCATCCGTTTTTTGTTTTCGGCTTCGGGGTCCGCCGCGAAAGCGTCGTTCTGCGCGGTGAATGCCGAGGTGGTTCCGAGGTCCGCGCCGCTCAGGGTGCTTGTCCGGCTGAACCCCTGCGTCACGTTCGGATTCGCGCCGCCCTGAGTCTGGTGAAAGCCTTGCGTCACGTTACCGCCGCCCGCCGGGCTTGGCGGGGCGAATTCCGCCCCGCAGACGGAGCAGAACCGGGCATGAGGGGCGAGCGTACTACCGCATTTCAAACATCGAGTCATGGAGCCTGTTTCCTAAAATCGCGGGTAGGGGTGCGACGAGTCGCACGAGAATATAACGCTATCTTACCGCACTTCGTTTCCGCCCGCGTGTGAATTTTAAGTCAGTGGTCGGTGGTCAGTGGGAGTCAGTGGATAGTGGTCGGTATTGACTGGGTGAACGCCGCAAGTGCTGACGCCTAAACTCTGACCACTATCCACTGACCACCGACCACTGACTCAAATCGTCTGCCACGCGCGGCTGGTGGACGAGGTGCTTACGGCTTCGAGGACGCGCTGGCAGTTCAATCCGTCCACGAAATCCGGGTGGGTCTGTCGACCGGCGGAAAAGTCCGCCAAAACGTCGCGCATCAGGTTCACGAACGTGTGCTCGTAACCGATGATGTGCCCGACGGGCCAGTAGTTCGCGGTGTACGGGTGGACGCCGTCCGTGGTCTGGATCGTACGGAAGCCGCGCAGTTCGGCGGGGTCTTCGTGGTTGTAGTATTCCAGTTCGTTCATCCGCTCCATGTTGAACACGATAGAACCGCGCGAGCCGTTGATTTCGAACTTGTTATGGTTCTTTCGCCCCGCCGCCATGCGCGTCGCCTCGAACGTTCCCACCGCGCCGTTCTGAAACCGAGCGAGGAAGATCGACGAATCGTCCACGGTCACTTCGCCCATTTCGTCGGACGCCCGCCCGCCCAATCGGTCGTCGGACTCAGCGAGGAGGGGGCGTTGCTTGATGAACGTGTCCAGCATCCCGGAAACTTCCGTGATCGGTCCGACAAGGTAGTGCGCCAGGTCGATAGAGTGAGCGACCAGATCGCCGTGCGAGCCGGAACCCGCGACATCGCCCTGTAGCCGCCACACCAGCGGCATTTTGGGGTCCACGATCCAGTCCTGCAGATAGACGCTGCGCCAGTGATAGATTTTTCCGAGAACACCGTCCTCGATCATTTTACGGGCGAGTTTAACCGCCGGGACGAACCGGTAGTTGAAACATACGGCGTTCAGGACGTTGTTATCCTTGACCGCCTTGACCATCGGCTCTACATCGGCGACCGAGTTGGCGAGCGGCTTTTCGCAGATGACCATCTTGCCCGCTCCCGCCGCCTGGATGGCGATGTCGATATGGCTGTTGCCGGGGGTAACAATATCGATCAGGTCGATGTCGTCGCGGGCGATCAGTGCGCGGTAGTCGGTCTCGTACGACGCGAAGCCGAACTTTTCCGCCGCCGATTTGACTTTCTCCTCGCTCCGTCCGCACAGCGCGGTCAATACCGGCTCGAACTCGATCTCCGGAAAGAACTTACCCACCTGCCGGTACGCATTACTGTGCGCCTTCCCCATAAACTGATAGCCGACCAGACCGATACGAATAGGACGTTTTGCCGCCATAGTTCCCCCTGCTCCTTCGCGAGTCCAACGATTTTTTGATTTCCCCAAATACTACGGCGTATTGGGGGAATTTTCCTTCTCATGGGGCGGGGAATTTCATTCGCAATTGCGGGGATGTTCCATCCTCCGGTGGAAGCGTCCCGCTTGGGTTCCCTGCGGGAACAGGAGAGGGATAACCGGAATCGCCCGTCGAGTTCGGCAAGCCCTGTTCCCGCAGGGAACCCAAGCCGAAGGCTTCCACCGGAGGATGGAACATCCCCGCACAAGCGCAATTTCGGCAAGCCCCGTTCCCGCAGGGAACCCAAGCGGAACGCTTCCACCGGAGGATGGAACATCCCCGAGACGGATCTATTTATGATAGGCTTGTCCCGCTGAAATCTTCCCGGCACGGAAAAGTTGTTCCAGTAGAATGATGCGCATCATTTGGTGGGGATAGGTGAATGCTCCGAAGGAGAGAAGCAGGTCCGCGCGTTCGATCACGGTTTCGTGTAAGCCGAGTGATCCGCCGATGACGAAGGTGAAACCGGGGGCGGTGCCGCTGGCGAGAACGTTTTCGAGGTGCGCGGCGAAGTCCGGCGAGGTGAGAGATTTGCCGCGCGAACCGTCCAGCGCGATTACATAGTCGCGCGGTGCGATCTTTGCCAGTATGCGTTCGGCTTCGCGTTCGCGCCCGATGTTCTCCTGCGCGGGTGAGGCGTCGTCGGGCGTCGCTTCGTCGGATACCTCAATGATTTCGAGGCGCGTCGTAAACGTTTGTAGCCGCTTCGCGTACTCTTCCTGTGCCGCCTTCCAGAACGGTTCGCGCAGTTTACCGACCGCGATGATTTTGATGGGTGCCTTGATCGCCACGGGAAATTGTACCGTGTTGTACAATGGATATGTGCCCACACTTTCCGTACTGAACCTGCTTTCCGAAGGTCCGATACCCTATGCGGAGGGTTTGCGCCGTCAGAAAGAACTGGTCGCCTTGCGGCAGAACGGCGACGTACCGGACACGCTGTTGCTACTGACGCATCCCCCGACGATCACGTATGGCAAAGCGGCGAACATCGAGCGGCACCTGCTTCTGAGTCCTGATGATTACGCGCGGCGCGGTATCGAACTGATTCCGAGCGACCGGGGCGGGGACGTGACGTATCACGGACCGGGGCAACTGGTCGGCTACCCGATCATCGCGCTCGGGGAAGGGAACCGGGACCTGCACCGGTATGTGCGTTCGCTGGAGGACTTAGTCATTCGCGCCTGTCATCAGTTAGGCGCACTCGACGCCGGGCGGGCTGACTTCCACGCGGGCGTCTGGGCGGGCGACGGGTATCTGGCGGCAGTCGGGGTGCGCGTGTCGCGCTGGGTGACGCATCACGGGTTCGCGCTGAATGTCACCGAGCACGTGCGGGAAAACTTCGCGACGATTATTCCGTGCGGCGTCGCCGGGAAGCGGATAACGACACTATCGGAACTCGCCGGGCATCCCATTCCGTTGGATGAAGTAGCGGATGCCGTCGCAGTGGATTCTAAACTCTTGTTCACAGGTGAGGGGTAAAATGAGTGAAGGCTTCGTATTGCTGATCGTGCTGTTGCTGTCAATCGGTGTCCCCGGCGTATATTTTGTGTCCAAAGAGCATGATGCGGCTGTAAAGCTCGGGGAGCAGATTCGCTCGCTCATGGCAGACAAGAAGTACACGGAGGCTCGAGACCTGCTCGAAAGAGCGTTCACCCGTGAGAGATTTCCGAAAGGTGATCTACGCCACTTGCAACGCTACGACTTAGCACAATGTTATATTCAGGAGGGGCTGTATGAGGACGCGCTCTCCGAGTTACGCATAGTCGCGCGGGTGTATGAAAAGAACAAGCGCATACCGTCCTGGTCCGCCGAACAGGTGGCTTCCGGGCACGCCTCCGTCCGTGAGTATATGGCGCAATGCTACGAACAAACGGGAGACGATGCGGAAAGGGACCGGGAGCGACTACGTGCGGGCGAACTTTACATTGCCTCGGGGATGGTCGCGCACGCCTCGTTTCTTTTCGGTAGTTTGCGCCGGGACATCGGGGATTACGAGCGGGCGGTTACATCGTTCGAAACCGCACTGGCACATGCGGACGGAGACCACAATCCGGACCAGATGCGATTCGCGGCGACATGGCATTTGGGGATGGCACTGGTACAAACGGGGAGATCGACCGAAGCAAGCATCCGTTTGCGGGAGGCGGTTTCGCTATGTTCCGAATCGTTTCCGAGTGGCGAGTTACACGCGTCGCTCGCAGAAGTCTGTGATGATATGGGCGAAACCGAAGAGGCATTGGTTCACCTGGAGAAGGCGTTCGCGGACGAAGCCATGGTTGGTTATGCACGGCTCTCAAAGGCGCGAATCCTGATAAATGCCGGTCGGCTGGGCGACGCCCGCACGGAGGCAATTGCGGCGCGGGGGAGTTCGGACCGATTCTACCCCTTCGAGCCATTCGTAAACGAAGCCACGGCCGCGCAAATGCAGGGGGATTGGTTTGCCGCCGAAACTCTTCTGGTGCAATGTTTGGAACTTTGCGAGCACCCGTCGTCCCGGGTAGCTGAGGCGAACCGCGCATACATCCGCTACGAACAGGCGATTCTGTGGGAGGAGCGGGGGCGGTACGCCGGGGCAGTCGCCGCCCTGAACGAGGCGGAGCCGGGATTGATCTGGCATCCTCGGATGGCGTGTGAGCTTGCCACATTCCGGATGTTGCTCTCGCTACGCGCGGGCGGTTCGACCCCCTCGGCAGGCGAAATCGAAGAACTGGAAAACCGTGTGGACGACGCCGTATCCCGATTTTCCATCGAGCGTGAAGGGTTGATCTATTATCAATTTTCGGTAGCGAATCTGGCACAATGCTGGTGCGCAATTGGAGAGGTAGCGCGGGGGCGTATGTTGTTCGAGAAAGGATTCGGTGCTATGACCCGGGTGATTTATCGGGCGAAATACCTTTTTCACATCGCCAAATGCCATGAGTCGGAGGGGAACATAGAGAAAGCCATCGGTTGCTATGAAGCCGCCACGAACTGCGACACCGAGGAGCGGCACCGCGTTCTGGCGGGAAAGCGACTGAAAGAAATCCGGGACCGTTAGGGAGGGATCACCCATGCACTGATCCGCCTCAACGCACGGTATAATTGCGGTATGAGAATCGCTTCTGCTCACACATCCGAACGTGGCGTAGTCCGCCGCCGTGTCAACCCACGAAGATCGGCATGTGTACTTTCCCGGCAACAGGAAGAACACTTGGGGGTGCTTACTTACGCTCTGCGTGATGCCAGCGAGACTGCGAGTAGCATCATAACGACGATGGACCGAATTCAACTGCTTTTAGAAAATTCCGTGCGAAATATGGAATCCGCAAACCGGATACTGCGTGACTCCGAAGCGTCGGCGGGCGGCATCAAGTAGGATGAACCTCAATTCCGCCGTACAATAGCAACTGTGTATGCCGCTATCGTAGTTGACACCGACGCGCCGGGATTGCGGCAACCCTTCACGTATCGCGTTCCTGAAAATCTGCAAGCCGAACTGCAAGCCGGGTCGTGTGTCGTCGTGCCGTTCGGGAAGCAAACCGCAATCGGGTATGTGACCGGCTTTAGCGAAACGTTGTCCCCCGGATTGGACGAGTCGGTTGTGCGGGAGATTCTGGCGACCGTGTCCGGGGACGGGGCGGGGATTCCGCAACCGGTTCTGGAAACCGCGAGGTTTCTTTCCCGAAACTACTTCTGCGACCTCGCGCAAGCCGTGCTTTCCGTGGTTCCTTCGGCGCAATCGGCGCATACCGAAAAACGGTACCGGCTGTTGGACGGCTACGAGACCGCGCTCCCCGACATTTCCACGAAGTCTCACCGTGAAGTGATTCTCGCGCTGTCCAACCTTCCCGAACGCGCGGCGACCGAGGCGCAACTGTCCGCACTTCTGGGCGGGGTGAAAGTTACGTCGCCGGTAAAAATTCTCAAAGACCGTGGCGTACTCGCCGAAGAATGGCGCGTCCTGCCGCCGAAAGTTTCCGCGAAAAAGGTGAATGCGGTTCGGCTGTTGGTGAACTGGGATGATGCCGAAATCGAATCCGGCAAGCGTGAGGCGGCGAAGAAACCGGCGCAGGCGTTGCTCCTGCGCAAAATGATCGAGATTGGCGGGGGACCGCTCCCGCTCCCCGAGGCGCGGGCGATGGGCGCGACGGATACCGCTGTCAAACGTCTCCAAGAGGACGGATTTATCGCGGTCGAATCGATTGAGGTGCGCCGCCGTCCGTTTCGCTTCGACTCGGCGGCGGCGGTGGCACCGGTATTGATGGGCGAGCAGGAAGTCGCGGTCGAGGAGATTCGGAAGCGGTTGGACTCGGGTAAGGCGAATGTCGCGCTTCTATACGGCGTGACCGGTTCGGGTAAAACTGAGGTGTATTTGCGGGCGATAGCCGAAACGCGACGGCGGGGACGAACTGCTCTGGTGCTGGTCCCCGAGATCGCGCTGACCGCGCAGGTCGTGGACCGGTTCCGCGCCCGCATCGGGGATCGGGTCGCCATGCTCCATTCGGGGCTTTCACAGGGCGAGCGGCGCGACGAATGGATGCGGATCGCACAGGGCAAGGCGGACGTGGTGGTCGGCGCACGGTCCGCGATCTTCGCGCCGATGGAAAACGTCGGGCTGATCGTCGTGGACGAAGAGCACGAAGGGTCGTACAAACAGGACCAACCCGCCCCACGCTATCACGCCCGCGATACCGCGATTGCCCGCGCCGAAGCCACCGGTGCGACGGTACTACTCGGGTCGGCGACGCCGTCTGTCGAATCATTTCACAAAGCAGAATCGGGTGCGTGGGGCTTCCTGCCGCTCCGCGAACGGGCGTTGTCGCGTCCGCTCCCACCGGTGGATGTTCTGGACCTGCGCGAACTGTACAAACAGGGTTCGCCGGGGATGTTCGCGCCGCAACTGGTCGAGGCGATTGGCGACCGGATCGTGAAAGGCGAGCAGACGATCCTTTTTCTGAACCGGCGCGGCTTCGCGATGTTCCTATTATGTCGCGACTGTGGCTACACGACGCGTTGCCCGCACTGCGACGTTTCGCTGACCTTCCATCAGGCGGCGCACAAACTCACGTGTCACCACTGCGGGTACGAACGCCGTGCGCCGGAAATCTGCCCAGGGTGTCAGGGAACGCGACTGCGCCCGTTCGGAATCGGCACGGAAAAAGTCGAAGCCGAGGTGCGCAAACTGTTCCCCGACGCCCGCGTATTGCGTATGGACCGCGACACGACCGCGAAAAAGGACACGCACCTGTCGATGCTGCGAACGTTCCGCGATGGGAACGCCGACATTCTGATCGGGACGCAGATGGTCGCCAAAGGGCTGGACTTCGCCGGGGTAACGCTGGTCGGCGTGATTTCCGCCGACACCGCGCTCAACATGCCCGACTTCCGGGCGTCGGAGCGGGCGTTTCAGTTGCTGACCCAGGTTTCCGGTCGCGCCGGTCGCGGATTCCGCCCGGGCCATGTGTTCGTGCAAACATTCAACCCCGAGCACGAGTCGGTCGCCGCCGCCGCGAAGCACGACTACGAGACATTCTACCGGCGCGAGATCACCAACCGGCGCGAACTCGCCTACCCGCCATTCACGCGCCTCGTGAACATCATCTCGCAAGACGAGGACGGTCGCGCGGCCGAAGGGCGATTGCGCACACTGGCATCCCACCTCGGTGCGGAAAAGAAAGCGGATCTCGGCGGACCGCTCCTGCTTTTCGGGGCGGGCGCGGACGGCGACATCGCGATCCTCGGTCCCGCGCCCTGTCCGCTGTCGCGCTTGAAAAACAAATATCGCTGGCATCTCTTGTTGAAAACGACCGACATCGAACTGTTACGTGACAAACTCAAACACGCCTGGAGCCTGCTTTCCCAGACCGACCGCATGGGGCTGACGATTGACGTGGACCCGATGAGCCTGTTGTAACTTTCATGGCGTCGCGTTTTCGGACCCTTTCGGACGCTGAAGCGTTCCGCTGGAAGCCTTCGGCTGTAGACCCTGCGGGTCGGGGCTACGTTCAACCGTTCGGCAAGCGCAACAGCCGAACGCTTCCACTGACGCGAAGCGTCTACAGCCGAAGGCTTCCAGCGGAACGGTTTACCGTCTGAAAACGCGACGCAACCCGCTGGCACCGACAATCGCGTTGAAAGTTTCGCCGGGAACGCGTAAAATGAGTCTATGGCACTCCCCCCACTCCTCGCGCGATTACTCGCGCTTGCCGTTGTATTGCTGGCATCGTTCGCCTCCCCGGTGGGCGCGCGACAAACAGAGCAAGCCGCGTCCGGACCGACCACGGTAACGGTCGGGGGGGCGAACCCGGCGTGGGGGATTCCGTCGCCGAACGCTACATCGCCCGCCGAGCGCGCCCGCCGCGTCGTATTCGATACGTTCAGCAAAAAACATCCCGAGATCCGGTTGCAACGTTACGCCTCGCTCCGCATCCAGGGACCTGCCGCTGAGTCTGGGATTTTGATGGCATATGCCGGTGGCACCGCGCCCGATGTCGTGTATGTGAACCTGCGGCAACTCCGAAACTATGCCTCGCAGGGGTTCTTGCGCCCGTTAGGCGATCTGATCGCACAGAACCCGGACACCTTGGACCGGGTGCAGGCGCGTATCAAAGAGCGGCTGACGATTGACGGGAAAATCTACTCGGTCCCGTACGCGCAGTATGTTCAAGCCCTGTACTATCGTAAAGACCTGTTTCGCGCCGCCGGTCTGAACCCGAACCAGCCGCCGAAGGACTGGGACGAGTTTTATACATATGCACAGAAACTGACGGACCCGCAGAAAGGTCAGTACGGATTCACGTTCGAGCAGGGGAGCGAATCGTACTACTGGATCAACTTCCTGTGGCAAGCCGGGGGCGATATTTCGGCAAAGGATGCGATGGGCAAGGAGTTAGCCGCTTTCAACACGCCGGAAGGGATCGATGCGCTACAGTTTTATCGCAAACTCCTGCTCGGCACCTATCCCGGCAAGGATGGCAAGACACAGACCGGGGTCGCCAACCGCACGAGCACGCGCAAAGCGGACATTTCGGCGGGCAAGATCGGGATGTGGTTTGCGTACCAGTCCGACGATGTCGCGAACATGAACCAGTTCGACCTGAACCCGTCGCTCCTCGGCGTCGCCGCGATGCCGAAGGGTCCAACCGGGATCAGCGGCAACGAGATCAACGCGGGGATGTGGGGCATCAACGCCGCTGTGAAAGACCCGGAGAAGTTAGCCGCCTGCTGGCAGTTCATCCGGTACATGGCGAGCGAGGAAGCCGCGAAGATCCGCTGTACGGCATATGTCGAGAACGGTCTGGCGCAACTGGTCAACCCGAACGAACTTCAGCGGTGGGGCTACGACGAGTACATCACGCCGATCCAACGCCCGTGGATGGAGGCGTCCAAATCCCTTTTTGCGTCCGGCAAGCCCGAGCCGAACGGTCCCAACATGGCGTTCATCTACAACCTGATGAACGAACCGCTCGATCAGGCGATCCTATATCCGAAGCGCGACGCGAAGCAGATACTGGACGCGTCGGTCGCGAAGATCAACACGAAACTTCTGAACTACACCCCGCCCGCCGAACTCGCCAAACAACGCGCCATCGCGTATGTGATCTTCGGTGCCATCGTTCTTGGCGTGACGGTGCTGGTCGGCAGGACGATTCATGCGGCGTTGCGAGTGGCTAAGTTGCGCTCGTCGTCCCCCCTATCCCCCCGCCCCTTTCCCCCCTCGGAAGGGGAGAAAGGGGAGACGGATGCCGGGGACGCTTCGCTTCCGGGGACACCTTCTGGCTCCCCTTTCTCCCCTTCCGAGGGGGGAAAGGGGCGGGGGGATAGGGGGGCTATAAACTGGCGCGTCCATCTTTCCGCGTGGGCATTTATGTTGCCCGCCGTTTTATCCATCGCGGTCTGGGCATACCTACCGCTTCTGCGCGGTCTGGTAATGGCGTTCCAGGACGTGCAGATTCTCGGCAACTCGCGCTTCGTCGGGCTGGACAACTTTATCGAGGCGGCAGGGCAGGAGACGTTCCGCATCGGAATGAAGAACGCGTTTCTGTTCACCGCGTACCTGCTGACGCTGGGCTTTTTCCTCCCGGTAGTGATCGCGCTTCTGCTGAACGAGATCCCGAAGGGCAAGACGTTCTTCCGGGTGCTCTACTACCTGCCCGCCGTGACGACTTCGGTCGTGACCGCAATGCTGTTCCGGCAGTTTTTCGACCCGTCGCCCAACGGTCTGGCGAACACGCTGATCGGAGTGATGGGCTGGGAGCCGCTGAAATGGCTACAGGACCCCGCGCTCGCGATGTTCAGTGTCGTGGTCCCGATTGTGTGGGCGAGTGCCGGACCGGGTAGCGTGATCTACTTAGCCGCGCTCCAATCGATCCCGGACGAAATGTACGAAGCCGCCGATCTGGACGGGGCGGGCTTCTGGACGAAGATATTCCGCGTCACCCTGCCGACGCTGTCCCCGCTCCTGATCATCAACCTGGTCGGCGCGACCGTGGCGGCGTTCAAGATCATGGAACCGGTGCTGGTGCAGACCGGCGGCGGTCCCGATTACGCGACACACACGGTCGGGCTGGAAATCTGGCAGAACGCGTTCATCTACCTGAAGTTCGGCTACGCGACCGCCGCCGCGCTGATCATGGGGTCATTGCTGATCGGACTGACGATGTACCAACTTCGCGTTTTGCAGAACGTGCGCTTCGCGGCGGGGAACCGGTAGGGGATAGTGCGGGCGGGGGCATACATTCCCCCGCGAAACGTTCCGCAACCTTGCCGGAGGGGAGGTGTCTGAATGGTTGTAAGGCAATCGCACGTTTGCAACTTATGCGAACGATCAACGAAATGACCTTTCCGGATTCCGCCGAGATGGTTTAGTTTTTGCGAGGAAGGCAGTCTCCGGGATTCAGAAATTCCGACCGCGCCACCACCGCACGAAAGGTACGAGGACGAACATGAGCATGCCGCCAATCGGTGCCCCCGCCGCACCGCCCTTACCACTCACCAACGAAAACAACGCCGCACAGAACCCGTGGGCGACCGACGCCATCGCCGCGAAATTCGCGAACGACCGCTTCTTCATCAACCAGAAGATTCTGAGTTTGGGGAACAAGTATTACGTCTACGACGAGTTCAACGCGCCGCTCTTCTTCGTGGATCGCCCGGTGCTGAAACTCAAGATGGAGTTCACCGTGTACGAGGACGATTCCAAGCGACGACCGCTCCTGTCGGTGACGCAGGACAGCGTGTTCACGATTATCAACTTCAAGTTCATTATCCGCGATGCGAACGGACAGGTGATCGGGATTATGAAGCGCGACGGCTGGCAATCCATGCTCCGCCGCACCTGGATGATTCTGGATGCACAGGAGCAGCTGATCGCGACGGCGACGGAAGACTCAATGGGCAAGGCGATAGCGCGGCGCATCTTTGCCGCGACCGATTTGGAGATCATCAACGCCCTGATCCGTACGAATTTCTATCTGTATCGCGCGGACGGAACCACCAAGTTCGGCGAGTTTTTGCGCAAACTCGCGCTCACCGATAAATATGAGATGAATGTGCAGGCGGACCCGGAACGAACGTTCGACCGCCGCCTCGCCGTCGCGCTGGCAATTCTACTAGATAACGCCGAACGCCGCTAAACGCGTCGGAAGTTTCGGGGAGATTACAGATAACTCTTCCTCGAAGTACAGCGGCAATGGCGGATACCGGGGTGCTGCCCAGCGCACAGGTGGAAGTTTTGGGAAGCGAATGGAGACTTACTCCCGAATCGGTATGCCGCGTAGCGGGTAAATGAACCGGGGCGGATCAGGAGCGGTCGTGGGAAAATGGTGGGACGGGTTGCCGCGTAATTCCGACCGATAGCCCCCGGTTTACCGGCGGACGAATCGGGAATAAACGGGATGTGTTTTGCGTAGAACAAGCGAACACACGCCACGCCATCCCATTTTTTCAGGAACCTTAACCGCATGCCCGCATTGTCGTATCCCGTAACCCGATCCGTTGACTCTCGCACCGCCGCCCGTTCCGAGGTAGTTCTTATCTACAACGGTAACGCGGGGTCGTCCACCCATGGGACTAATCCGCTTGCCTCGCTATTGCCCACACCGTCGCCCGAGGAGACTCCCGGGGAGCCGGATTGGATCGTGGAAGCCCGCGATTTCCTTCGTGCCGAAACAGGATCTGATCCCGTGATCGTCGCCACGAAATCCGAGGAGGAAGCCATAGAAACGTTGCGCGATGCGGCGCAACGCAACGTCCCGTTAGTCATAGCGGCGGGCGGCGATGGGACGCTACGGTCCGCCGCGAACGTGCTCACGGGGACCGAAACCGTGCTCGGGATTCTGCCGAAAGGGACGGTAAATGTGTTCGCGCGCGAACTGTCCATCCCGCTCGATGATTCGCTCGGGGCACTGCGGATCGCGCTCCACGGACGCACCCGGCGTGTCGATGTCGGCTGTGTACGCGTCCCTTCCAATTCAGAGGGGCAGTATTTCCTGCTGATGGCATCGCTGGGCTTCGATGCGACTGCCGTGGATAATGTCAACCTGGATGTCAAGGAAACGATGGGGGCGGGGGCGTATGTGCTAGCCGGCCTTTCCACACTGGCGAATTTTGTCCCGCCGTCGGTGACGCTGACGGTACACGGCTCGGACAAAATGTCCGGCGTTCCGATCACACGTACCAGCGACGCCTTCGCGATCCTGATCGCCAATACGACGCTCTACGGGGGCGACTTCCGCGCCGCGCCCGACGCTCTTCTGGACGACGGGCTGTTCGACATCTTCGTGTTCGACGCCGCCCCGGGGTTACCCGCGCCGCTACAACGGGCGAACTTCGCCAAGCAGTTCGGACTCGCTGCCCTCGGGCAACACCTGTCGGACCCGCATGTGCATTACATTACGGCGTCCCATCTGGAAATCACCTGCGAACCGGCGACCGCACTCCAGGTGGACGGCGACCCGTTCGGTGTCCAGTCGTCGTTTAGTGTCGAGGTGCTTCCCAAGGCTCTCGCCGTGCGCGGTTGAAGCGGCTGGGACGGACATTGAAATGTTCCGCTGGAAGCCTTCGGCTGTAGACGCTTCGCGTCAGCGGAAGCGTCCGGTTGTTGCGCAAGCCGAACGGTTGAATGTAACCCAGACCCGCAGGGTCTACAGCCGAAGGCTTCCAGCGGAACATTTCAATGTCCGTCCCCTTACGGTTGCGAGACGCGGATTCGGCGTTTCGGGTCCACGCCGATGCTCTCGCCGAAGAGTTGCGCCCGCTCGATCAGTTGGTGTTGCAGTCGGCGCAGGTAGCTGTTCGTCGGACCTAACTCGACTGGCTCGCCGGTTTCCCGGACGTAGTCAATCGCGTCTTCCGCTTCCTGGATCGCCGATTCTTCGTCGGACGGTAGCGCGCCGCCCTCGATGCCGAAGATTTCGCGCACGACGTTCTCGATCTGGATGTACGTGTTCGATTTGACCACATATGTCCCGAGCGATTTGCCCCGTGCTTCGGTCAGTTTCGCCGGTTCGCGGCGGAACGTCGCCTTCAGCGCGATCACCACATCGGCTTCGTTCATGTCGCGGCTGACGACCGCCGGGACGCGCAGGTTGGCGATGGCGCGTTCCAGACGGGAGCGAGAAACGCCGTACGGGAACATACGCGTCGTCGCCGGAAGGTTACGCTTTTGCGGCGGCTCGGGGGCGATTGTGCGGCTACCACGCCCCTCGTCCCGCCCCCGACTCGCTTCCCCGCGACTGCCCGCGAACCCGAACCCGTCCGGCTCGGTGTCGTACGTGACGCCATAGGTGCCGCCCGTCTTTTCTCCCGGACGGTCGGCGGGGACTTCCGCTTTCTGCACCACTTCCACATCACCGGTCCGGTTGCGGACACGAATCTCAGGGCGCGGTTGTTGCCCCCGGAGCATCTTGTCCACGACCTTCGCCACGTCGTGATGGATCGCAAGTTTATCGACTTCGAGAATCTCGATGATCACGTCGAAGGTCGGCGGTGCCTTGCGCTCCAGGACAGTCTTCTGGGTTCCGCGGCGCTTGGCTTCCTCATCGCCGAGCGTGACGGACTGGATGCCTCCGACCAGGTCCGACAGCGTCGGATTCAGGAGCAGGTTTTCCAGCGAGTTGCCGTGTGCGGTCCCGACCAATTGCACACCGCGCTCGGCGATGGTGCGCGCTGCGAACGCTTCCTGTTCGGTGCCGATTTCGTCGATCACGATCACCTGTGGCATGTGGTTTTCCACCGCCTCGATCATCACCGCGTGTTGCTCTTCCGGCTTGCGCACCTGCATCCGGCGCGACCTTCCGATTGCCGGGTGCGGAATATCGCCGTCACCCGCGATCTCGTTCGACGTGTCAACGATCACAACGCGCTTCTTGAATTCGTCCGAAAGAATACGGGCGACCTCGCGCAGTTTCGTGGTCTTGCCGACGCCGGGACGACCGAGCATCAGGATGCTTTTGCCGGATTCGACGATGTCGCGGATAATGTCGATGGTCCCATACACGGCGCGCCCGATGCGGCATGTCAGCCCGACCACGCGCTCGCGGCGGTTTCGGATCGCCGAGATGCGGTGCAGGGTGCGTTCGATCCCGGCGCGGTTGTCGAGTCCGAAGTCCCCGATGCGCGACGTCACATAGGCGATGTCCTCGTCGGTCACTTCGGCGTCGGAACGCCCCGCGTCCTCTTCCTCGGCGAGAGGATCACGCAATTCTCCGGCGACGATGTCGCGGTTTTCCGACTCGCTCGGATACAGTTCCACGACACGCGACCCGAAGCGCACCTCGGACGGTTTCCCGAGGTCCATCACGATTTCCAGAAGATCATCGAGCGGGACTTCGCGCTCCAGTGCGCCTTTCAGACGCGTCGGAAGAACATCCAGGAGTTGGTACAGGTTGTCGGTGACGCGGTGCTGTTTCTGCGTCAGAGGAGTACGGGGGGGCACAGTCCCGTTCTCGCCCGCGTTCGGCGCATCGTTGCCTGTCGTCCCATTCGTATAAGGTGCCGCACCATTCACGGCAGTCGTTCGTTCGTCGTCCGCACTGATTTCGCGGACATAGGTTGGATTCTCCAAAGTCGGCAATGTTTTCCTTCAAGGACCCGCTTGTCGTATAGCGGCGGGGTCCATCGGAAGCAGACGTACTGTCATGGCACACGCTTTTCACCCTGCGTGCGATGATCGACTGAACGGGAAACGAAGTCGCCCGTATTACGTTGTCCGAGCCGCGTTTGATTCAGGTGTATTATACCGCGAACGCCCCTTTTTGTTAAACGTCACCCGGCAACACGCACGGAGCGACTCCTTCGGTTCAAACAAAAGTTCTTTGACGGTTGTTGCGACCTGCACACGCCAATCATATGAAAAGGAGGTATACTTGTGAAGAATCTCACACCGTCGAAATAACGGATATCGACACACCGAACGCCGGAGATTTACGCGCCATGAATCCAGACGTTTCCACTGCTGACAAAAATTCCGACACGTCTCCTGTCGACGCCGCTTCACGCCGGGACGAGCGCATCAGCGCAGAAATCGGTCACATCCTTTTTCTGGATTTAGTCGGCTTTTCGCGGCTGTCGATGGAGGAGCAAGACCGCACTTCCCGCGAATTGCGCACCCTCGTGCGGGCGACGCCGGAGTTCCAGCGCGCGGAACGGCGTGGTGAACTGATCGGGTCGGATACGGGTGACGGGATGGCGTTGATCTTTTTCCGCGATCCGCTTGCACCGGTCCAATGTGCCATGGACATCGCGGAAGTTGTCAAGACGCGCCCGCAATTGTCGTTGCGTATGGGAGTGCATAGCGGTCCGATCACCCGCGTCCCCGATATCAATGGCAACGAGAACGTGTCCGGCGCGGGCATCAACATGGCGCAACGGGTGATGGACTGCGGCGACGGCGGGCACATCCTTTTGTCGGCGGTGTCTGCCGACATGGTGCGGGCGTTCGAGTCCTATGACAACTGCCTTACCGACTTCGGCGAAGTGATGGTAAAACACGGCGCGCGAATTCATCTGTTCAATCTCGTCCTGGGCGCAACGGGGAACCGCGCGGTCCCGGAGAAAGTCCTCGCCAGTCGTGTTCAGGTTGCCCGTCAGGAGAGTGAGATACCCCGAGTTGCGGTCGGTGCTACGTCGGTGTATCCGACCCCGAAACTGAACGAACTGCAATCGTCTCCTCCGGCGGAGCGTCCCGCAATAGGTACCGGGAAGGTCATTTCCCTGGTCTACAAGCGGCGGGGCGCACCTGTGGATGACCGGTTGGGCAAGGTACTTGAAACCGAACTTTCCGCCTGTGGCTTCTCACTGAAGATCGACCGGCAACAACAGTTCGGACCCGCTTGGGCAAGCGAAGTCGAGGAGCAATTCACTCAGTCCGACGCGGTAGTATTCTTACTGTCGGCAATTTCGTGCGCGAACGAGATGTTCGAGTACGAAGTCAAGATGGCGGGCGATGTTGTCGCAACCGGGGGCGGACTGAAGCCGAAATTGCTCGCCGTCCGCGTGGGTTTTGAGGAGGAACTAACCGACATCCTTTTCGCAACGCTGGGACAGAAGGACACCCCGCTCTGGCGGTCGCCCGCCGACGACGAAGCCGCTGTTCAGCACATCCTGGCGGCGTTCACCGAAACACCCAAGCCGAAGATCGACCATACGAAACGGGAAAGAGCAGGCGGGGCAGTCCCGCTACACTCGGAGTATTACGTGGTGCGCCCGACCGACGAAGAGTTTACGCAGGCTATCGCCCGGCAGGATTCCATCGTGCTCGTCAAAGGTGGTCGCCAGATGGGGAAAACCTCGCTCCTTGCGCGGGGATTACAACAAGCGCGGACGGACGGCGGCAAGGTAGTTCTCACCGACTTCCAATCACTTTCCTCGCCGGATCTGCTTTCTGCGGACGCTCTATACCGCGCCCTCGCGGAAAAGATCGCCGACGACCTGGACCTTGATGTTTTGCCGGACGAGGTGTGGAACGAGAAACGCTCCGCGAACATGAACCTGGAACGGTATCTACGCAAGGAAGTTCTGGGCGCGATCGGCGAAGTCCCGCTCGTCTGGGGATTGGACGAAGTGGACCGGTTGTTCACCTGCGATTTCGGCTCCGAGGTGTTCGGGCTGTTTCGCTCGTGGCATAATAAACGCTCGCTCGACCCGACGGGTCCGTGGTCGCGGCTTACTCTCGCCATCGCCTACGCGACCGAGGCGCACCTTTTCATCACCGACATGAACCAGTCGCCGTTCAACGTCGGCACCCGCCTGACGCTCGACGACTTTTCGGTACGGCAGGTAGCCGAATTGAACACCCGTTACGGCGGAGTGCTCACGGCGAGTGAGGTGACGGCGTTTCATGATCTGATCGGCGGGCAACCGTACCTGACCCGGCGCGGTTTGGACGAACTCGTTGCCGGTTCCGGCCTGACGTTCGAGCAATTCGCCGTAGAAGCGGGGCGCGACGAAGGCGTTTACGGCGACCATTTGCGCCGGATGTATCTGTCACTGTGTCAGGAACCGCTCCTGGTGGACGCCATGCGGCTGTTGTTAGCCGGGTCCCCGTGCCCGTCGATGGAGATGTTCTACCGGCTTCGGACGGCAGGTCTGGTTCAGGGGGAGGGTACCGGAGACGCCCGGATTCGGTGCAAAGTGTACCGCGAGTATCTGGCCCGCCATTTAGTGTAGCCCCCGCGAGGACGCGTAATTCCGTGATATTCTGAAAGCCGTATGGACACCGAAGACCCTCTCAAACTGTGGCAACATCTCCACGGTGCGACCACGCATTTCCCTATCGCCCTCGTTTTTATGTCGGTTGCGTTCGACATGGGGGCGTTGCTCTTCAAAAAGGAAAACTGGCGTATTGTCGGTTTCTGGACTCTGGTCGCTTGCATGATCCTCATAGTGCCAGCCATCGCGTCCGGCTTGTATGGGATCTACGTCGACACGGGCGGTAAAGCGAATTTCGCGGCGGGCGGCTACAACGCGGTCCGCACCATCCAGTGGCACCGGAACATGAGTTTCTTCGCGACGGGCTTTCTCCTGATCCCTACGATCTGGCGGGTAGCAAAGCGGGACCAGTTGGCAACCGACGCGCGTGTCGTTTGTCTCTGTTTCGTGTTTCTGGCGATGCTATTCATCGCCGTCGCGGGATATAACGGTGCGTATGTGCCGCGCGGGTATTGAGCGGCACAGAAATGTCTACATGTTCAATACCTGCTGAACATCGGAATCACTACCCGTGTCCGCGACGCGTTTCACGTTATCCGTTAACGGGGGAGTGAATCAGTTCCCCCGTCGGATTCGTCCGCGAACATCGTCAACTCCATCCTATTCGGATTTTGATTGAGTAAGCGGGGCAGATTCCATTCGCACACTGGATATGTCCCCAGTGGGCAATCTTTGCACGGATCATGAGTGTACTTCGCTCGGAGATAACTCAGGACAGCATAACCTGACGGCACCACGATTAGAACGAAAAGGCGTGTGAATAGCAGTGCTACATCGCAAACGCCAAAAAGTAGTCCGCTACTGACAAAGGATCCCATCCCTAATCCCAACGCAGTGCGCGATGCAACTTTAAACGGCTTGTTCTGAATCCATGGCTGGAAGAGGGTTGGGATCGCGAAAGGGATGTGAATTAGTAACCATCTGACCGAATCGGGTTGCGCTGGACCGACCATCAGCCCAAGAGCGAGTCCAAGCACTAGCCCCGAATACAGGCATAAGCAACCCAAACAGTAAGGATGACCGCGTATCCAGATCAAATGGTTGTCATGGCGCTGACAGTGAGGGTGGTGGGCGAAAGGCAGGTAATCGCTTTTTAGTCGCTCGACCGCTTTACCTGCTATTTCCCCGTTGAACATTGCTATCACTCTCTCTTCTTGAAAACCATTACCAACACAGACTGTGCGCCGACACAACCGGCGACGGAGGTTTGATACACGTGATCCAGGTCATAGCCTTGCTGATGCATCGTGTTCGCGGTACTTTCGCAATTTGCTATGTTGTAGGGGTTGCCACAACTGCCTTGAATAGTAACAAACTTGTACAATTTTGTCGGATTCCTTCGGAGATCGATAAAGATTGAATAGAACAATTGGTAAACTGCAATATCCGTGCCATTGCGCAACAAACGGAAGGCAACGTTGAATTTGGACACGGATAATGACGAACGACTACATTGATCAAACAACCATTTGATTGACGAACTGTTGTCGCTCCTCGCGCGACGTGCAGCGAAAAGCAGGAGAATATCCTGCGAGGGCGGAACCGTTGCGATGCTATGTCGCAACACGCCCATTACTCGACGCAACTTGACCTGTCTCCCGCGCAATGGGTCTGGCTTCCGAGCGAACGAACCTTGCCGGGAACGTTCGTCCTGTTTCGCCGCCCGTTTCACGTTCGGACCGGCGTAGACCCAATCACCTTCTGCCGTGATTTCATTCCGTCGGGCGCGGGCGGTTTCATTCTGGCGGAGAGCCGCTACCGACTGACGCTCAACGGGGAGCGGATTCAGTGGGGACCGGCACCAGCCGATCCACGCACCCCCGAAGCCGACCCGTTCAGCGAGGAGTTTCTGGCGCGTCTGCGTCCGGGTGCGAACGTGCTCGGAGTCGAAGTCTGTCACTTCGGGCATGGAGACGGGACGCACCCGCTCGGCAAGCCGGGACTGCTTCTGAACCTGACGCTGACCTATTCCGACGGCATCACGGAGACTATCGCCACCGGCGATGACGGCGGTTGGCAATGCAAAGTGGACCGGGCGCACCAACCGGGGCGGGCGAAACGCTGGTATTTGCGCGCCTTGCAGGAGATATGCGACGCCCGTTTGCATCCGCGCGGCTGGGACACACCGGAATATGCGCCGGGCCGCGACTGGTTCGCTCCCATGCCGCTGTCGAACGTGTGTGCGGATCAGCCGTCTCTCGTTTCCGGGTACCGGGACTACGCGGGCGACGGGGGAGCGACCGAACCCGAGAACACCGCGATCCTCGCACGTTCGATCCCCCTGATGCGTGAGGCGATTCTGTCCGCGACACGCTTCGTCGCGGCAGGGCGGTTAAAGTGGCATCTTTCCCCGGACGATTGGTTCGATTTTCGCGTACCCGACGCATTTACCGGTACGCGGGACGATTCCGTAGCGACATTGCTTGCGGATGGGGAGCATAAAGCGTGGCAACTCCCGGCGACCGGACCCGGGGAGAGTGTCTACCTGACGGTCGAGTGGGACGCCGAAACGGTTGGCTTTCCAACGCTGACTATCGATGCCGCCGAAGGGACGATTATCGAAATCATGGTCTCCGAAGCGCACGATCCCCAAAACGTGACACTTTTAGACACGCAGTTTTTCAACTGGTCGCGCTATATCTGTCATGCAGGAATCAACACCATCGAACCGTTCGAGTACGAGGCTTTCCGCTTCCTACAGATTCATATCCGCGACGCGGGCTTGCCCGTCCTTGTCCGGAACGTCGCCGTGCGGCAACGCCGGTTTCCTTGGGAGCACACGCCGCAGATCGCTGTAGGCGAACCGGCACTGCAACGGCTCGCCGACGCGGCTATCCATACGTTGCACAACGCGGCGCAGGAAACGGTCTGCGACGGGATGGCGCGGGAGCGGCAACAGTACAGCGGCGATGTCGGTCACGCGCTGATCTACATCCGCCGCGCGTTCGGCGAGACGCGATTGCCCGCCCGATTCCTGAACACCTGGGGGCAGGGGATCACCCTCGACGGCTACTTCATGGACGCCTGGCCCGCGCACGACCGCTTGAACCGTATCGCGCAACGACAGGTCGGGATGACGCCGTGGGGACCGCTCCTCGATCACGGTGTGGGATTCATGTTCGACTGCTGGCATCATTACCGCGACACCGGGGACGCGAAGTCCGCCCGTGTCCCATTCACGGCACTGAAACGGTTCGCGGAATATCTCGGCGAATCGCTCGGCGACGACGGATTGCTACCAGTCGAGAATCTCGGCGTACCGTCCGTCTGGATCGATCACACGGCATATCGTCGTCAGAGCCATAAGCGGTGCGCCTGGAACCTGTATGTCGTGGCGGCGATCCGGAACGCGTTGTTGCCGCTCGCGCGACATCTGGGCGATGACGGGGACTCCGAAACGTGGGAACAGTTCGCTGGAACTCTCCTGGAAAATACTGGTGCGGCGTACTGGGACGCGGCGTCCGCGTTCTACGTAGTAAACCTGCCCGAACTGCGCGCCGGGACGGATCGGGAGCCGCGCCTGTGCGACCGCTCCCTCGCTACCGCGCTTTTATACGATCTTTGCCCGGGAAACAGTGCCGACCATTGTATCGCCGCGCTCGCTGGGAACGACGTGCGCATGGGGCGATCCTACCCGGCGAACGTCGTCTGGAACGTCTGGGCGTTGCTCCGGCACGGGCGGATGGATGCCGTTCTGCGCGACCTGCGCGAGCGTTGGGCGGTGATGCCGAGCGTGATCGAAAACAACACGCTCTCGGAGTTCTGGAACCCGCGCAAGGATAGCACCGACGAGTGGAGTCATATCCCCGTCGCGCCGCTCGCCGCGATCTACGACGGACTCGCCGGGGTTTCCGTGACCGGTATTGGGGGCGAAACAATCGCGGTCCGTCCCCAACCGGGCGACGTTCGCGAGTATGACATCACCGCACATACCAATCGCGGACCGGTGCGCGTATGGAGAAAGGGCGGAACCGTTTCGGTGACTCTTCCCGGCGGCGGTTCGGGGCGCGACGAACTGCACCTCCCGCTCTCGGCTCCGTCTCCGCAGGGTGCCGTACCCATCGGGGAGGATGCGGTTCTAAAGTTCCGCCGTTTTGTCGTGGACGCGGGAAGCACCGTTTCATTCGTTCTATAGTGTGGGTAAACCGGATCTGGAAACAAATGTTTGCCAAAGAAACGGAGACACAGGAACAATGGCACGGACAAAAACGAACGCGAACGCCGAGGCGATAGAAACGTTGCGACGCGACGCGATGATGGCGCATCTTTTGGACGCACTGGACGCCGGGACCGACATCGGGCATTACGGACGCTTCGTATTCGCGACGATAGCGCGGCATTTTTTGAGCGAGGAAGAACTAATTTCGCTCCTCGCCCGCGACGCCGATTTCGACGAAGCGGAAGCCCGACGATTGGTGCATGATGTCAACGAGCGCGACTACAGCCCGCCGCGTCGCGAGAAGATCCTCGATTATCAATCGCGGCAGGAGTTCGCGATCATCCCAAACACGGACGACCCCGACGCCGGGAACGTGTACCGCGATCTGACATTTCCAGACAAGGTGTACGATCACATCAGCGAGTACCGCCATGAAAAGGAACACGCGGGAGCCGCAAATCAGTAGCGGGCGTAAGCCAGAAACAGCCGGTGGCGTCCGTTTAACAGACGCCACCGGGCGTTTGAAACCGGGGTGTCCGCAGGAAACCGTGCGGTACCCCGTTCCGCATTCCGAGACCGGCGATTTGCCCATGCCGATTAATCGCGTTCGCGTGTAGTGGCGCCCAACCCGACCCGGCGGGCAGTAGGCTGTCCAGCGAGACCCCTGTCTAAACTGGGCGGGTGACGAACGCGGTGGCGGTGTATCCGGACCCCCGGCACCCCACGATGATCTTTTCGTTGTTTACACCCGTGGCGACGCTCTGTCGGAAATCACCCGGGAAAAGCGGTTCCGCACTTCCGCCCGGGGTTCAATAGGCGGTGCCGGGTGCGCAGGTGATCGCGTTGACAATTTTCTTGACGGATGTATCCCCGCGCCGTATACTAACCTTCGCGCCGGGGCAACCCGATGCATCCGACAACCACAAGCCGAAGTGATGGAATGGTAGACATGCGCGCCTCAAAAGCGTGTGGGGAAACCCGTGCGGGTTCGAGTCCCGCCTTCGGCATTGCATTTTAGAAATCAGACCGCGCTATGAAACAGCAACTTCCCGGTTGGCTTTCCGGTAGCATCGTCGCCCTCGTCGCCGTCGGTTCGGTGTATCTGCTCGCCGAGTCTACCAAACCGTCCGAGGAGCGCGGTTTGAACAAGCCCGCCCCTGCCGTTCAAGGCACCCTGACGACCGGTGCGCCATTCCGCCTGTCGGACTATCGCGGCAAAGTCGTCCTCCTCAACTTTTGGGGCACCTGGTGCGGACCGTGTGTTCAGGAACTGCCCGACCTTATCGCCATGCAGGATAAATACCAGGCGCGCGGCTTCACCATCGTCGGGCTTGCCGACAACAACGACCCGCGTCTCACCGAGGCTCAGTACCGCGAGGCATTGCAGTCGTACATCGCCAAAAAGGGGATCAACTATCCCAACGTGCCCATCCCCGAGGGAACGAAAGCCGCGTTCGGTCTGGAAGCGTTTCCGACGACGTTTTTGCTTGACAAAGAGGGCAAAGTCGTTTACGCTACCGTCGGTCCGATCAACCCCGCAGAAGTCGGGGAGCGGATCGAAAAACTCCTTTAAGAATCGACGGTACACCTTCCATGACCACGCGTAAGGCGGTAATCACGGCGGCGGGGCGGGGGACGCGTATGTTCCCGGCGACCCGTGCCATCCAGAAAGAGATGCTCCCGCTCGTCGACCGCGACGGGCTGTGCAAGCCGACCATCCAGATCATCGTCGAGGAATGTCTCGGGGCGGGGATTGAGGAGATTTGCATCGTGGTCGAGCGCGGCGGGGCGGCACCGTTCCGTGACCATTTCCGCGCGTTCACCGACGACGAAAAGCCGGTATTCGCGAAGAAACCCGAACTTTACGCGGCGGGCGAGCGGCTCGGCGAGATCAGCGCGCGCATTTCGTATGTCGAGCAGCCGTCGCCGGAGGGTTTCGGACACGCTGTCTATCAGGCGAAAGAGTGGGTCGGTGGGGAACCGTTCGTGTTGCTCCTCGGCGACCACGTTTACACCACGCGCGCCGGAGTGCCGTCGCCGGTCGCGCAGATGATCACGGTCGCGGACGAAACCGGGGGAAGCGTCACCGGCGTACGACTCGACCCGGAGTCCGACGTGAGCGTGACCGGGGTTTTGAAGTGCGAACGGCGCAACGCGCAGCTCGCCGCCGACGCGCCGGGGCAGTCGTACAATATCCTCGCGCTGAAAGAGAAGCCGACGCCGGAAGAAGCCCGCGCGACGCTCCGCACCGCTGGCGTCAAGGATGGGTACTATCTGTGCCACTTCGGGATTCACCTGTTCACCCCGGATATTTTCGGTTGTCTCGGACATCTGATCGACAACGACATTCGCGTCAAGAACGAGTTTCAGTTGACCAGCGGACAGGAATTGCTGTTGGAGCGCAGTCTGGCGGGAACCGGCGCGCCGTACGGGGCGGTGTTTCTGGATGCGGACCGGTGGGACATCGGCATGCCGGACGTGTACCTCGAATCGCTCGCCGCGTACGGGTTGCGCGGACCGTTCGCCGCACGTATGCAATCGGTCACGGTTGACAACCCGTCGCCGGGCGCGATACAGTAAACCAATCACATAGCGTTTGACGTTTCTGCTGGGGGGACCGCGAGTGTTTTTTCACGAAAGCACGGTGCGGCTGAGAGGGCTTGGAGCCGACCCCGGAACCTGAACCGGTTCGTACCGGCGTAGGAAAGCGGAGCGAGAAAGCGCGACCGGATCGCGGACCCGCGTTCCCTCGCGCCATGTATCGTAATTCAAGCCGCCTTTTCCACATTCGGGAGGGCGGCTTTCGTATGCCGCCTTTCCCCAACGAAAGGCTTCCTCCATGAAAACCCGAAACGGTTTTACTTTAATCGAACTACTCGTCGTGATCGCGATCATCGCGTTGCTCGCCGCGATCCTTTTTCCCGTGTTCGCGCAAGCCCGCGAGAAGGCGCGACAAACTGCCTGCGTTTCCAACCTGAAGCAGATCGGACTCGCCGTTCGCATGTATGTTCAGGACTACGACGAGACGTTCCCGATCTTCCACGCCTACAATTCAGCGGTGCCGCCCGGGCAGCCCGGACACAAAGGCGTCGAAGCCGAGTTGGAACCGTACGCGAAAAGCCGCGATCTATTCCGTTGCCCTGACGACAATGGCGGTCCCGTTTCCCGTGCTGATATTCCCGGATCCGAGTCGTACCGCGACGCGTACGGCTCGTCCTACCGCTTCATGGCGGCTTGCTTCAGCGTCGTCCACGGACCGGACGGTTCGTATCAGAACAATGCGCCGATCGATACCGGATACCCGGAGAAAACCGTAACGGATGCAGACTTCCAGTTTCCCGCCGAAACACGCGTCATGCGCGACGAAATGTTCTCGTTTTTCGACGCGAAAAGCGATCCCGGCGGCACGAAATACGCGTATACGCCCGACTATTACGAAGCGTGGCACACGAACGGCGGCGGGATGGTGTTCGCCGACGGTCACGCGAAGTTCTATGTCAGCGAGGGTGCCTTCCAGAGGACCCGCGCGACACCCGACGGCAGGAGTTTCCTCGACGGGTGCTGGTACGGTTGTGAGTAGTCGCCCTCCCGAACGCATCGTGATCGTTTGTAACGCGCCGCTCGACCTGGACGCCGAACAACGGCTCGTTGACGCCGCCCGCCAACCCGACACGCGCATCGTCGGCGTGGACGGCGGCGCGGCACGTCTGGTCGCGCTCGGCATTCTCCCGCACGTGGTCACCGGCGATTTCGACTCGCTGACCGGGGCGGATCTCGCCGATTTTGAAGCGCGGGGCGTGGAGATCGTCCCGACCCCGGACCAGGAGTACACTGATCTCGATAAAGCCCTGACGTATGTGCGCGAGAAATCGGGGGGCATGCCGGTTGTTGTCTTCGGGGCGGTTGGCGGGCGGCTGGATCATACGTATTCTGTCTTATCCTCCGTTATCAAGCACGGGGTGTTCGCCGGGATGGATGTACGACTCGTCGATTCGGTCGGCGAGACTTTACCGGTGCGCGGCGGCGAACTTATCCTACGGGGGGACGATCTTCCGGGGCGCGTACTGTCGCTGTTGACTTTCGGCGTCGTCCGAGGCGTGACGCTGACCGGGGTCCGGTGGACGCTCGCCGGGGCGACACTCGCGCCCGGTGTTCGCGACGGGACGCTCAACGAAGTGACTGACACAACGGTGATCGTGCGCTGTGAAGCCGACGCGCCGTTGCTTGTACTTTTGCATCACTTGCTGTTGCCGGGGCGTGTGAAAGCGCGTTAGGAGGGTCCACCTGCCCGCGCCGCGTCCCGTGTTTTCTCCCTCCCCCCAACCCCCTCCCCGTGTTTTCTCCCTCCCCCCAACCCCCTCCCTCATCGGAATGAGAGAGGGGGAGCCAGAGGAGCGGGGTGATCCCGCTTGT
>JAYULM010000494.1:0-27012 GCA_043763605.1 Armatimonadota bacterium | reverse complement strand
CTCTATGACTCGCTCGCCGTTTCTGACGGTACCGCTTCCGGCTCGGGATCGGCATCTTGCTCCCAGACGTTTATGTCCTCGTACAAATCGACCAAAGGGCAAAAGCACCCGATAGCGGAAAGTTCGATGCGATCCTTCTTGTCGGCATACGACGCAAACACCCACTGCCCGCGTTCATTTCGCTCGTACTGTTCGACCTGGGCGTTGTGTTGCGACACCAGCAGATACGTCCGCAACGACGCGATAGAACAATAGTTGCGTAACTTTTCGCCCCGGTCGATATGCTCGGTGGAATCGGAAAGTACCTCGGCGATCACAGTGGGACTCAATAACGTCGTCGGATCGAACGCATCGAATATGCGGTCTCCGCAGGTCGCGACCACATCGGGATAGTACAACTGACCCCCGGCGCGAATGCGCTGGTCGCTAGAGAGAACCCGGCAACCCTTCCCCCGTAGTTGCGATTTCAGCGAAACGACGATGTTGCTGATGATCGTCCCGTGATCCTCGGTAACCCCCGCCATCGGCACGACCTGTCCGTAGCGAAACTCGCTACGCTCGCCCGCACTATTTTCCCGTCGAAAGTATTCCGCCTCCGTGGTTGCGGCGGGGGAAACCGGATTGGTTTCCCGCCCTGCCCGGGGGCGAATCAATGTCGCCGTACTCATCGCTTCCTCCTTACCTATGCGTCGCCGCTTATTTCATCGCGGCGATTACGGCTTTGACAAACTCCGCCGTGGTTGCCGTGCCGCCTAAATCGCGGGTGAAATGCTTGCCGTCCGTAAAAACTTTGTACAGGGCTTTCTCGACGCGCGTACTGGCTTCCATTTCGCCGAGCGCGCGGAGCATCATAATGCCGCTCATCACCAGCGCGGTCGGATTGGCGACGCCTTTACCCGCGATGTCCGGGGCGGACCCGTGTACCGCCTCGTACACGGAAACGTCGTCCCCGATGTTCGCCGAGCCAGTGACACCCAGCCCGCCGACCAGCCCCGACGCCAGATCGGAAATAATGTCGCCGTACAGGTTTTCCATCACCATCACATCGAACTGTTGCGGCTTGATCACGAGTTGCATACAGCAGTTGTCCACAATCATCTCGGAATACTCGATCTCCGGGTAGTCGCGGGCGGCGCGCTTGCAACACTCCAGAAACAAGCCGTCCGAGAGTTTCATGATGTTCGCTTTGTGGACCGCGACGACCTTTTTGCGTCCGTGCGAACGCGCATAGTCGAAGGCATGCCGCGCGATGCGCGACGACGCCTTTTCGGTGATGATCTTCAGCGATTCGACCACGCCGGGGACGACGACATGCTCGATGCCGCTGTACAGGTCTTCGCTGTTTTCGCGCACGACCACGATGTCCACGCCGCTGAACGGCGTCTTGACACCGGGGAGGGTGCGCGCCGGGCGCACGTTCGCGTATAAGCCGAGCCGCTGGCGCAACGTGACATTCACCGAGGTGAAGCCGCCGCCGACCGGTGTGGCAATCGGACCTTTCAAAGCGATTCGCGACTTGACGATGGCGTTGACGACCTGGTCGGGGAGCGGCGTACCATAGAGCGGGATCACATCCGCCCCGGCTTCCTGCCGGTCCCAGACGAACGGGACGCCAGACGCTTCCAGTATTTCCACGGTGGCGTTCGTTACTTCCGGTCCGATCCCATCGCCGGGTATCAAAGTAATTGTGTACGGTGTTTTCGCTTCAGTTGTCTGAGTCGGTGCTTCATTCGGAAGATTGGTCATGGTTTACGGGAAATCCTTATACAGTTTCGCAGCACCGATTTCAGATGCCTGATGTCCCGATTGTAACCGAAAAGAAGCGGTGGCGGCAACTTGAAAAAAAGGGAACTATTTTCCAAAAAAATAGTTGCGCGCCCATTCTGGAGCGATACACTCATTCCGTATTACTCTGATGTTTGCGACTCCGTAGGAATTTTCCACCGCCAAACATTCGTTTGTTGTCTCGACGGCTGGGAAGTTCCACTTATGCCGCCTCACCTTGACGTACTGTTTAGTGCTTCACACTACTGACAGTTCGTCTCGAAAGGATTGGGTATCGTGATGTTGAACACGCCGCTGTTCCACCTGAATCGCGTTCACGGATTGCCAATGGTCCACTTGCATGGCGAACTCGACTGCTACCACGTTCCGTGCGTCAAAGAACGACTTTTCAAACTGATCGAGAACGGGGACAGTGATATTATCCTGGACCTGAACGGGGTCGATTTCGTCGATTCCTGCGGTCTCGCGATGCTGGTCGCCATTCACCAGCGCGCACTCGCACACGTGGGAAGCGTGCGTGTTTTATGTACGAATCGCTCTATCTGGCATGTGTTCGAGATCACCGGTCTGCAACGGGCGTTTCCTGTCTACCGCGAGGAGGTCGCGCTCATGGCCTCGCTCGACGCTAAATAGTCCGACGACGCCCTGTTTCGCGTCCTCGCCCGGCGTCCCGTACCGGGTTATGCCATGCCTTTCACGAAGTTGAGAACGGCGTCGCCATGCCCATCCACGCGCACACGACCGAATACCCGGGCGATGGTGCCGTCTTTCCCGATCACGAACGTCGTCCGCTCGATGCCCATGTATTTGCGCCCGTAGTTGTTTTTCTCTTTCCACGCGCCGTACGTTTCCGCGACGGCGTGGTCGGTGTCGGCTAAGAGCGGGAACGGGAGCCGGTATTTTGTTGCGAACGCGCCGTGCGACGCGACATCATCCGGGGAAATGCCCAGGATCACGGCTCCGGCGGCGTCGAACTCGGCGGAAAGGTCGCGAAAGGCGCACGATTCCGTGGTGCAACCGGGCGTGTCGTCGGCGGGGTAGAAATACAGGACCACGATTCTGCCCGCGAAGTCGGACAGGGAAACGGGCGTATCGCCGGTCTGGGTCGGTAACGAAAAGGGAGGGGCGGGTTGCCCCTCGGCGGGTCGGGTAGCCATACGGCTATTTTACCGCACGGCTACCGGGTCCGGCATTACGGTTGTGACGGCGGGGCAGGCAACACGGGCGCGGGTAGGGGGAGCGGTCCCGGGTTGCCGGTGGGCACCGGGTCGGTCGGTAGGGGAGCGTTCGGCGCGGGCGGCAACGTCGCCGGATCGACCGGGGCGGGTGTCGGCGCACCGTTCTGCGGAATGAGATTTTCGGGCACTGGAGCCGCCGCCGGGGGCGTCGTCACGACAGACCGCATGTTGACGCTGACCGCCTGCGATGTCGGAGTGCGCGGGGTCATGGCGACGAGCGATTGACCGAAGCCGCCTCCTTTGCGCGCTTTGCCGATGTTCTCGCACGCGGCGTTGACCCGCGCGATCACATCGGTGTCCTTTTTCGTCTCGCCGAGCGCGATACGGGTCGCCTGATACTGGAAACCGTCCTGGTCCCACGCCCCCTGACAGCGGAGGATGTAACCGGGGTGGATATTGCTCAGGCTCGCCAACTGGAAGCCGCGCGCGATGCGGGTTCCCATGCCGGTGGCGATGGTCGCGAATTCGTCCTTCTCGGTCACGACGCTGATCGTCCCGTTTTGTACGTCCGGCTCGTCGATCACGATCACCTTCATGCCCGTGGGGACGGCGCGGTCCGCGTGGCGGATTCTGACGACGGTTCGTTTCGTCGCCGGTTTCGGCTTCACCGTTACCGTGACCGGCTTTGCCTTCTGCGGGACTGCGGCGGTGACTTTGACCGGGGCGGGCGTCGCGTCGAGTGTAGTGGCGGAAAACGCCGTCAGCGTCGCCGTGCTCCCGAAAGCCGCGAGGGCGGTTGCCCCGATGAGAAACGATCTGAGGGTATTGGACATCGCTTTTTGTTCCCGGCGTGGTTCGCCGCTCCTTCGCTTTTTGAGAAGAATTCCGATAGGTAAAAGTTTCGCCGAATCGGTCGGCATCTCCTTCTTTTATCGGTGATTCGGGCGGGAGAAAACAGGGTGGAGCCGCGCCCGTTTCCTGTTTTTTCATTCCGTCGAACAGGTATCTATCGCGCGGCGACCTCGGTAGCCCTGCCGCGCCCGGTTTCAGTCAACCGCAGATTGCCGCTTTCCTCGGTGATCCATCCCGCGTCCCGCGCCATCGTGATCGCGTCGCTCGCATACTCCGGCGTCCACAATAGTTCATTATGAAGATGAAGCCGCTCGCTTTCCACCCCCTCCGAGTCGGTCCCTTCGTGCGTCGCCAGATGGACGACGAGGGTTTCCGCCGCGAAGCGACGCCGTTGTTTGTGGCGGCGGACCGCTTGCGCCACCAAACCTTGTTCCGGCGCGAGTAGTAACGTCGTGCCGAACAGCGTGCCCTGCATCGTCGCGATCATACCGCTGATCGAAACGTTCCACCGCAACGCCAGCCATAACCCCAGTAGCGCGCCCGTCGCGCCGACAGCGAGCGATAGCAGAATCAGGATCGGCAGGCGACGGGTCAGGAGCGACGCGGTCACGGGCGGGACGATGATCAGCGCGACGGCGAGGATCGCGCCGACTGCGTTGAACGCGCCGACCGTGGTCACTGCGACCATACTCATCAAAGTGTAATGCAGGAGGACCGGAGCGAACCCGAGAGCGGCGGCGAGTCCAGGGTCGAACGTCGAGAGTTTCAGTTCCTTGTAGAACAGCGCGAGAAAGCCGCCGTTCAGGAGTGTCAGACCGCCGAGCGTCCAGATCGCCTGCGGTCCGTAATCGCGGTCGCCGATAACCAGCGTATCGAACGGCGCGAAGGCGATCTCGCCAAACAGCACGGCGTCGGTGTCGATATGGACGTTCGCCAGATACTTGGAAATTACGAAAACACCGAGGGCGAACAGCGCGGGAAACACGACACCGATTGCCGCGTCCTCTTTGACACGCCGCGATTTGGTCAGTGCTTCGACCAGTACGACCGTCAACAATCCGGCGGCGACGGCTCCCACAAAACTCGCCAGCAGTTCGCCCCCGCGCTCCCATTTTGCCATGTGCGCGAGTACGAATCCGGCAACCAGTCCGGGCAACACGGCGTGGCTGATCGCGTCCGCCATCATCGCCATGCGGCGCAGAACCAGGAAAACGCCCGCCAGTGCGCAGGCACTCGTTGTCAGGACCGCGACGACGGCGATAAGCAGGTTTGTGTTCATGCGGTCTCCTGTATCGGCGCGGTCAGGGCGGGGGCGACCGGGGGGGGAGCCTGCAAGCCGCGCCGGTTGCGCGACTGCCGCGCCCATTCCCAGACCAGACCGCGCGCCGACCCGAACAGCACGGAAACGATCACGATCACGGTCGCGCTGAGCACGATGACGGGACCGGTCGGGAGGCGTGACTGGCTGACGCTGATCAGTGCGCCCGCTACGCCGGACCCGGCACCGAACAGCGCGGAATAGCCGATCATATGGCTGAGCGAGTTGGTCCACTGCCGCGCGGCGGCGGCGGGCGCGACTAACAGTGCCGACATCAGCACGACGCCGACGGTGTTCAGCCCGATCACGACGGCGATTACCAGAAGCCCGGTCAGAAGCAGGTCCAATCCGCGCGTCGGCAGGGCGAGGCTTTGCGCGAACTCGGGGTCGAACGACAACAGTTTGAACTCCTTGAACAGCGCGAGCACGACCGCCAGCGCGATGCCGCCGAGAATCGCCATCGTCGTCACCTGCTCCTGCGTCAGAGCGGCGGCTTGCCCGAACAGAAACTTATCCAGACCCGCCTGTCCCGCGTTCCGGCTCTTCTGGATCACGGTCAGAAGCACGACGCCGAACCCGAAGAACACGGTCAGCACGGTTCCGAGCGCGGAGTTGCTATCGATGCGCGTGTGCCGGACGATGCGCAACAGGATCAGCATCCCGATCCATCCCGTCACCGCCGCGCCCGCCATCAGCACTATCGGCGTCTTGCTCCCGGTGAGCAGGAACGCGAGACAGACACCCGGTAGCGCGGCGTGGGCGAGGGCGTCGCCGACGAGACCTTGTTTGCGGAGCACGGCGAAACACCCGAGCACCCCGCTGACGATCCCTAAAATCGCGGAGCCGAGGGCGACGTTCCGGAGCGTATAATCGAAAAACAGGTCGCGTAGAAGATCCATACAATCAATCTTTCAAAAAGGCGATTTTGCCGCCGTAAGTGCGCTGGAGGTTCTCCTGCGTGAACGTCGTCGCCATCGGTCCGCTCGCGACGAGTCGGACATTGAGCAGGGCGACGTGGTCGAAATACTCGGGCGCGGTCTGCAAATCGTGATGCACGACAACCACCGTTTTGCCCTCGGCGCGGAGCGTCTGCAGGATGGCGATGATTGCGCGCTCTGTCGTCGCGTCCACCCCGGCGAACGGTTCGTCCATGAAGTAGAGCGGCGTATTCTGAGCGAGTGCCCGCGCGAGGAAGACGCGCTGCTGTTGTCCGCCGGAGAGTTGCGAGATCTGGCGTTTCGCGAACGACGCCATGCCGACCTTCTCCAGACACTCCAGCGCGGTCTCCCGCTCGGTGCGCCCCGGTCGCTTGATCCAGCCGATCCGCGCGTACAACCCCATCATCACCACATCCAGCACGTCGGTCGGGAAGTCCCAGTCCACGCTCCCGCGCTGGGGAACGTAGCCGACCAGACGCCGCTGTTGACCGTACGTCTCCCCGAAGATGGAAACGCTCCCCGCCGCCATCGGTACCAGCCCGAGCGACGCCTTGATCAACGTCGATTTCCCCGCGCCATTCGGTCCGATGATCGCCGTCAGCGACGCGGGCGGGATGTCTAAATCCACGTCCCACAGTACCGGCTTGTCCTCGTAGGCGACGGTCAGGTCACGGATCGCGACCGGAAGCGCGGTCCCGGCGACAGGAGGAGACGCCATTTCGTCCGTCTTCATGAGAGTGCCTTCACGATGGTGTCGACGTTATGGCGCACCATACCGAGATACGTGCCTTCCGGGGTGCCGTCCGGTCCCATCGCGTCGGAATAGAGTTGCCCGCCGATGACGACGTTGAAACCGCGCGAACGAACCGCCTTTTGCACCGCTTCGATGGTCGCTTTCGGGACGCTGGACTCGACGAAGATCGCCCGGATCTTACGCTCCGCAATATACGCCGCGAGTCGTTGCACGTCGCCCGCGCCCGCCTCGGTCGCGGTGCTCGTGCCCTGCAGTCCACGAACTTCCATACCGTACTGCTTGCCGAAATAGCCGAACGCATCGTGCGCGGTGATCAGAACACGTTGCCCGGCGGGAATCTTCGCGATAGCCGTTTTGGTGTAGTTGTGCAGTTCGTCCAACTTGGCGAGATAGGTTTCCGCGTTTCTTTTGTATAGATCCGCGCTTCCGGGGTCGAGTTTCGCCAGTTCGTCGCGGATCACCTCGGTCGCCTTCATCCAGAGTGTCACGTCGAACCAGATGTGCGGGTCGTACTTGCCTTGAAACTCCTTCGGCTCGCGGAGCAGGCTTTCGTCGATGCTGGACGCGACCGGGACGGTCAGTTTGTCGCGCGCCATCTTGACGAACAGGTCGGTCATGCGCCCTTCCAACTCCAGACCGCCGTAGAAGATCGCGTCCGCCTTTTCCAGCGTTCCTACGTCGCCCGCCGTCGCCTTGTACAGGTGCGGATCGACGCCCGGACCCATCAGTGACGTTACTTCCACCCGATTCCCACCGATGTTTTTCACCGTATCGCCGATCATGCCGATGGTCGCCGCGATTCTGATCGTTCGCCCGGATAGGTTCTTCGTCTTCAGACCTACGCCGCCGGTGCCCCCACCCGTTATCGGACAACCGCTCAGCGCGAGTCCGCCTAATGCGGCGGCGGATAAAACCAGTAAATTTCTTCGTGTCATATTGCCTTTTCGTCGAATCCCATTCTAAAAGCGTACCGACGCGCCCGCCCCGATAAAGTAGTCGTCCTGATTCCGGTTCAACCCTTTGCCGACGCGCGCGTCCAGTTGCAAGTCGTTACTGAGCAAGTAGGTCGTACCCGTGTTCAAAAAATTCGTGTCGTCGCGTCCGTCACCCGCCGGGTAGAACCCGAAGTATTCGAGGTACGCCCCGGTTCGTTCGCTCAGCACGAACCCGAACGACAGGCTGCTCGACACTTCTCCGAACTGTTCGCCGGTCTCGCTCACGTAGTCGTAATTCAGGTTGGCGGAAACCGCGATCTTCTCGGTCCATGCCGTCGCCAGGAGCAGTTTCGCCCCCGGTTGCAGTTTCTTCTCCCGGTATGCCGACGAACCCGTCGGCAATGTCGTTGCCACGATCAAACCCACGTCGAACTGCCGCAATCCGAGCCGGTCGCCCGCGCTCGCCAGACTGAACTTGAACCCGAGCGACGCGTCCGCGAAACCGGACGAACGCCCGCTATCTGCCGCCGCCCGCGTCGTCAGATAGGTCGGTACGCCGACCCGCAGTTCGGTTTTTTTGTTCAAGCCGATTCGCAGGAGCAGTTCCCCGAACCCGTTCTCGTCGTCGCCGCCCGACTCGGCGAACGTCGTACCGAACTCCGCTTGCGACAAGCCCTTCGGTATGGTCAACGCGCTTTCCGTGAAATCGGGGCGGTCCGTCACCAACGGTTCAGAGCGCGGGTCCGCCGCCGGTTCGGGCGAAATCTTCCCCTGTGCGAACGCCGGTACTCCGAAACAAAGGGTGGTCAGTGCGATAGCACCGACCCGGTAAAACAATAACATTACGCGCAGAATTCCTTTCGATTTGCGGTAGCCGGGATAACGGCATACCGAGCCACGGAAAGGCGGCGTGATAAAATACGTCCGGGTAGAACGGCGTTTCATCACGCTTATCCTGCTGACGGGGGACGTTGCCGCGTTCCCTGTCAGCCTTTCCGCTATCGTGGTTTACGGGGCGGTATGCACCCCGGTCCACATTTCAAACAGTTTTCCGAATCCGTAGGCGAGGGCACCGCCGAGCATCCCCACTACCGTCATTTCCAGCCCCTGCGACAGCCACGACCGCCCGGTGATCAGCGTCTTCGATGCCCCGACCGCGAAGTGCGCCACAATCGAAATCACCAGCGACTGCAACACGGCGTTCGTGCCCGATGAGTAAAAGAACGGGATCACCGGCAGGAACGCGCCCACCGCCGTGGAAACTGTCGCGACCAGTGCCGAAGTCCAGGGAGACGGCAGACGCTCCTCCGACAACCCCAACTCCTCGGCGACCATCGTTTGCAGAAACTGCTCCGGTGACGCCGTCAGCCGGTCGGCGAGCATATGCGCCTCGTCCTCGCTGAAGCCCTTGAGTTGGAACATCAGTTCCATCTCCTCGCGTTCATGCGCCGGGTCGGTCTCGATCTCGCGCTTTTCGCGGGCGATCTCGGCTTCGTGAACTTCGCGCTCCGATTTCGCGGCAAGATACGCGCTCGAACCCATCGAAAACGCCGACGCGACCATGCCTGCCAGTCCCGCGAGTAGCACGATACGCGGCTCGGCTTGTGTCGCGCCCGCGACGCCCGACACGATGCCGAACACCGCGCCCAGTCCGTCGTTCACGCCGTAGATCGCGTCGCCGATCCAGGAGCCGGTCGAGCGGGCGTGCCACTTCTCGCCCGCCAGCATCGCGTCTAATCGGGACCGCGCCGACGGGTCCGAACCGACGGAACCCATCGCCTGCAGTCGCGCGGCGTGGTCCTTTTCGTCCGGAATCACGCGCTCTAAGATCGCTGTACATTTCGGGTCGTTCAACCGGGCGATCTGAGCCTGATAATCCGCGACATGCCCGCGCTCGTCGCGCTCGATGCGCCGGATCATCCCGTTCACGCCGAGCATCCCGATCAGCCGGTGCTGTTTGCGATAATCGCTTTCGGCGTCGTCCGGGTCAACCGGCACCCCGAGAATCGCGAGGTGTTCCGCCCAGAGTGCCGCGTGCTCCTCCTCGCTGACTGCCATTTTCGTCAGCAGTTCGCGCCGCTTCGGGTTCGTCTCCTGCGCCGCCAGATCGTGATAGATCCGCGCGACCACCGTTTCCTCGCGCCAGTTTTCCTGCAGGAGCCGGATCTTTTCCGCGAGTGAGACCGCCTCCGCGTCTGCTTTCAAAGTTTCCGCTCCGTCTGCCGGGGGAGCGACCCGTCCGTGCGCGGGATCGGTGCGCCGTGCGGGCAGGTTTCCGGGTAGCCCAGAAACGCATCCAGGCGCGTCTCGAACTCTTCAGAGATCACATGCTCCAACCGTTCCGCCTCCTCGTGCGCGGCATCCGGCGTGAAGCCGAGGCAGTCGGTCAGGAACCGCTCCAACAGCCGGTGGTGGCGCGACAGTTCGATGGCACCCTCCGCGCCGGTCGGGGTGAGGCGTACGCCGCGATAGGGCGAGTAGTCCACCAAACCGTCGTCGAACATGGTCTTCAGCATCTTGGTCACGAACGCCCGCGAGGTTCCGGTGCGCGCGGCAATATCGGACGGCAGGGCGACGTTCCCGGTTTCCGGCGCGTCTTGCAATTGGTGGATCGCCTTGAGCACGTCGCCGGTCGCTTTGGTCAGCGAGCGGTCCTTGTGCGATTTAACCACGGTTAATTTAACCACGGTTAATTTATACCGGGGTTCGCGGGGTTTGTCAAACAAAAAAGCCGCCCGATTTCTCGGGCGGCTATCACGAAGTGCGGACCGCTTTTTCGTCACTCGTTCGGTTTGGGTTCCGAGGAAACGACTGTGACTGGCGGGGCCGCTTTCTTGGGCTTGGGTCCTCCCGTCATTTCCCAATAACGCAGGTGGCTTTTCGCACGCTCGATGTAGTCGCCGTGCCCATATTTGATTGCCTTCTCGAACTCGGCTTTCGCCTCGGTTTCGTCCTGACTGTATAGAAGTTCACCCAGATAGTAGTGCGGCAGACCGCTCGTTGGATTGGCACGAACCGCGTCGCGGACGAACGCGATGGCTTGCGCCGGGTCGCGTCCTTCCAACCGTTCCGCTAAAAAAAGATTGACGGCGAAAATGAACTGTGCGCTCGGCATATCACGCCTCGTAACGTCTGGCGGCTTGGGTAACACCCATCCGTTGCGACTGCTGAGGGCACTCTCGTAGTTTTCCCAAGACTCATCGTACAAACCGGCTTTATATAGAACCAGGGCGTACTTGAGACGAACTACCGGGTCGCTGATGCGACCGGTTATCCACGTCTGCCCCGGTTTGACGGAAAGGAAGTCCCGGTAGAGGCGCAGGGCGGACGCGCTGTCGCCCGTCCGTCGCGCGATCTCGCCGAGTCCTTCGGTCGCGTGGGAGGAAATCGGTTCGTCCGGGGCTTCCGTCAGCACCGTAAGTAGGAGCGGGCGCGCCTCGGCGAACTTGCCGAGGTGGATCAACTCGTTGGCACGCTTGAGCATGCCCTCACGTTCCAGGGCGCGTTTGCCCTGCGGGGTCTTGTACCAGGCGTCTCGTTCGGCTTTCAGCCTGCGATGCGCAACGGCTCGGTCTTCGCTGAATTTGACCCAGAGCACCTCCGAGGGCTTACCTGATTGTTTGGTAGCAGTGTCCACTGGTACTGTTTGCGCAACAGCGGAAACCTGTAACGATAAGATCAGTGCGAATGCACATTCAACTCGAATATTGGTTTTCATGACTTACACCAACGGATGCGCTATAATCAGAATCGCAATGTGGCGATACCCGACTCCGTTACCATTCCTTGTAATAGTGCTTCTTTTCACATGTGTTTCCTCGGCACGGGCGATCATCACCGTCGGCGGGGAGGGACGGATGCTTGCCCCGCCTGTCGGCGCGTATCGGGAAACCGGCGCACAGTATACCGGGGGGTGGGGGGCTTTCGTGGGAACCGCCATCGCGCCCCACTACTTCATCACGGCGGTCCATGTCGGCGGCGGGGTCGGCGATCCGTTCACCTTCAACGGCACGAAACATACCGCCGAAGGTGTGACAACGATTTCGGGGACGGATCTCGCCGTGTGGCGTGTGCGGGAACGTCTTCCGCGCTGGGCATCGTTGTACGACAGGCGCGGCGAGACGGGCAAGGAGATGATCCTGTACGGGCGCGGGTGTCGGCGCGGTCGCTCCCTGATTTTCGAGGGCGTGATGCGCGGATGGCAGTGGGGCGCGGCGGACGGTTCGCTTTCCTGGGGGCGGAACCGGGTGGATTCCGTCGCCGCCCTGCCGAATGTCGGAGAGATGCTGGTCTTCGACTTCGACCGTCTTAACGGCGACGAGGAAGGCACCGTCGGGAGCGGGGATAGCGGCGGCGGCGTGTTCGTCCAGGACGGCACTCTCTGGAAGCTCGCCGGGGTCAATCACGCGTCCGGCGGGCGGTTCAGCCAAAACCCGACGGGAGCGGAACCTTTCATGGCTGCCCTGTACGATACGCGGGGGTTATATCAGGCGACGGGCGACGGCTGGAAACAACTCGACCCGGGCGCGACGGACCCCTCCCCGACACTGGCGTTCGCGACCCGCGTTTCTCACTACACCGCAGAAATCCGAACTATCATCGGAGCCAGAAATCCCGACAACGATCGGACACCGCTATCGACACGCGCTTATCTTCTTATCGCGGCTGGTATTCTTCTCGTAATTTTTTTTACACTCGGCATCCGATCCCGCGCACTCCACGCTCGAAAAAAATGACCCGTGGTACTATGGATTCTAACGAAGAAAGGAAAAGCGTTGATGCACACGCGATTCGTTCACACCACTTTAGGAGCCGTCGCCATGGTGGCGGCAGTGCTTGCCGCTCAAACCCCCACACGGGCAACCGCCCTTTACGGCGATATTGATACCAAATATATCGCACCGACCGGCGAGTTTGCGAGTATTCCCTGGGGCAGAGTCGGTTTCAGAACCTACGGTACCAGTACGCCCCCCGCCTGGCCCATCTCGCCGAACTGGGCACTGCGTGCCCATCACGCGGCGGGAGGAGTTACCGGCTATGACATCGAGCAGAACGGTGTTTTTTATAACGTTGTTCAATCGGTACGCGTTGCGAACTCCGATCTCGAACTGGTGCGGGTTAGCCAGCCATTCAGCAGTTTTTTCAACATGTATCGTGGGCAGGACGAGATCGGCAAGGAATTAGTCCTTTTCGGTTCGAATCGACAATCCAAAAGTGTCGAGGTACGCTCCGAGGGGACCAACCGCTTCAACGGCTGGTATATTACGGGGCAACCGTTGCCTCCGAATCCGGGCGAAGACGCCCGACTCAACTGGGGGCGGAACCGGGTGCATGATTACGTCAACGTGTTCGGTACAGAGACTCTTTATGCGACGTTCGACGCCCCATCGACGCCCGGTTCCATGGGGGATGACGAAGGTATCGCCTATAACGGAGACTCCAGCGGAGCATTTTTTATTCAACAGGCAGGGGAGTGGCGACTTGCCGGGATCATCTATGCCGTCGATGCGGCTTACTTCAGAGAGAAGGACACGCAAATCAACCTCGGGGCGATCTTCGACGCCCGCGACCTTTGGGAAGATGTGCCCGTGGACCCCGCTTTTCCCAATGGTCCCAAAAGACGGGTGCGGATAACCGGAGACGGTCCGGTGCCGTTCGGCTCGTATGCGTCGCGGATCTCCACGTATCGCGGGTCCATAGATACGATAACGCAGGAGACAGCCGATCTGGGGTTGGTCGTCGTCCCGGAACCTGGGGCAGGGCTGCTGATGTTGCTCGGGACTGGAGGCGGTTTGGTCGTCGCCGGGATCGTCAGGCGGCGGCGCGGGGCGTAGGAAGTACCGGAAATAGGACCGCTTCCTGTGTACCCTAATGGCGCAGGTAGCGGTCGGTTATCGCGCTCCCGACTTCGGAGCAGCGCACCTGGATGTTTTCCAGAAACTCGTGCAGACCCTTTTCGCGCATGTCGCTAACATTGCAGAACGACAGTTCGGCGTGCAGGCGACCGGCTAATCGTTCGGCGTCGTTCGCGTAGCGGCGTCCGCCGGTCCCGGACACGGCGCGCAGGCAGTGTTCCACCTGCGCCGCCGCGTGATGGATCGAGGAAGGGTACTCCCAGTCGAGTACCAGGAACGCCAGCACGTTATCGGGCGTGATGCCCCCGCGATACGTTTTGCGGAATGCCTCGAACGCCGATGCCGACTTCAAACACGCGATCCAGCCGTGAACATCGAAATGCTCGTCCTCGTCCAGACGGTAGTCGCCTCCGGTCAACTCGCGCACCAGAACGTCGGTCAGACGCGACATCTGGTCGGCGCGCTCCAGAAAAATACCGCACTTCAGAAAATGTACCGCGTCACTGATCAGCATCGTACGCTCGGCGAGTCCGTAGAACAGGTGGCACCGGTTGCGCACCGACACTAAAAATTCGTGCGGGGCGGTGGTCAATACCTTGTCCACGTCCCAGTTCAACAGATCGAGGAACGCCCGGTTTACCGTCTCCCACATTTCAGACGAGATCACTTCGCGCACTCCCTGCGCGTTGGCGCGCGCGGAGCGGATGCAGGAAACGATGCTGTTCGGCTGGTCGAGGTCGAAAACCATGAACTGGATCAGGTCGCGCTCGGAAACGTCGCCGTACCGCGCCTTGAATATCATGTCGTCGCCGCTGATTTCCAGGATCGAATTCCACAGCGACGCCGGTTCCTGCGTCGGGAACGCGGATTCGAGGGCGGCATGGTACTGCACATCGACCAGGCGGGAGGTGGCTTCGGCGCGCTCTAAATAGCGGCCCATCCAGAAGAGGGAGTCGGCTTCGCGGGATAACATGGTGGCAAAATGCGAAAGCGGCACGGTTTCACCATGCCGCTTCGGTATGTCTTCATTATACGCAGTCCGACGGCATCAGTCAAGAACGGGATTCGACGGTGTCATTCGGAGCTTAGGTCGCGCTCGCTGACGATTTTCCAGCCGTCGTCGAGCAACCGCCAGCGTAGTTCCTGTTGCACCGTCCCGAACCGCGCCCCGGGTCCGCCCTGTATCAGGTACTTCTTTCGGAAACGCATCACGGCGGTGAGTCCGCCGGGTGCGACAGTGATTTTCAGATCGCTCGTGTTCATCCGGACGCGGCTCGCCCTGCCGAACACGCGATCCTTCTCGGCGGACACGGTGTCGCGCGAAACGTTCCTTGCCTGATAGAAACGCGTCAGGCGGGGGGCGTAGAACGTCATCTGTTCCGGGATGTCGCGCTCGTTGGTCACGGCGATCCAGACCCCGAGCAGGTCGCGCAGTTCGGCGACGGCGTCGGGCGACGGCGTGTTGTCCTCGGACGGCATCGCGAGCGGCGGCTCGTTCTCCTCGGTGTCCGGGACGATGATCGGTGCTTCGGCACCCGGCTTTGCGGCGGGGCGCGGGGCGGGCGGTGTCGGTTTCGCCGTCCCCCGCGCGGGCGCGGGTTGCGGGGCGGGTGTCGCTACGGGGCGCGGTGTCACTACGGGGCGCGGTGTTGCCGTGGGGCGCGGCGTCGCTTCCGGGATGAACACCGGTCTTTTCGGCGTCGGTTTATCAGGCGGGGGCGGTAACAGTTCGCCGTATATTTCTCCATTTTCGGTCGGTTTCGCCTTCGGGACTGGTGCCGGTTTCGGGACCTCTGCCGGGACCGGGTTTGCCGCGACAATCGGTGTGGCTTTCGGCGAAGGTGACGGCGGCGTTACCGACGGGGTCACTTTCACGGAAAGTATGCTTACCCTGTTCTTGCGCGCCACTTGCTCCGGGGAAGCACGCGGCGTGGGACCGGGCGGAGCCGGGGCGTTCGTCGCTACCGACGACGGCGACGGGCGCGATTCGGGGAGCGAGGCGGATGCGGTCTGCCGCTCCGCAGTTTTCAGGACCGGGGCGGGATTCCGGGATCGCCCGAACAGTGCCACGGACAGCCCTCCGAGGGCGATCAACGCGATTACCGCCGGGATTTGCCAGCGTGATCCGGCGCGCTCCGAACCGTTCGTTGCGGTGCGGCGGGGCACACGCGGGGCGAACGCCCCACGCGCGGCGGACAAAAGCGCACCCGTGCGTCCGACGTTAGCGGTCGGGGCAGGGGGAATCGTGGGTGCTGCGGCGGGCCGATACGTCATAACTGTCAGATCGGGCAACGCCGCGCGGAATGCCTTCGCGAGTTCGGAGGGCGCGAGGAAGCGTCGGTCGGCGTTTTTGTCGAGTGCTTGCCGTAACACGGCAGCGACCCCGCCCGACATCGACGCCGGTAATTCCGGCTCCTCGTGGACGATCTTGTACAGAACGGAAGGGACATTCTCCCCCGGGAACGGCAACCGCGCGGTGAGCATGTGGAAAAGCAAGACACCGAGGGACCAGATGTCCGTGGCGGATGAAGCAGCTTGTCCGTTCGCCTGCTCCGGTGACATATAGGACGGCGACCCGACCATCATGCCTTGCGTGGTCAGTGCAGGGTCGTCCGCCGAGTACGCAACGCCGAAGTCCGTCAGTTTCACGACCCCGCCCGGCAGGATCATGATATTCGACGGTTTGATGTCGCGATGCACGACGCCCTGCGCATGGACCGCTTCCAGACCCGCCGCGACCTGATCCATAACATCCGCCGTTTCGGCGGGCGACAGGGGACCGGTGTCGAGGCGGTCCTGCAATGTCACCCCGTTGAGGTACTCCATCACGATGTAGTGCAAGCCGTCCTGCTCCCCGGCGACATACACCTGGACGACGTTGGGGTGGGATATGCGACCAACCGAGCGCGCTTCACGTTCCATGCGCTGGTGCAGTGCCTCGCGTTGCCCCGGCAACAGATTGGGGGGGACACTCTGGACCTTGACAGCGACCGTGCGCCCCATACGCGTGTCGGTGCCTTCGTAAACAGTGGACATTTGCCCGCTACCTACTTCGCGCCCCAGCGTATAAGGTCCCAGTTTTTTTCCCGTGAGCATATTTGTTAATTGTCGGCAAAAAGTCGAACTTCCCCTACAGGGTACCCGTAAGGGCGGGGGCGGGAAACGAGGACCATGCTTTAAACGAATGCCGATCATAAGGGTGTGACAATGGCGGACTCACTCTGACGTAGATAGTAACAGACATTCCAATATCTCTAATGGTGGATCAGAACCGTTAATAAACGTCGGCGTTCGGCTACGACAAGCATAATAACAAGTTTACCACTCTTTCGTACGAGGTCATCAGGAAGTTCACAGGAATAGTTTGGCGTGTTCACAGATGGTCTTGATATAGTAGGCAGGTGAGATACATTGGTCCGCTGTTGTACGGTCTTGCCGTTTTGCTGACATTGCTGTCCCTTAGTCAGGAAGCAAAGGCACAAAACAACCTTCCTACACCTGCCTATATCCCGGAAAATGTGTCGTTGTTAAATGCGATAGCGCGGGCGAAACAAACAAATCCCGTTCCTCAATCGGCGGAAGCCCGCTTTCGAGGAGCATCGGCGCGGCTGTCCGGCGCATCTCGCCAGCCGAACCCGACCCTTGCCCTTGCCCATCCGTTCGGATCATCCAACACGGGCGGGTTTGGCGAGGATATTATCGCCGCGCAAACCCTTGAGTCGCCAGACAAGGCGCGCTATCGGACGCAATCGGCACGGGCGGTGGAAGGTGCGAGGGCGGCGGAACGGGACGGGGCAGATGTAGACATCACTCTATCCACTAAATCGGCGTACTATGAAGCCCTACGTGCCGATGCAGAGGCAGAGCAAGCCGAGAACCTCCTCACCGCGACGCGCCGATTCGCCGAAGCCGCGCAAATCCAGTTCGATGCGGGAGACACGCCCCGTAGCAACATCGTGCGCAGCCAGATTGAAGTCTCCCGCGCGGAGCAAACGCTCCTCGCGGCACAAACGGACCGCGACATTCGCTATGCTACACTTCGCAGTTTGATCGGTCTGCCGGAAACATTGCCCCTTGTTTTGACGGACGCGCTTACTTACCAACCACAAAACTACGACCGATCCGCGCTGATCGCCCTCGCATCCCGATCCCGCCCCGACGTACTGACGGCGCGGCGGCTTGCCGCGTCACTAAACGCGGACGTGCGCGGGGCAAAAGCGCAAGGGCAACCCGATTTCGTATTAGAAGGTCGTCGCGCGACGCTCTTTGGCAATAGTGGGAACCGAAACCTGACGCAACAGGGTGATTCTCTGCGTTTCGGAATCATCTTTCCCGTGTTCGATTACGGGCGCATTCGTGCCGACGTGCGAAACACACAAGCCCTGCACCAAGAGCAGGAAGCCCTTGTGCGCGAAGCGGAACGGGTGGCACGGCTCGACGTGGAAACGGTATTGCGGGAAAGAACGCAAGCCGCTTTGCTTGTCGAATCGTTCCAAAACGGGCGATTGGGCAGATCGAAGGAAATCCTGGAAATGGTAAACATAGGCTACACGAATGGTGCGAATTCGTATCTGGAAGTGATTGACGCGCAACGGGTGTATCAAGCGGAGCAGGTCGAATACGCCCGCGCTCTCGCGGCTGTCAATATCGCGACGGCGCGGCTTGAACGTGCTGTTGGCGGGAGGTTACCGTGAGACGCTCTACGATGTTTGGGATTGTTTTTTGCACCGTGCTTTCGGGCTTCGCCACCTCCGGGTGTCGCCCTTCGGGTGTTGCAAGCGAGGCGAAAGCAGAACCGCCTCCGGTCGCGGTTTCGGTGGTAAAAGCCAGTTTGCGTGACATCAGTGAAACCGTTGCCGCACAAGGAACATTGACTCCTGTGCAGGGCGGCTCCGCTCACGTGTCCGCACCGATTGCGGGACGGCTCCAGTCGGTTTTTGTGCGCGAGGGAGATTCAGTGACGCAGGGACAAGTTGTTGCCTTGCTCGATACGCGCTCGCAACAAGCGCAAGTCCTCAGTGCGGCGGCGACGTTTCGCGCATCGTCTGCGACGGCAAAACAACTCGAAATCAGCGCGGCGGCGGCGGCAAGTGACCAAACGTTGGGGGCACGAGTTGCGCGCCTCGCGCTTGCTACCGCTCTCGCCGACCGGGATGCAGCCACGCAAAACGCCCGAACCGCGCTTGACCTTGCCCGAACCGATCTGGCAAAGACAGTTGCCGGGGCAAGAACGGAAGAGATTGTGCAAGCCCGGGATGCGCTCAAACAGGCGGAAGCAACTCGTATGCGTGCTGAGACTGAGGCAAAGCGTCAGCAGTTTTTGTTCGAGAAAGGCGTGTCGGCACGGCGGCTGGTAGACGATGCAACAACCGCGCTCGCGGTCGCCGAATCCGCCGCAGAGAGTGCCGGACAAAATCTTGCGCTTGTGAAAGCGGGCGCGCGGACGGAAGACCGGTCGGCTGCTCGCCTACGAGTCCAGCAAGCGGAGGAGTCACTGCGGCAATCACAGGTGAGCGGCGCGGCGCGGATCGCGCAAGCAAGTGCCGTCGTGAGACAGTCCGCGCAATCGGTTCTGCAAGTCGCGGCAAAAGGGCAGGAAGCGCAAGCGGCGCGGGACAACGTAGCGAAAGCGGCGGCGGACGTTTCTGCCGCGCAGGTGCAAGCCGGATATAGTACCATTCGCGCCCCGCTTTCCGGCACCGTCACCCGGCGCAATCTGAACCCTGGCGACATCGCCGACACGGTAACGCCGGTGATCGAAATCGTTGACACGAAAAGTCTCGACCTTGTAGCGAACCTTGCCGCAAGCGATGGCGAACGGGTGCGGGCGGGAATGCGAGCGCAGGTAGTGTTGACCGACGTGCCAAAGGTTACGCCCGTCGAAGCCCGCGTCCTGAGTGTCGGTGTGATCGACCCACTGACCAATCTTCTCTCGGTGCGTGTTCGCGTCCCGAATGGACGCGGGATTGTGAAATCAGGAGCGTTCGCTACGGCGCAAATCGTGGTTCGCACGGCGAGACAGGTTGTTTGCGTACCGCAGGAAACGCTCCTCACAAGGGGCGGAAAATCCGTAATCTTCGTGGTCACAAATGGCGCGGCAAAATCGGTGCCAGTCACGGTCGGCATTGAGCAGGATGGACAGGTATTCGTTACCGGTGCGGTTCGTGCCGGTGACACGGTGATTCGCCTCGGTCAATACGAACTGGAGGACGGGGCAATGGTAACGGTAGCATCTCCATGAATATCGCTCGATTCGCTGTACCGCGTTTGAATGCGATCCTCTTCGTAACGGTCGCGCTTTGCCTCATCGGGGCGTGGACGATGTTTTCGTTCCCGGTCGGCATTCTGCCCGACTTGACATTCCCACGTATCGTGGTTATCGCGGAAGCAGGAGAACGCCCGCCGCGCTTGATGGAAGTCGGGGTGTCACGCCCGTTGGAGGAAGCCATCGCCACCGTCGAGGGGGTCCGGCGCGTACGGACAAAGATTCTACGCGGGGCGGCGGAAATCTCCGTAGACTTCGACTGGGGCTTGGATATGCTGGTCGCTCATCAACTCGTCACCGCGAAGGTAAACGAAGCACGTCCCCTGCTTCCCCCGGAAACGCGAATTGTTGTGGAGCGGATGAACCCGACCGTATTCCCGGTGCTGGGCTTATCGCTCCAGTCGAAAACGTTGTCGCAATCCGAACTATGGAGCCTTGCGACCTACTCGCTCAAGCCGCGTTTAGGGCGTGTCCCCGGTGTCGCCCGCGCCGTGGTGCAGGGTGGGCGTGTGCCGGAAATTGTTGTTGAGGTGAACCCCGAACGGCTTGCCGCGTACCGCATTGCGATTTCCGACATCGAGGCGGCACTCGCGCAAGGGAACATCGTGCGCTCGGTCGGACGGCTTGATCGTCAGTTTCAGCAATATCAGGTACTTGTTTCCGGTGAAACCGTAAACGAAGGCGATCTTCAAAAACTGGTGGTCACGCAAAGAAGCGGCGTCGCCGTCACGCTCGGCATGGTCGCCACCATCACGCGGGGTGTGGAGGACCGAACCACGGTTGTCACCGCGAACGGTGCGGAGTCGGTGCTGGTAAATATCGTTCGCCAACCTGTTGCTAACACGGTCACTGTCGTTCTCGGCGTCGAACGGGAACTTGCCGACCTGAAGAAAACGCTTCCTGCGGGAACCGAAGTCTCCGTCTTCTACGACCAGTCGGTGCTGATCGGTGAGGCAATAGGCAGTGTGCGCGACGCGGTGCTAATTGGCGCGGCACTCGCGGTCGTTATCCTGCTCCTTTTTCTGGGCGATCTTCGTGCCACGCTCGTCACGGCGGCAATTATCCCCGCGACAGTGCTAATCACCTTTCTTCTAATGCGCGTTGCCGGAATGACGCTGAACCTGATGACCCTCGGCGCACTTGCTATTGGGGTCGGCCTCGTGATCGACGACGCTATCGTGGTCGTCGAGAACATCTTCCGCCATCTGGCGCAGGGCGTGGAACGAGGGGCGGCGGTCGAACTCGCCTCGCAAGAAATCGCCTCCCCGATGATCTCTTCCACGCTCACTGCGGTCGTCGTTTTCCTACCGTTAGTATTAGTAACGGGAGTTGCGGGAGCGTTCTTCACCGCGCTCGCCGTGACACTGGTTATCGCGCTGATGGTGTCGCTTTTGCTTGCACTGTTCGTTTCCCCCAGTCTCTGCGCCGCTTTCCTGAAGGTGCGCCCCGGCGCGGCGGAACACGGACGGCTGTTCGAGAAGGTTTTGCGCGGCTACGACAAACTGCTTCGTGCCGCCCTCCAGTATCGGCGCATCGTGCTTCCGGCTGGTGTTGCCTTGGTGCTGGCGTCCACCGCGTTTTTCGGTTCGCGGCTCGGCACGGGCTTTATGCCCACTTTGGACGAAGGCGCGTTTGTGCTGGACTATGTGACACCACCGGGTACCGCGCTCGCGGAAAGCGACCGCGTTCTGATGCAAGTCGAGACGATTCTAAAACAAACACCGGAAATACGTTCCTTCTCGCGCCGCACGGGACAGGAACTCGGTCTCGCCATCACGGAATCCAACCGAGGCGATTTTTCCGTGATGCTGAAATCCGGCAAGCGTCGTCCGATTGACACCGTTATCGAGGATATTCGCGCCCGAATCACGAACCGGGTTCCAGGTGTCGAGGTCGAGTTTGTCGCCGTGCTACAAGATTTGATCGGCGACCTTGCCGGTGCGCCCGCTCCGGTCGAAATCAAACTGTTCGGCGAAAACCAAGCAACGTTGGAAGGTACGGCGCGAACCCTTGCCGTGAAGATAGAAAAGGTTGCCGGTGTCGTAGATATCAAAAATGGCGTCGTGGGATCGGGTCCTGAACTGACGGCACGGATTGATCCGACACGAGCAGGTCGTCTGGGTCTGACAACCGATGCAGTTGCCGCGCAGGTCAACGCGGCGTTCTTTGGCTCCGTGCCGACGCAAGTTTTGGAGGGGGATAGGCAGGTCGCCGTGCGGGTGCGCTATCCGCAGACCTATCGTGACAGCGAATCGCGTCTGGCAAGCGTTTCCGTGCGAACACCGGGCGGGGCTTACCTGCCACTCTCAGCGGTTGCAACGCTTCAAAACATACCCGGCACCAGCGAAATCAACCGCGAAGATCAGCGACGGCTTCTTTCCATCACCGCTCACCTCGAAGGGCGCGACCTCGGAAGTGTGGTACGCGACGTGCAAAAAATCCTGCGAACGGAGACGTTGCCCCCCGGCGTAACTTACGTCATCAGCGGACAGTACCAGAGCCAGAACGAATCGTTTGCCAACTTGTCGCTCGTGCTTGCCCTCGACATCTTGCTCGTGTTCGGTGTAATGATTTTCCAGTTCGGAACATTCAAAGCCCCGCTCGTGATTTTGGCGATCATGCCGCTCTCCTTATTTGGCGTCACCTTGAGCCTCTGGGCGACGAACACGCCGCTTAATGTTTCGTCGTTTATGGGCGCGGTGATGCTGGTCGGCATCGTAGTCAAGAACGGCATCCTGCTTCTCGATCAGGCACAGAAAGCGGAAAACGAGGGAATGACCCGCGAGGAGGCGGTCATTCACGCGGGTGAGGTGCGCCTGCGCCCGATCCTGATGACCACACTGACGGCGATTCTGGGACTGGTTCCACTCGCGCTCGGCATCGGGGCGGGCGCGGAAATGCAGAAGCCGCTCGCTATTGCCGTTATCGGGGGGCTGACTTTCTCGACATCGTTTACTCTCGTTTTTGCTCCCTTGCTGTACGCCAGTTTTGGAAGCGTGAAAGTGAAGCAACAATGACATCCGCAAACGTGATTCGACACGGCAAACGATGGATCGTAGGGCTGATCGGTCGCATCGGAATCGCCGGAGCCGTCGCAATCGTTGCACTCTTTATTTTTGCCCGCTTCTCCGCCGAGTTCGGCGAACAGGGCGGGGGATTGCCACACTTCGACCTGGAAGTCCTGCGGTATTTGCGCGTCCACCGGATCGGCTGGCTATTTCATCTCGCGTACCGGGTGTCGTGGTCATTCCGTCCGTTGGGGCAAGGGATCATCGTGCTGCTGGCGACGGGTGTCTTCCTCTTGCGCCGTCGGCAGTGCGCGGCGGTAACTCTGCTCACAGGAGTAGTCGGAGGCGGACTTGTCATAGCGTCGCTCAAGGCACTATTCGGTCGCCCGCGCCCGGAGGAGATATTCGCGCCGCTTGGCTACTCATTCCCCTCCGGGCATACCTTCGGGGCGGTCACGATTCTCGGTATCGCCGGATATTTTCTGGCACAAGAAGTCGCATCACGTTTTCGCGTCTTTGTCTGGGGCGCGGCGGGGCTGGGGATGTTTGTGGTAGGGTGGAGCCGTATCTACCTCGGAGAGCACTATCCGACTGATGTCGGCGCGGGCTTCATGTCAGGTTTTTGCTGGGTTTATGTTTGTCTGCTATCGGCAAAATATGTGTCTTCAAGCGCGACTGATGCAACGAAAACGAAAGCGAACACACACAACTTATGAACAATCGGTTAGCTATTCTCCTACCGCGAACTTTGCGCCTCCTCATCATTTGCGTCGTAGTAACCGTTGCGACATTCGACACGGTTGCGCATGCACAGGATTCCACCGGCACACGCATAAACCGGTTCGTTTCTGGCACGGGGAACCTTTTGTACTTGGGAGCGGGCGTCATTCGCCCCCTGCTTGGCGGTAAGCCGGGGACACGAGAATCGCTCCGCGTATCGGATGCACTTGTCACCAGCGTTGCCCTGACCGAAGGATTGAAACTCATCACCCGCGAAAAGCGACCCGACGGAAGTGACGATAGGGACAGTTTCCCAAGCGGTCATGCGACAGCGGCGTTCGCGGTGGCGACGATGGAAGCGCATTATCACCCCAAAGAAGCGTGGTACTGGTACGGCGGGGCGGCACTGGTCGCCGAATCGCGGGTCGGATTGCACCGGCACTACATCCACGACGTTATCGCGGGAGCCGCTGTCGGGTACTTCACCGCACAGTGGCAACTACGAAGCAGTCGCGGACTGCTCCTGTCGCCAATTATCCGCCCGGAAACAGGGGAACGGGGTGTCGCGCTCACGGTTCGGTACTGATACCAAGCGGGAAGAGATGTCGAAAATACTGGCGTCGGTGTTTTCTTACTGCTGCATCATTTCTTGTTGCTGTTGCTCACTCCGGTTCTGTGTCGGTTGCACTTGCATCTCGACGCCCGCGATGGGTTCGCGCGGCTTCTGCCCCTCATCCGGTGCGTTGGAAAGGAGATCGGTGGATGGGTTTTGCCAGTTCCCCTGACTTTGCGACTGGGACTGCGAGCCGCCCCCGGACTGCGATTGCGACTGGGACTGGAACTGCCCGCCCATCGGTCGTGCGAGCACCCAGGTGTCTTTCGATCCGCCGCCCTGCGACGAGTTCACGACATACGAGCCTTCCGTCAGGGCGACGCGGGTCAAGCCGCCGGGGATGATCGTGACGCCGTCGGGACCGGTCAGAATATACGGGCGCAGGTCCACGCGGCGGGGGACGATGCCGACATCGCGGACGAAGCACGGCGCGGATGACAGTTCGATCACCGGTTGCGCCAGATAGTTGCGCGGGTTTTCCTTGATCTTTTCCGCGAAATCTGCTAACTCTTCTTTCGTCGCCTGCGGTCCGATCAACATGCCGTAGCCGCCGGATTCGTTCGCCGCTTTTACCACCAGGTTGGGCAGGTTCGCCAGAATATGGTCCTTCTCGGACTCCTCCCAGGCGCAAAATGTTTCCACGTTCGGGAGGATGGCTTCCTCGCCGAGATAGTATTTGATGATGGCGGGGACATAACGGTAGATGACCTTGTCGTCCGCGACCCCGGTGCCGATGGTGTTCGCGAGTGCGACATTGCCCGCAGCGTACGCCCGCATCAAGCCGGGGACGCCGAGCGAGGAGCCTTTGCGGAACGTTTCGGGGTCGAGGTAGTCGTCGTCGATGCGCCGGTAGATCACGTCTACGCGCTGTGCGCCGCGCGTGGTTTTCATGTACACCATGTCGCCATCCACGAACAAATCGTTGCCCTGGACCAGTTCGATGCCCATCTGTTGCGCCAGATACGCATGCTCGAAATATGCCGAGTTGAAGACGCCGGGCGTGAGCAGGACGACGACCGGACTGTGCTTGCGCGGTGCGATGCCTCGCAGGTTGTCGAGCAATACCGTCGAGTAATGGTCCACCGGGCGGACGGGGTATTGGTTGAACAGTTGCGGAAAGATGCGGGTCAGGATCACTCGGTTTTCGAGTACATAGGAGACGCCGGACGGGGTGCGGAGGTTGTCTTCAAGGACGCGCCAGGTGCCGTCGTTATCGCGGATCAGGTCGGTACCGCAGATATGCACGTGAATATTTTTCGGGACAGGGCAACCGATAAACTCGCGCCGATAATGCGCTGCCGATTCGATGATCTCGCGCGGGATGACGTTGTCTTTGAGGATCTTGCAGTCGGTGCTGTACAGGTCATGCAGGAAGTAGTTCAGCGCGTTGATACGCTGTGTCAAGCCGCGTTCGATGTGCGACCATTCTTCCGCCGGGACGATGCGCGGAATCAGGTCTACGGGGATGGTACGTTCGGTTCCTTTGGCATCGCCGTAGACGGTGAACGTAACGCCCTGATTCATCAGCATAGCGTCGGCTACGTTGACGCGGCGCGTAAACTCCTCGAAGGTGAAGGTATCGAGTCGCTCGAATAGGGTGCGGCAGTAGGCTTGCGGCAGTAAGTTCGCCGGGTCGGCGAACATTTCGTCAAAGGCGTCCTGATAGCTTCCTCGCGTCAGTCCCTCCCGGTAGGCGGAAAATAGGCTCATGCGGTGCGCTTAACAGACTCCTTCTTGGTTCATGGTAGGGGGATATGGGCGATTGTACACCGATTGCGTAGTAGCGTCAAGTCTTACGGTTTGTCGCTTGCGCACGACGCGCGGTATCCATACCCCGCGTTACTCGTTATCAGCGAAGGACTCGGTCGCAACGAAACCCCGCTCGTCTACAGGCACACCTTCCTCCGTGAGCCGCGCTTTCTGCTCGGCGAAATGCACTGGCGAGCGTTTGGCGATGCGCAGGTAGCCGTCCGAGCCGACCACGCGGTGCCAGGGAACGTTCTCGGGGCAGGACGCCATTGCGAACCCCACCGTTCGCGCGGTGACACCGACCGCGCGCCCGACGCCGCCGTAACTCATCACGCTCCCGCTAGGGATCGCGCGGACGAACTCGAATATGTTCTGGAAGTCGCTCAACCCGCCTCCTCCCGAACCCGCTCCAGAATCAGCACGTCCAGCCAGCGGTCGAACTTGTACCCGACGCGGCGCAACGCCCCGGCGTCGGTGAAGCCGTTGCGTCGGTGGAGGCGGAGCGACGGCTCGTTGTCGGCGGTGATCAGCGCGAGGAGCGAGACGAAGCCGCGCCGGTCCGCTTCCACGAGGAGCGATGAGAGAAGCGCGGACCCGATTCCGAGTCCGTGCCAGTCGCAATGCACATACACTGAAACTTCCGAGGTGAAGCGGTAGCCCTCGCGGGGGATATAGGGCGAGAGCGACGCGTAACCGACGACCTGCCCGCCGTCCGCGTCCTCGGCTACCAGCGCGGGATACGGTAAGCCATTGTGCGTTTCCATCCACGCAATCTGCGCGTCCGGTTGGCGCGGCGTGGTCGCCATCGTGGCGGTAGTGCTGGCGACCGCCCAGTTGTAAATGGCGCGGAGCGGTTCGGTGTCGCGCGGCTCGACCGGGCGGATAATTATGGGGTGGGTTGGCATACCGGTATTTTATCGCGTGGTTGATCGGTTGGCGTCCGTTGGCGGCGTCCCAGCATCCGTCGGTTTCGATCATTGGTTTGGGTCATCGGATGTGATCATCGGTTTCACCTACAGGCGTCGGTGAAACCGATGATCAC
>JAYULM010000493.1:0-1877 GCA_043763605.1 Armatimonadota bacterium | reverse complement strand
ACCTCAAAGGCAATGCACGCTTGAGCAGTGGCAGGGTCAGCATGGGGGCGTATGAAATCACGTCTACTATCGGGACGGTGCTTGACACCGATGCCCTGACATTCAGCAGTCCCAATGCGTTGGCACTTGGGCCGGTGAGTGCTAGTGTGAATCGTGAAGGTCTGGCTGTTTTTGACATCTACGGAGATTTCAAGCCGCAAGCAGGGGGGTTTCGAGTCACGGGGAACCGTCCGTTACTGCTACGTGTCCACAACAATGTGGAGATTCCCGACTTGTTTCTGGATGTCTCCGCCAACGGCACAGAGGGTGTCGCGGGAGGGGGCGCGGGCGGTCTGGGACAAACTCGGCGTCTGTCAGTAGTAGCGGGCGGGATAGGAGGGGCAGGCGGGAACGGTCCTGCCTCCGCAGATGGAGGCAACGGGGGGAGCGGCGCAGATGGCTCCGTGCCGGTAGACGGTCTTCCGGGACTTTCGGGAACCAACGGGTATGGTCTTTTAATCGGCGGCGGGGCAGGGGGAGCGGGAGGGAGGCAAAACACGATTCTGGACACTCCCAGAGGGGGCGCGGCGGGAATGGGAGGCGCACATGGAACCGGACTCAATGCTGTTACCGGAGGTAAAGGCGGCACACGCGGGGGCAATGGGGCGAACGGGGTGAACGCAGACAATTCAGGAGGCTCGATTGTCTTTGGGCCTCCCGGTGGCAAAGGCGGCGGCAATGGAGGGGCTATCGGTCTTCTGACAGGGGGTTCCGGCGGCGGCGCAGGGGGAGGCGGCGCGGCAGGGGGATCGGGTTCAGGGGGCGGCGGGGCGGGCGGCGGCGGCGGCGGCATAGGTCAGCCAAACGATCCTTTTACGTTGAAAAAAATCTATGGCGGCGATGGCGGCGCAGGAGGCAACGGGGGGAGCGGAGGCAAGGGAGGCGACGGTGTTGCGGGCGGAGAGGGAGGCGCGGGAGGCGGCGGGGTCAAAATCCAGGCGTTTGGTCGCCTGATCCTCGCGGGTTCCCTCCTGTCACAGGGAGCGGCTGGAGTTAATGCGCGTCCTGCGCTGGGAGGCTTTCCCGCAGGGAACGCGGGAGGGGGAAGTAACGGCAAAGCGGGCGATCCGGGAGCATTTGGGGGAGCCTTTGGTGCCGGGGGCTTGGCACCCGGCGGAAACGGCGGAAACGCCAACTATGCCGGGAGCGGTGGCGGGGCGGGCAACGGGGGCGGGAGCGGTGGCAACGGCGGCAATGGACTGTCTGGCGGCTCCGGCGGCGGGGGCGGGGGCGGAACGATCTGGCTCACCGGCTCGGTTGTGGGCGGAAGCGTCACGGTGAACTGCTCAAGCGGGGCAGGAGGCACCGCCGGTTCGCTTCCCTATTCGGTGGGAGGGAATGGAGACAACGGCTTTTTCACCCTCAGCAAGAACACAGGCAACCTGACTTCCGCGATCACGAGGGCGACCTCCGGCACAACCCCCGGGCCGCAAGACAATAACTTCTCGCTCAGTGGAACGCCGTTCACGCCCTACATTCCCGACCTGACCTATGGCGCGGCAGTCAGCGGACTGGCGGACAATACGGCGTCCGATTTCTCGAATGTCGTCCTTAACGCGCCCCCTGGAGCCATTGCCGCGTTCTACCGGGTACACACTCATGTTGCCTTCCCGGACGACTTCGCAGGCTACGATTATCTGATCCTCATTAACCTGCTCAACTCGGTTTCGCTTCCGCGTCCGCAGATGGGCTTCGGAGCCAACTTCACGTATGTGCTTCCGACCCTGCAACAGCCGTTCCATGCGGGCAACCAGTCCGGTTCGCTGGATGCGTTAGGGGCTTTGGGGGTCTACGTCACGATGCTCCCGGCGACGATGACGGGCCCGATCAACTTCAAA
>JAYULM010000492.1:0-6569 GCA_043763605.1 Armatimonadota bacterium | reverse complement strand
CCAGAGGGTACCCGAGACGCTTCGCGTCGCCGGAGTCGGGACATTACCGCGCGTCTGCGCTCGGCTCCCTCGACGCGAAGCGTCTCGGGTACCCTCTGGGTGGTCCGCGCTTACACCGGAACCCTTCAGTGTCCGTAAGCGAATCAAAATGACGCGATCAGCCCGCTGGTCGCCGCGCCACGACCGACGCCCACTCGCCCTCGGCAACGATCTCCGCTTCCGTGTAGCCAATCGCCGTCAGGTGTTTCGCCACCTGCTCTGCCGACGGTCCCGCCAGAATCCCCGAGGCGATCAGCATGCCGCCCGGCTTCGTTGCTTGAAACAGCCCGGCGGATAGCGCGATGATCACGTGTGCCAGAATGTTCGCGACTACGAAATCGTACGCACCGGGGGGCGGTTCCGCCGCTTCGTATACCCGTACCCGGTCGGCGACGCCGTTCAGGTCCACGTTTTCTTGCGCGATACGCACCGCGAGCGGGTCGTTATCCACCGCCACGGCGGAAGCCGCACCCAGAAGGATCGCCCCGACCGCGAGGATGCCCGAACCGGTGCCGACATCGGTGACGGTCGCGCCGGGGAAAAGATGCCGCTCCAGTCCCAGTAGGCAAAGCCGCGTGGTAGCGTGAAGTCCGGTCCCGAACGCCATCCCGGGGTCGATCTGGATCACGACGTCATTCGGCGCGGCGGCGTACTCTTCCCACGTCGGCTTGACCACGAACCGTTCGCCGATCTTTTGTGGCTTGAAATACTGCTTCCATGCCGTCGCCCAATCCTCCTCGGCGACGAAGCGCACCGTGATCTCGTCCGACGAACCGGGGATCTTGTGGACGCGCTTGATTTCGTGCAGGGCACCTTTTAGTGTGAGGAGCGTGTTTTCCAGCCGCTCGTCCACCGGCAGGTACGCCGTGACCGCGAGTGCCGACACCGCATAGCCCGCCGCCCCGACGACCTCGGTCATCACCGCGCCGGTCGCTTCCTGCGCCGCATCCCCCGATGCTGCTACCTCGATTTCCGCCCACCGTTGTTCCGCCATGGTCAGATGTCTTCCTCGCTGCCCGGTATCGGCTCGACCCGGACCGCGCCGTCGTAGCGCACGTCGATAGTCACCCGGTGTTCAAGGAGCAACGCCATCCCGACGAGCGGACGCCCCTCGCCCTGCTGGATGCGGATGATCCGTCCTCGCGGGTCGTCCCAGACGACCCGACCGGTGAAGGTCTGAGTTTCTGCCTCGCTCCCGTCCGCCAGTTCCACAATAATCGAGGGTAATGCCCCGAATTTGAGTTGCTGAATCACCGCCGACGGGAGGCTGAGAGCGTCGTTGAAGCCGGAATCTATCACGGCGTCTATCACCAATGTTTGTCCCAGATCGTTTTTCAGGGTGATCGCAATAACTGCATCGAGGCGTTCATCAACACGCCCGCTAACGTCCATTGCTCGGCACCTCCGGCACGCTCATTGGCGATAATCGCCGCATAGAGCCACCTTTCTTGAATGCGGTTGCGTAACCAACTCGCAACATTCCCATGATCGCGTCCGGGCGGCGACGGCGCAAAATCGTTGGTCCTACCACGCCGTCTGAATCTAATTCATAGTCGCCGCTCTGAACATCTATTGAAACCAGCCTCCCGATGTTCACTTCGGTTTCGATTTCTGCACGCTTCTGGTAGTAGACCGCCCAGGTCCGCCGCATGATCTCGCCTGTTGGGAGCGAATTTTGATACTTCGTCCCCTCCCGTGCCCGTTCCATCACCTCGTCCGGCGTGACTGGTGGGTCCGCCAATGCTGCCTCCCTCGCGGTTGCCGGGAAAAATCCCGGGACTGACGAATCCGTCACTGTTTCCATTTTCTCCTACTCCTTTAATGCCCGGTGAAGATGTCCTTCAACTTGTCGAAAACGCCTTTGTGCTCTTCCACGACCGGAGCGATCTCGCCGCCTTTTTCGCCGCGCAGGACCGCCAGTTCTTCGAGTAGTCTGCGCTCCGCGTCGGACAGTTTTTTCGGAGTCTGCACCGTCACCGTGACATGCAGATCGCCCTTGGCGTTGGTGCGCGAGCGGATGTCTGGCATACCCTGCTTCGCCACGCGGAACTGGGTGCCGGTTTGCGTGCCCTCGGGGACCGTGACCGTCTGCGCGTCGCCGGACAGCGTGGGCACCGGGACCGTGTCGCCGAGCGCGGCTTGCGTGTAGGAGATAGGGACTTCGGCGTAGAGGTCCGCGCCTTCGCGCTCGAACAAGGGGTGGGGTGTGACGTTGAAGAAGACGTACAGGTCGCCTGCCCCGCCGCCGTTCGCGCCCGCATTGCCCTCGCCGGTGAGCGGCATCTGCATGCCGTCCGCGACGCCGACCGGGATCGGGATCGTCACCGCCCGCTCGGCACGGACCCGCCCGCGCCCGGTGCAGGTCTTGCACGGCGACTTGACGACTTTCCCGGTGCCGGAGCATTTGTCGCACGGTGCCATCGTCTGCACCATGCCCAGGAAGGGGACGTTCTGGACGCGGCGGACCTGTCCCGCGCCGCTACACTGGGTGCAGGTTTCCGGCTTGGTACCCGGCTCTGCCCCGTTTCCCTTGCACGTCCCGCACGTTTCGACGCGAGGCAGCGTGACGTTCTTTTCGCCGCCGCGATACGCGTCCTCAAGTGTGATCTGCAGGTCGTAGCGCACGTCGCCGCCGCGCTCGGGTCCGCCCGGTCGCCTGCCGCTACCGCCCTGGTTCATAAACAGGTCGAAAATATCGCCGAACCCGCCGAACGGATCGCCACCGCCGGGTCCGCCCGGACCGCCGGAAACGCCCTCGGCACCGAACCGGTCGTAGCGCGCCCGCTTGTCCGGGTCGGCGAGCACGTCATAGGCGGATTGCACTTCCTTGAACTTCGCTTCCGCGCCCGCCTCGTGATTGACATCCGGGTGGTACTGGCGGGCGAGTTTGCGGTACGCTTTTTTGAGCGTGTCGGTGTCGACATCGCGCGCGACGCCTAAAATCTCATAGTAATCTTTGTTCGTGGTAGCCATATCTTGCGTGTCTTGCTATCAGGTAATCGGGGAAATGGGCGGGAGATCGTGTGATTTTCCCGCCTCCTAACTTATCACGAATCCAAAGATTTTGCGCCGTAGAATCGCCCCGCACCCTATCACGCGGACACTTGCCGCTCGCCCGTCAGCGGCGGTCGCTCCTTCGGTCCGAATCCCATGCTCCCGTCAATCGTCATTGTCAACCGGTCTTCCGTGAACTGGCAGGTGATTGTCGGGACGAACGGCGTTTCGGCGAAGCACATGGTCAGCGTCAGGGTGTCGGCGGCGGTCCACGCGCCGCAGGTCATGACGTGGCGGTAGGACGGTCCGAGCGTGGGGAAGCCGTCCGCACCCGCTTTCCATTCCCGGTAGCCGAACGGTATCGTATACGTCCGGTCCGCGCTGTCGGTCAGGGTCAGTACGCCGTTGCCGAACACATCGCAGTCGAGCGTCGCCGTGTCGATCCCGAAGTCGTTAGGAGAAAAGTGATACGTTTCTCCCGACACATTCTGCGCGATTTCCGCGTCCGTGATGCCTTCCCGTGTCGCCAGACGGAGGTGGGAAAGCCGGTGTGCCAGTGCGCCCTGCGTCTCGCTGTCCGGCGCGAGATGCGTCGCCGCTCCCATCGCCGGGAGGAGCACCTCCCAGATCGCGTTCAGCACCGCGCCCATGTCATTCACGCGGCTTGTGATCGCGACGACCGCTTCCTGCTCGGGTAACACGACGCAGTATTGTCCGAACGCGCCGTCGCCGCGATACGCGCTGTGTCGGCAACGCCAGAACTGAAAGCCATAGCCCTGGTTCCAGTCGTTGTCGGGATCGCTCCCGTTCGACACCTGTTTCGCGGTCGCGGTCGTCACCCAACCCTCCGGCAAAAGCCGTTCGCCGTTCCAGACGCCATCCTGGCGGTACAACTCCCCGAACTTCGCGATGTCCTCGGTGCGGAGGCTCAGCCCCCAACCGCCGACGGGGATACCGCGCGGACAACGCTCCCAGGTCGGCTCGCCCATGCCGAGCGGCGCGAACAGGCGCGGACCGAGATATTCCAGCAAGTCCTGCCCGGTAGTTTTCTGTACGATGGCGGAAACCATGTACGTCGCCGACGAACTGTAGACGAAGTGCGTGCCCGGTTCGTGTGTCACCGGGTTCGCGAGAAACGCCCGCGCCCAGTTCTCCGTCGGATTGTGCCGTATCGGGGGTTCCTCGTTATGCCCTGCCGACATCGAAAGCAGATCGCGCACACGCATCGCGGCAAGATTCGCACTTATTTCCGCCGGAAGATCGTCGGGAAAGAACGAGACCACGCAATCATCGAGCGAGAACTTGCCCTCCGCGACCGCCAACCCGGCGGCAGTCGCGGTGAAACTCTTGCTCAGCGAGTAGAGCATGTGCGGGCGGTCCGGCGCGTACGGCGACCACCACACTTCCGCGACGACCGCGCCGCGCCGCACGATCATCAGCGAGTGCATTTCCTGACCGTCGCGCACGACAGCATCGAGAAAGGCGAGAATGGCGGATGAAGTAATGCCCTGCGATTCCGGGGTTGATCGGGGAAGCGTCTGCGTCATAAGCAAGGTTTCCACGATTACAGCACGGAGTCCTCCCTGTTTCTTTTTGTCGGGTACCCCCCGGGGTGGCGGACGGCACCAACGCATCGTTGGATCGGTTTACCTGCGGTGCTTTTTTTTCAGTTTCGCGTGCCGATTTAGCCCTTGCTGTTTCCCGCGAATTCCACCGGTTCCGGTTTCAACATGGAATGTTGAAACCGGAAGCAGAACACAGCACCGCAGGTGAAACCGATCCAACGATGCGTTGGCGCCGTCCGCCACCCCGGGGGGTACCCGACAAAAAGAGATCAGCGCAACGTAATAGATACCACCGACCGGGGCGGCAGTTGTGTTTGAAGCGACAAGCCGATCTGTTTCACCGTGTCGAACGGGTGTTGTTTCACGGCGTAAGGCGCGTCGAACGTGTTGTGAGTCGTCACCGCATCCGCCGTCAGGACGCGCCCGCTGACGAATTTCAGGTTGCCCCTATCTATCTCCACGGATAGCGACGCTTCGTTGTTGGGGTCGGTGTTGACCAGCGTGAGCAGTACGTCGCCGCTCGCCGCCCGCGACGCTGACGCGCTGACGGCGGGGATCGTGTTCGCGCCCACGGTGTAGGCGGTGTCGGACAGTTCGGTCGTGAGAACCGTCGCGCCCTGATGCCCTTTGAACATCTCGAAAACGTGATACGTCGGTGTCAAAACCATCTTCTCGTCCTCGGTCAGGATCATCGCCTGCAGGACATTTACGGTTTGCGCGATGTTGGTCATCGTCACCCGGTCGGCGTGGTCGTGGAAGATATGGAAGTTCAGCGCGGCGAGGATCGCGTCGCGCAAACTGTTCTGCTGGTACAGGAAGCCGGGGTTCGTGCCCGGTTCCACGTCGGTCCAGATCCCCCACTCGTCAATCACCATGCCGACCTTCTTTTCGGGGTCGTGCCGGTCCATCGCCGCGCCGTGCTTCGCGATACGCTCCCCCATGAACAGGGTCCGGCGCAACGTTTCGTGGTATTCCGCTTCGTTAAACGCCGTCGCCGAACCTTTTTCCCCCCAGTCGCCGGTAGAGATCGTGTAGTAATGGAGCGACAAACCGTTCATCTGGCGTCCGGCACGTTCCATCAGCACGGCGGTCCAGTTGTAGTCTGCGTCGTTCGCGCCACAGGCGATCCGGTAGACTTTGTTTTTGCCGTAGTTTTTCACGAACGTGTTGTAACGTCGGTACTCGTCGGCGTAGTATTCGGGGCGCATGTTTCCGCCGCATCCCCAACTCTCGTTCCCGACGCCGAAATAGGTCAGTTTCCATGGCTCGGCGCGTCCGTTCTGTCGGCGCAGGTTCGCCATCGGGGACTCGCCGTCCGATGTCAGGTACTCCACCCAGTTCATCATTTCCTGTGGCGACCCGCTCCCGACGTTGCCGCAGATATACGGCTCGGTTTCGAGCAGGGAACACAGGTCCATGAACTCGTGCGTGCCGAAATGGTTGTTCTCGACCGTGCCGCCCCAGTGGGTGTTGATCATCGACGGGCGGTTTTCGCGCGGACCGATACCGTCCTGCCAGTGGTATTCGTCGGCGAAGCAGCCGCCGGGCCAGCGCAGTACCGGAATACTAAGTTTTTTCAACGCGTCCACGACATCGTTGCGGATGCCGCGCGTGTTCGGGATCAGGCTGTCCTCGCCGACCCAGAACCCGCCGTAAATACAGCCGCCTAAATGCTCGGCAAAATGCCCGTAGATGTTGGGGTTGATGACTGAGCGCGTGTCGGACGTCCGGACTTTCAGTGTCGCGGTGTTCATGTCAGATTGTCTCTTCCGTGTTTGATATGTTTCGATGCTATGTCCGGATAAAACCGGTATATAAATCGGTTGTTGGCGACTCTTTCTTATCATGCAACGGGGGGCGTTGTTGCCGCCGGTCCGGGCTTCGGTCGGTCGGTGATCGGACGGTGATCGGACGCTGAAGCGTTCCGCTGGGAGCCTTCGGCTGTAGACCCTGCGGGTCAGGAAACGTTAC